>NZ_CP079822.1:978462-1304616 GCF_019334805.1 Rothia mucilaginosa
CACGATCAGCCGCGCGCACTGAACCGTTTTGGTGACGTTGAGCGTTACCGTGCCGAGTCAGCGACCATGCTGGCGACCGTGATTCACCTGCTGCGCGGCACCCCGTACGTGTACCAGGGCGAGGAAATCGGCATGATTGACCCGGTCTACTCCTCGATCGAGCAGTACGTGGATGTGGAGGCGCACAACGCCTACGCGATGCTGCGTGAGCGCGGTCTGAGCGAGCAGCAGGCTCTGGAGATTGTGGCATCGAAGGCTCGCGATAATTCGCGTGTACCGATGCAGTGGACCGCAGATCCGGCGACCGCAGGGTTCGGTTCCACCTCGCCGTGGCTGACTCCCGCCCCGGTGCGTGATGCGGCGACCGGTGCCGGTATTTCGGTGGAGGATGAGGAACGCGACGGCGTGATTCTGCCCTACTACCGCAACCTGATTGCCCTGCGTAAGCAGTACCCGGTCATCTCTGTGGGTTCGTACGCGCCCTACGCACTGGATCACGAGCGAGTGTTTGCGTACCTGCGTGAGCTGCCCGCTGAGGCTGGCTCTGAGGACGGTAGCCCGGCACAGTGCCTGCTGGTGCTGACGAACTTCTACGGTGAGCCGACCGAGGTTGAGGTTCCGGCTGAGTTCGTTCGTTCCGGTCGCGTGCTGGTGTGTAATTACAAGAATTCTGCGGTCGATTCTGCTGCGGCGGATTCTGCTGTATCTGATTCGGCTGAGACGGTGACGCTGAGCCTGCGCCCCTACGAGGCTCTGGCGCTGCTGATTGAGGGCTAAAAGCTACTACATGCCCCTCCCCTAACCTGTGGGAGACGTGTGGGAGATGGGCAATATAAACCGACCTGGCAATATTCTATTTCTAGAATATTCCCAGGTCGGTTTTGTTTATAGACATTCCTATAGAGGAATTTATACGGAATTTCAGGCTGACTCTTAGAAGCCGTGCTCATTCAGCCAGGTAGCCGCCGCCTGCGCGGGCTCCTGCTTAGAGGTACCCGAAACACGGTCGTTGAGGGTACGCAGATCGGCGGTGGTCAGCTTCGCCGAGACACGGTTCAAAACCTCCGCCGCAGAGTCGGGAACTCGCGACGTATTGATAATGGGCAACACCTGCTGAGCCAGAATCATATTCTTCGGATCCTCCAGCACCACCAGCTGATTCTGCTCAATTGCGGGCGTGGTCGAGTAGAGGTCAACCACCTGCACGGTGTCATCGAGCAGGGCCTTGACGGTCAGCGCGCCACCGCCGTCCGAGAGGGGTACGAACTCGGCGGGAACGCATCCGTACTTCTCTTTCAGACCCGGGATGCCGTAGGCGCGCTCGGCAAACTCCGGGGCGGCGCCGAGCTTCAGATTCGTACAGTGGGAGGCGAGGTCTTCAAGGCTTCGCAGACCGTATTTCTGGGCGGTCTGCGCGGTAACGACGAGCGAGTCCTTATCCTCCGCCTCGGAGGCGTTGAGGGCGCGAATTTCAGTTCCGGAGGTGCCGGTCGTGAGGGTGCCGAGGGCGGCGGGTAGCGCCTGCAAAATCTCCTGTGCAGTGCTAGCTGTAGCCTTCGGGTCCAGGTAGAGCAGCAGGTTTCCGGAGTAGTCCGGGATAACGTCCACCGCACCGGAGGCGAGTGCCCCCAGGTACGCTTCGCGGGCACCGATGCTCAGCTGGGTTCGGGCGTTGAATCCCGCCCGGGCGAGAGCTCCGGCGTAGATTTCGGCAAGGATTTGGGATTCGGCGAAGGCCGCTGAGCCGACGATGATTCCTTCGTGTTCACCGCTGAAGACTTTATCGCCGCTGAGCCCGCAGGCGCTGAGAATACCCGCCATGCCGAGCGCTCCGGCGGCGGTTAGGGCAGTGCGACGAGATACGGTAGGGCGCGTGAAGGTTTGATGCGTCTGATTCATCGGGTTCATGCCTTCTTCCGGTTGATGGTGAGCCCCGCGGGGGTGAGCGCACGCTGCACAAGGCCCATGAGCGCATCCACGGCGAAAGCGAGAAGCGCTACGAGCAGGGTTGCGACGAGCATGCGCGGGTAGTCGCGCACGGCGAGCCCGTCGAAGAGGTACCTGCCGAGGGTTCCGCCGCTCAGATAGGCGACGATAGTCGCGGTTGCAATGACCTGCACGAGTGCGGAGCGGAGCCCGCCGAGCATCATGTTGGCGGCGAGCGGGATTTCGAGGCGGGTCAGAATCTGCCATTCGGTCAGGCCTTGGGCGCGGGCTGCGTCCACGAGGTCTTCCGGCACGGCGGCGAGGCCTTCAAGAACTCCGGCGAGCAGGGGTGCCGCCGCAATAATAATGAGCACGATGAGGGCGGGCAGGGTTGAGACGCCCAGCCAGAGCGCCAGGATGGTGAGCAGACCGAGCGCGGGTAGCGCGCGGGTGGCGGCTACGGCGCTCATGAGCAGGTTGCTACGGCCGCGGTTGGTGCCGTAACCCGGGCGGTGGTGCCCAGCCCAGAGGCCGAGGGGCACGACGATGAGTGCCGCGCAGGCGGTGGCGAGGGCGGTGACGCTCAGGTGTTCGAGCAGACGCACGAGGATTCCGCCGCTTCCCTGCCAATTGGAGCCGTCCATGAGGTAGGCGAAGGTTCGTTCTATGACGTTCACGGGTTATGCCTTCCTTTCGGGGCTGTGGCGGTTCGTAACCGTAGCCGCCTGCCAGGGCGTAAGTGCCCTCGTCAGAAGGATAAGGAGCAGGTCGAGGACCAGTGCCAGCAGCAGGCTAAGGATTACGCCAGCCAGGATCTCCGAAGGGATATTGCGCGCGAGTCCATCGGTGAAAAGCGTACCGAGCGAGGGCACACCGATGAGGGCACCCACGGACACCATCGCAATATTTGCCACGGTTGCCACACGGATTCCCGACATAATGACGGGTGTAGCAAGGGGCAGGTAGAGCTCCATCAGCGCCTGTCGGGGCGTGTATCCGAGGGCGCGTGCAGATTCGTGCACGCTATCGGGTACGGAGTCGAAGGCATCCACACCGGAGCGCACCATGAGCGAGAAGGAGTAGACGCTCAGGGCGACGAGCACGTTCAGCGGGGAAATAATGGAGGTTCCCAGAATGAGCGGCATCAGCACGAACAGTGCGATGGAGGGGATGGTGTAGAGCAGCGAGGAGAGCTGCATGAGGGTTCGTGCACCGATGCGGCGTTCGGAACCGCGGTCACGGCGACGGCTCGCGTAGTAGGCGACCGGCAGCGCGACGAGAGCGCCAATCGCGACGGGTACGACGCCCTGGTAGAGGTGGCTGAGGGTCAGCTCTAGGATGCGCTGACTATTGGTGGCTACCCATTCCCAGTGCATGTCGCTTGCGGCGAGGGGTGATACCACTAGGGGCTGCGCGGCGAGAGGTGGTGCCGCGAGCACAATATTTTCTAGAAGACTCATTCGCTTTTCTCGCCTTCTACCGCACCGTTCTGCGCTTTTCGGGAGGCGGCAAGTCGGCGTGCGCGCGCCTGGCGCACCGTCTGCTCATCCAGCAGACCGGCAACGGAGCGGCTCACGAAGGAGCGCACAAAATCATCGGCGGGGCTGTAGAGAATCTCTTCGGGAGTACCGAACTGTGCGAGGCGACCGCCCTCTGCGAAGACGGCGATTGTATCGCCGAGCAGAAGCGCCTCATCAATGTCGTGGGTGACGAACACAATCGTCTTGGCGAGTCGACCCTGCAGGCGCAACAGCTCTTTCTGCAGGTCGGTACGCACCACCGGATCCACCGCGGAGAACGGCTCGTCCATCAGCAGGACGGGCGCATCGGCGGCGAGAGCACGCGCCACACCAACGCGCTGCACCTGACCGCCCGAAAGCTGGGAGGGGTACCGCTTGGCGTACGAAGAATCCAGACCGACCACGTCGAGCAGTTCGAGGGCACGCGTCTGCGCCTGCATGCGGGAGGCACCGAGCAGGCGCGGCACGGTGGCAATATTCTGCGCGACGGTGCGGTGCGGCATGAGCCCGCCCTGCTGCATCACGTAGCCAATGCCGCGGCGCAGCTCGTAGGGGTTCTTCTCGTACACGTTCACGCCGTCAATGGTGATGGTGCCGCTATTGGGCTCCACCATGCGATTAATCATGCGCAGACTAGTGGTTTTACCGCATCCGGAGGGGCCGACAAACACGGTAATCTGACCGGCGGGAATGTGCAGGTTCAGGTTCTGCAGCACCGTGGTGGGTTCACCGGTTCGGCTCGGGTAGCTCTTGGTGATGTTCTCGAAGCGGATTCCGCCCGCCTGAGCGCTGGCAGCAGTATTTTTTGCCCAAGGAATTTGGGGTGAGCGCTCCGGAGGCTGTGCATTGGGAGGCTGTGCGCTGGGATTCTGAGCGGTCATGGGTACGGGATGCTTTCTAGAGGGAGCGTGGCATTGTGCCTACATATACTACATACAAAAAGGCGGCACCGCGGGGTTTTATTCCCAAGATGCCGCCTTTTCGACGGGTTGCAGTACCTGCAGCCCTAAAAGTTTTTTAAAAACAAAACCCGCCCCACTGTAGAAGCCTGGAGGCGGATTTCGTGGCTCCGACCGGCGTCGATCCGGTGACCTTACGATTTTCAGTCGTACGCTCTACCAACTGAGCTACAGAGCCTTGCGTATTTACTTTTAGATACGCAATGACCGCGTCTTCGGATGAATAATCATCTGAACTTACGCGGCCAGAGCGACCCCGACGGGACTTGAACCCGCGACCTCCGCCGTGACAGGGCGGCGCGCTAACCAACTGCGCTACGGGGCCTTGTTGGAATCAACAGAAATAAATTCTATATCATCAAACTTGGCTTTGCAAATCGTGAAATTTGCAAGTACCCCCAACGGGATTTGAACCCGTGCTACCGCCGTGAAAGGGCGGCGTCCTAGGCCGCTAGACGATGGGGGCCTAGTCGATCGAACAGGTTCAGTTTTCTTCATCCCGTCGTTCGAACCTCCACTAGTCTATGACAGGTTTGCGGAGGCGCGCAAACCGTTTTGTTCGATTTTGCCCGATTTTGACCCCCATTTTCGACCATTTATTGCCTGGCACATATGCGTTTAAGCTTGTCAATGATGATTCAGAAAAACTTCAAAAAATTTTAAAATTTCTTCACAACACCCCACATCAGGGGCTTTTGGAGGGGCTTGAGCAGCTTTTGGGTGCCCGCAGAGGCTTCGAGGAAGCCCTATTTTCCACTCTGATTTCCACAGATTTTCTTCAGAATCTTCCAAAATTTTGTTCCGAAGATGCCCGAAGAGAGTCCGAAGGTCCTTGAACAGCCCTTCGCAAGAGTTCCAAAAATCCGCCACCCCCTCTCACTCACCTCACGGCAGCCTAAACGCGCGCAAAATATCTCCAAAAATTTTCAGTAATTTCTACAGCGCCTATATAAGGTGCACAAGCAAGCACCACCCAGCAGGCACAGCCCAGCTTCACCCCCCCCCGGGGGGGGGAGCCCAAAAAATGTGCCGTGCAAAGCAACTACCCGTCAAGATGCACCAAAATGAAAATATTCACTCCCGGGAATACAATAAAACGGCTTGTCAGATGCGTATTTTTCTCTTTGTGCAAGTAAATATCGAATTATGACAACACAGAAATATAAAGATTTGATAAACCTCTAGCGATTGACAAGGAGAGATGAAAGCCAGCTGAAAATACCCCCTGAACTGGCTTGAAGCCCCCTCTTTGAGCACCGTACTATAGAGGGCGTGAGGTCACTTCCGGACCTTGCAGCACGGGGCCACTTCCGGAGCCCCAGACGTAAAGTCACCGCACATTACGGCACCGATAAACCGAATAGAGATCCGAAGGGGGATCCAGTGTCCGCAACGATGAACCGTCGCACGGCATTCCGTGCGCTTGGCGTAGGCACCGCAACCGTCGCTCTCGGCTGTGCAGTTGCACCCGCAGCGCAGGCACAGCAGATGGCACACCCGCAGAAGGCAATGACTGCCGACCAGCAGCTCAAGCTGATTCTGCGCCGCCTCGAGCAGGTGCCTGCCCGTTTGAAGTATGCGAAGCCTGGATCCTCCAACCGCGTTAATAGCGGCATTGAGAGCGCACTGGGCAACCTGACCACCGTCCAGGGCACTGACGCAGGCCGTCAGATTGCAAGCGCCAAGGCCGCTGTCCGCAAGTCTGATGGACGCGCCCACGCAGCGCTCTCCCCCGTTGGTGTTATTGCCTGCGTTGTCAGTATTGCAAAGTTTGTCATTCAGCTGGGCATCGCCATTTACAAGCTTATTAAGGCACTCGTTAACGCCTTCAAGCAGTGGAAGACCTTCAAGAACATCGTGAAGGCCGTCATTTCTGGTGAAGTCCGCAAGAAGCTGGGTACTGAGACTGAAACCGTACTCAAGGCCATTTTGGGCATTGAGGACGTCCTCAAAAAGTGTGCATAGTCTACACACCGTACGGCTATGCGCTTGTTTAGAGAGCTAATCTTGGTGTTTCTTTAGCTTTCTAGACCCCGTTAAGGGATGCGCCGCACGTAGAGTCACTGCATGGGCTCGCTGCGCGTCCGGGTAGCCGGAGGGTATGTCCTCGAGTGTCTTCGGCACCTACCCAACCCACCCCGCATAACCTCATGGTGCGGGGTGGGTTTCTTTAACCGCTCTTTCGGCCGCTCCTCCGGACGAGCGCTTCTCGGGCTTCCTCCCTGACGCTCCCCTCCCCCGCTTCCTTATATATAGACAAAAATCGACCCCGCACCGGCTCACGGTACGGGGTCGATTTCTATGCTCTACGTACTACACGTAAGGATTACTCACCGCGGGAGATGTTAATCATCTCGTCGCGATCCACAACCTTCACGCGGGCGCGAGGCTCACCGGCTGCATCCTTAGATGCTGCGCCCAGTGCCTTCTCGTGATCGTCCAGGCGGTGCCAGCCTTCCCAGGTGGTGTACTTGATACCCTTGGAGTCCAGGTATGCGCTGAATGCCTCTGCGTCCGGCTCGGTTGCGGTGTAGAGGTTCTCGCGGTCCTCGAGCAGGTGGGTGATGGTTTCGAGTGCGTCCGACTTGGTGGAGCCAATCAGGCCGACGGGGCCGCGCTTAATCCAACCGGATGCGTACAGGCCGGGAACGACCTCGCCGTTCTCGTCCACGACGCGACCCTCAACGTTGGTGATGACGCCGCGCTTGTCGTCGTAACCGATTTCGGGCAGTTCGGAACCGAAGTAGCCGATTGCACGGTAGACGGCCTGTACGGGGTAGTCCACGTACTCGCCGGTGCCGATGATGCCGCCGTTGCCGTCGAGCTTGTTGCGTTCCATGCGCAGGCCCACGACCTTGCCGTCTTCGCCGAGGATTTCGTGCGGGGACTGCAGGAAGTGCAGGTGCAGGCGGCGGGATGCGGTCTGCTCGTTGTTCTTCTGGTCTTCCAGCCAGCCGCGCAGGGTCTTCATCATGACCTTGGTCTGGGCGTTCTTCTCCATTGCTTCCTCGGAAGCCTCGTCGAACTGGAAGTCCTCTTCGTACAGGACGATGTCCACGTCGCGGGAGTGTGCGAGTTCGCGCAGCTCGAGCGGGGTGAACTTCATCTGTGCGGGGCCGCGGCGACCGAAGACGTGCACGTCGGTCACGGGGGAAGCCTTCAGGCCCTGGTAGACGTTGTCGGGGATTTCGGTGACGAGCAGGTCGTCAGCGTGCTTGGAGAGGATGCGGGAGACGTCCAGGGCGACGTTGCCGTTACCGAGCACTGCAACCTGCTCAGCTTCGAGCGGCCAGGTGCGGGGGTAGTCGGGGTGGCCGTCGTACCAGGAGACGAAGTCTGCTGCGCCGTAGGAGCCGTCCAGGTCGATGCCCTTAATGTTCAGGGGTGCATCGAAAATCGCGCCGGTTGCGAAGATGATGGCGTCGTAGTGTTCGCGCAGGTCGGCGAGGGTCAGGTCCTTGCCGTATTCGACGTTGCCGAAGAAACGGATGTCACCGCGGTCCAGGACCTTGTGCAGTGCGGTGATGATGCCCTTAATACGGGGGTGATCCGGTGCCACACCGTAGCGGATCAGGCCGAAGGGGGCGGGGTAGCGGTCGAAGATGTCGATGGCGACCTCAACGGCGCCGGTGCGGACCTCTTCAGACTTGGTGAGGATGTCGGCGGTGTAAATACCGGCGGGACCTGCACCAATAACGGCGACGCGCAGGGGGCGTGCTGCTTCAGACACGAAAATCTTCCTTTCGAAGTTCACCGTCCGGCGCCCGGTGCGGCGCGAACAGGCGGTGAGCTTAGTGTTCACTTCCTGCCTATTTTACCGGGGATTGACGGGTGTTCGGGGGCTTATATGTCTTCGCCCACTAAATAGGACAATTTTCTGTCACCTAATCCGGGCGGCGCGGCACATCCCGCTCCGGGTGCCTCCGCGCGCAGCGAGCATAGAACTGCCCCACCCTCCGAGGTGCAGGAGGGCGAGGCAGGGTAACGAAGACTAGAAAGCAGGGACTAGGAGGCGGGTACCGCCTCGAAGGTTACGACCAGTTCGTCACGCTCACCGAAGCGGACCAGGTGGCGATCCAGCACATCCGCCAGACCAGCAGCCAACTCGTCGCTTTCGGCGCGTACCTCCATGATGAGTGCACCGTCGGCTTCGCGCAGGTCACCGTAGCCGCGGAAAATGCCGTCGCGGTTGAAGGTGAGGCGCAGACCGTCGGGCAGTTCTGCGGTGCCAAGCTTGCGACCCATGTGCGAGCCGAGCTGCTTAATGTATCGGGCGGGGCGGTCGGTTGCTACGACGGCGCGCTGGCGTACCGGCAGGGATTCTGCGGCGGGGTAATTCTCAGCGGTGTTTTCCTGGGGAGTTTCAGTCACGGTGGGTTCCTTCTCATCTATGCCGAATTCTCATCTATGCCGAAAAAGGCTCACCACACAGAACCTGGCATCCGGCGACACTTTGTTTCACCTCGAATATAGCAGGTACTTAGGGTTCGCTAACCTAATATGTCATCGTTGTTCGCGCAGGGGCGATAAACAACCGTTCTTTACGCACCTACCTCTTGAGCTTAATCTCAGCAGCAGCACCCAAATGTGCCGAAGTCACCGCATCATTCAAACGCTTAAAATCCGACCGGTCAGTGTACGTAATCGTCAAAACAGCCTTCTGCCCATCACACAGAAGAGTCTGGGAGAACTCAACATTCTTCGCAGCCGAACGAATAGCATTAAGCTCTTCAGTCCGCGCAAGAGCTTGCTGCACATCCTCCGGTGAAGAAGCTGTTGCACAAGCTGGTGTAGTGGTCGAATACTCATTCAGCCATGGCTCAAAAGCCCCGCCCCAGTACAGGCCCAGAAGAGCGCCAACAAACACCACGCAAGATACTAGAACGCCCACCACTTTTCGCGGCAGGTGCCGCAATCCGTTTTTTCGAGGGGTGTCGCCTCCTGAATTTTCCGGCACACGATCATACTCGTCACGAGCTAGGGGGCTCCTTGTCGTCATGATTTATTCTCCTTCCGATGAGAATTTACATTTACATCCACTAATCCCGAATCGGGAATTCTGGTAGGGGCTTCAAGACGGCATAGCCTATCGCAGGCGGTCATCATATCTGCATCATGAGTCGCCACGATAACTGTGGCTCCACGCCGAGCAGCAGAGCTCAACAGCTCCACAACCAATGCCCGGTTCTCAGCATCAAGACTTGCCGTCGGCTCATCCGCAAAAATGTAGCGCACACCCTTGTGGATTGCCCGAGCGATACCCACCCTCTGCTTCTCACCACCACTCAGCAGGGCAGCCGAAGTACGTTCCTTCCCTTCAAGACCAATGACGTTCAAAAGCTCGCGGCTCTCATCCGTAATACGAGCACGACCAAAGGTCTTACGATCAAGCAGAATATTCTCGATAACGCTCCATTCCTCAATAATTCCGTAATCCTGAAAAACGAAGGAAGCTTCATCAGCCCAGAACGCAAGACGCTCCTTCTCACGAGCACGTTCCATATGCCGACCCCCAATAACAACCTCACCCTCATGAGGCGGCATCAGCAGACCCAACACATTCAAAAGCGTCGTTTTACCGCATCCGCTCGGACCCACAATGCCAGTCACTTCCCCCGCATATGCCTCAAAGTGAGGACTCTGGAGAATGGGCTGCCCCTGCGCATACACCACAATGTCGCGGGAGGCGATAGTTACCTCAGGATGTTCCACATTGCCAGAGGGATAAACAGTATTCCTCATCATTCACTCCTATACGTGACGACGGTGAACCGTCGCGGTGAAGATACGGCTAAAACTCAGTCTCAGCACCAACGCCAGAATAGTGCCGTACAACAGCGGTGCCGCCATCGCTGAAAAGGCGTACTCTGCTCCCTGCACCAGAAGAAGTACCAACCCAGCAGCAGAGCAAAGGCACACAATGCAGGCTTCCTTCAGAAGGTACCCACTAAAAATTGTTCTGAGAGGCAGACCAGCAGTACGTAAAACAAAATCATTACGAGCACGAGCCGCAAGGGTAATGTACGTATTAATTGCTGTGCCAATAATGAGTGCCGCACAGAGAATTGCTAGGCCCACTAGATGCGCAACATACTGGTTACGTTCCAGCTGCGCGATGTAAAGGTGTTCCTCTCCCGCGCGGTCCACAGAAAGTAGGGTCTGCCCAATTTCCTCAGCGTTGTAGGCAGCCCGTACAGACGCAGGCTGAGAGACCATGACGTTACCGGTAGTCAAGGCCGCAGAAATAAAGGAAGGTTGTAGATTCTGCGTCGCCGATTCGGTTACCACAAGAACAGGCTTTTTATAGTTCAGAAGCCGTGAATCCTGAGAGCTCAAAGCAGGCACCTTTACCCCCGACGAGTTGGTTTTATCCTCCACAGTGAGCAGAGTAAATCCGCGATCCTCCCGGTCTTTCTGGTGGAAAGAATACTCTGCACGCAAAGACTGAGATCCAGGGAAGTTGCTATCCTCAACGTTCTTGAACGACAAGCCAAGACGTTGCTGAAGAAGGTCCACATAGGCGCGGTTCACCATAAGAGCACCATCGTATCCGCTACCCTCCAAACCCTTAACGTTTTCCAACGCATAGGACAAGAGGACACCGTTCCGTGATTCAAGAGAACCTAAAGCACGCACTGTAGCCTGGTCGTAGGAGGCGAGCGCCTGTTCATCCCGTATCGTCGCTTCAGGCACGTTCACCCGTAAGGTGTACTGGTCAGAAAGAAGAGACCAGCCAGCCGCCGAATCACTCCTACCCAAACTCACTTGAGCGCTTGAGACCAGACCCGGAATAGTGCACGCCACTAAAACCACCACAGCATACTTAGCGATTGCACTCGGAACTGTAAAACGTCGATACGCCGGTTCCCTACGTCCCACAGCAGTAATACTCGGCCAAGTCATGAGGTTGATAAGCAGGAGAGCAACCAGCATGAGAACGGTAAACACGGCAAAGATCAGTGCCGTAACCCCCATCAGTTGAGGAAGATGCGCCACGCCGTACACGAACCCCTCTACGCATCCCATGCACAATGCTGTTACCACTGCAGGAGGTAACGCCAGGAGCAGGAGGTCTTGTACATCCCTTCGCTGCAGACGCTGCGGGGAGTATCCGTTCAGAAGCAGAATATTCTGAGTTCGCGAACGGACCGACAACCACCCCATGATTGCGGTACAGAAGAGCACAGCGAGGCAGATAAGGCTCGTCAGAGAGCCCGAAGAAGTAACTGCCCCGTAGACAACACGCACTGGGTTAACGGAGGTAACTTTAACATCCATGCCTTGTTCACGGGCAAGGTTTTCAAAAGCACGCACAAATTCTTGGCTACCCGCTAGCGCGTATTGGCCGTCAAGCGAAGAATCCCCAAGTGCTCGTGACGGATATTTTTTCCCGTGCTTATCCGGGTCGAACCAATCAATAGTTTCACCGTCAGAGCTCAGTGAATTCGCCCCAAACACGTAGACGGATTTTCCGTGCCAGAAATCTTCGGGGTCGGCGACCACCTTGAGTAGCTGGGCACCATCGGCAGCGTAGCGATCCACCAGAGTATCAAAGTTCTGAATCAGCTCAGACTTAGACTGTTGCGAAGCACGGAGAGAAAGCTGTGCCTGCGCATTGGTACCCAGAGGAGCCTGCGTCTCCAGGACAGAGATGAGGGCGCTACCCAGCAGAAAGGTCAGAACCGTGCACAATACTGCGCACACTCTCAGAGCATTTTTCATCGTTGAACTCCGGTAACTGACGTAATTTTGTACAGTGGGCGGACGCTTTTACAGCGCCCGCCCACGTATCCGTTTATGTGCCTACAGGTTTAGCAGACACGGTAGTGATAGGAAGGGTGATGGTACAAGAACAAATTTCCCCAGGTCCATTTCGATGCCCGAGAAGTTTCACCAGCACGAGTATCTACGGAGCGGACAGTCCCGACCACAGTAGTAACAGTAGAACCATGACAACGATCGTTATGGTGATAATCAGAGAAGGCACGGTTACCGACCCACTCAACCCCATAATTCCAATCGCCGCCCTCATGCGGCTTCTGAGTACCGGCCAGGGCGGCTGCCCCAACACCAGTTGCGAGTGCCCCCGACATGGCGAGCACAGCGAGTGATTTCATGACTTTCATAGTCTTACCTTTCGGTAGAACTTTCCCCTTTGCAGGAAATATATTTTGCTCTTCCGTCCTGTGTGTGGTAACAATACTAGCACTACAGTGAAGAAAATAATATAGTTTTTCAGAATATTTAGATTTAAAACATATATTTTTTTACTAGTCAGCGGATTTTAGAGTTTTTACCCTGCCTTAATCAGGCTTCCTGAACGAAAGCTGGGAATTTCCTGGATTAACGCTTAGAGAAACTTTAACCGTAGAATATTTCGGTACAACAGTGTCACCTCCCCAACACACCGGGAAGTGGCACTTTTTTATGCGGGATCGGAACCCCGAACCCCGCCCCGACTATGAGTATCTACGGATTTTCACGAATGTCTTCTGAGAACACCGCGGCTCCCCAGAACCCCAAGGCAGAAGCCAAGGGCGCACTGGACCGTTACTTCAAAATCACTGAGCGAGGCTCCACCATCGCCGCCGAATTCCGCGGCGGCCTCGCCACCTTCTTCGCGATGAGCTACATCGTCGTGCTGAACCCCCTCATCATCGGCCTCGGCAAGGACGCATCCGGCAACGCCCTCGGTGTACCGCAGGTCGCAGCAATGACCGCACTGGTCGCAGGCGTCATGACCATCCTCATGGGCGTCGTCGCCAAGCAGCCCTTCGCCATGGCGGCAGGCCTCGGCGTGAACGCACTGCTGGCAACCACCATCGCCTCCACCCCCGGACTGACCTGGCCCGCCATCATGGGCCTCGTCGTATGGGCTGGTGTGCTGATGACCATCCTCGTGCTGACCGGCTTCCGCACCGCAGTGTTCAACGCGGTTCCCGAATCGCTCAAGGTCGCAATCGTCGTCGGTATCGGCTTCTTCATTGCCTTCATCGGCCTCGTCAACGCAGGTATCATCCGCCGCATGCCCGACGCAGCCGGCACCACCGTGCCCGTCTCCTTCGGCGTCAGCGGCCACCTGCTCGGCTGGCCCACCCTGGTCTTCCTCTTCGGCCTGTTCCTCACCATTGCGCTGTTCATTCGCAACGTGAAGGGTGCAATCCTCTACGGTGTGCTCGCCTCCACCGCCCTCTCCATCATCCTGGAGAAGGTCGTGCCCTCCGGCAGCTCGGTTAAGTCCCCCACCGGCTGGTCCCTGAACGTCCCCGTCTGGGACTCCAACACCAGCAAGCTGCCCAACTTCTCCCTGTTCGGCTCCGCTGACCTGTTCGGTGCCTTCGGCACCCTCGGCGGCATGGCAGCAGTTCTGCTGATCTTCACCATCCTCATCTCCGCGTTCTTCGACGCAATGGGCACCTCCGTCGGTCTCGCAACCGAAGCAGGCACCATCAAGGACGGCCAGATCGAGAACGTCGACAAGGTCCTGCTCGTGGACGCCCTCGGCTCCGTAGCCGGCGGTGGCACCTCCTCCTCCGCAAGCCAGATCTTCGTGGAGTCCGCAACCGGTATCGGCGCGGGCGCACGCACCGGCTTCGCAAACATCGTCACCGGCGCGCTGTTCCTCGTCGCTATCTTCCTGACCCCGCTGGTCACCATCGTGCCCTTCGAAGCTGTTGCACCCGCAATGGTGTTCGTTGGCTTCCTAATGATCCGCCAGGCAGTGAACATCGACTGGAACGACTGGGGTCTGGGTATCCCCGCGTTCATGACCATCATCTTCATGCCCCTGTCCTACTCCATCGCGGACGGTATCGGCGCAGGCTTCCTGTCCTACGTCTTCATCCGCCTGGTGCAGGGCCGCAGCAAGGACGTGCACTGGCTCATGTACGTGGTTTCCGCAGTGTTCCTCATCTTCTTCGCTAACGGCCTGATTACCGGCTGGATGCACTAAATACATCGGGTGCCTCACCCTCCCACGTGGAGGCGCGGGCGCCATCAGGGCGGGGTATCGGCACCTTCGGGGTGCCGGTACCCCGCCCTGCGCTATTCTTCCCTCTACCCCAACTACCCAATTCTGGGTTGCAGGGGTCGGGGAAACACCACATCACCGACTGAACCGCCGCACACAACGCGTTTCAACGGCACAAGCTAGGAGGCGGCGCCTACAATGGTTGAACCATCGTGGCGCCCAACCCGAGACTTACCCGCGAGCCTAGCCCGTGAAATTTACCTGCGAGCTTTACCCGCGAAACCGGCGGCGCAACAGTACACACCGAACAACATCAACGGATCCTCACATGTCTGAACCCCAGAAGGCGGCAGCGCCCACCAGCGCACTTGACCGCTACTTCAAGATTTCCGAACGCGGCTCCTCCATCGCCGCAGAATTCCGCGGCGGCCTCGCCGCATTCTTCGCCATGAGCTACATCGTGGTGCTGAACCCCCTCATCATCGGCCTCGGCAAGGACGCATCCGAACGTACCCTCGGTATCGCACCTGTCGCGGCTGTGACCGCGCTGGTTGCTGGCGTGATGACCATCCTCATGGGTGTTATCGCCAGGCAGCCCTTCGCCATGGCGGCTGGCCTGGGCGTGAATGCGCTGCTCGCCTCCACCATTGCCACCACCCCGAACCTGACCTGGGCAGACATCATGGGCCTGGTCGTTCTTGCCGGTCTGATCATGACCGTTCTGGTGCTCACCGGCTTCCGTACCGCGGTGTTTGAGGCGGTCCCCGAGTCGCTCAAGACCGCGATTGTGGTCGGTATCGGCTTCTTCATTTCCTTTATCGGTCTGGTCGACTCCGGCATTATCCGCCGTATGCCTGACGCTGCCGGCTCCACCGTTCCGGTGACCCTCGGCGCGGGCGGTCACCTGCTCGGCTGGCCCACTCTCGTCTTCCTCTTCGGTCTGTTCTTCACCATCGCCCTGTTTATCCGTAACGTGAAGGGCGCGATTCTGTGGGGCGTGCTCGCCTCCACCGCACTGTCCCTGATTCTGGAGGCGGTTGTCCCCTCCGGTTCCGTGACGAAGGCGGCAACCGGCTGGTCCCTGAACGTGCCTTCCCTAGCGGACATGGAGTTAACCACCCCGAACTTCTCCCTCATCGGTTCCGCTGACCTGTTCGGCGCATTCGCCCACATCGGTCCGCTGGCTGCCTCGCTGCTGGTGTTCACCATTCTGCTGTCCGTGTTCTTCGACGCGATGGGCGTTTCAGTGGGTCTTGCCACTGAGGCAGGCACCATGAAGGACGGCAAGGTTGAGGACATTGACAAGGTCCTGCTCGTGGACGCTTTCGGCTCCGTTATCGGTGGTGGCGCGTCCGGTTCGGCGAACCAGATTTTCGTGGAGTCCGCTACCGGTATCGGTGCGGGTGCACGCACCGGCTTTGCGAACATTGTGACCGGTGTGCTGTTCCTGCTGGCAATTTTCATCTCGCCGCTGGTCACCATCGTTCCCTTTGAGGCGGTTGCTCCGGCGCTGGTCGTGGTCGGCTTCCTGATGATCCGCCAGGCCGTGAACATTGACTGGACCGACTGGGGTCTGGGTATTCCGGCGTTCTTGACCATCATTTTCATGCCGCTGTCGTACTCGATTGCGAACGGTATTGGTGCCGGCTTCGTGGCGTACACCTTTATTCGTCTGGTGCAGGGCCGCGGCAAGGACGTGCACTGGCTGATGTACCTGGTGTCCGCGGTGTTCGTGATCTACTTCGGTATGGGCATCATTAACGGCTGGACTAGCTAAGTCCAACAGTCTACATATTTGCTGAGGGCAGGTTCCTGAGGCGGCTGAGAACGTAAGTTTTCAAGCTGCCGAAGGACCTGCCTTTTGTGTATCTGGTTCGCTCATGTACGTTCCTTATCGTGCCTGGATGCGGGCGCAATTTCATGGCAGAATCATTCCGTTTCCGGTATGATTCTGCCATGATGTCCGTTCAAGAGTATGCCCAAGAAGCTCAGGTTTCAGAGCGAAGCGTGCGCGCCCGCTTAGAACGCGGAATGCTCCAGGGGCGTAAATTGGGAAGCCGCTGGGTTGTCGACGCTCTCCCCGCAGCGCACCGCAGTAATGCTGGCCGCCCTATTTCCTTCGATGCATTCAACGCTTTGGCTCGCTACTGTGACGGGCAGTCGTCTGTTTTATCTACTGAGGAACGCCGCAGGGCAAAAGAACGCGCCTCAGCAATTCAGGAACAGGGCCCAGGGTCTGTTGAGCGATACCGAGCCCGCCGCGGCTTGAAGGTACATCATCTTCAGGCTCCTCCCGCTGAGATTCCGGCAATTTTGGAAGACCCTGCACTCTCCCTTACCGGCATTAGTAGCGATATTTCGCAGGTGTACGGCTCAATGGTGGATGCATACGTTTCAAGCCAGGATTTAGAGAACATCATTTTTCTCTACAATCTGCTTCCAGCTTCCGCGGATTCAGCGAACGTCATCTTGCGTGAATGCGATGAGCCGCCCCATATTCTTCCCCTGCACGTGGCGGTAGATCTTCTAGATTTGGGGGATTCGCGAAGCACCGCTGAGGCAGAGCGTATTCTTCAAGATTCTGTTTTCAAGGAAGCGTCTTAGTCATGACTGCATCACCTATTTTGATTCCTGCTATTGGGGCAGAACGCGCCTCATGGCTTGGTCTGGCTGATATTTCAGATTGACTTTGAAAATCTTCTAAAAGACAGAAGCTAACCAAAACAAGAAATGGCAGAATCGTTCCGGTTTCGGAATGATTCTGCCATTTCTTCTATGCCCACACTCTGCACGTATGAGAGGCAGGGAAAGTTACGAGATTTAGCGGACGTCACCATCCACATAGAACCAGGCGCCGCCCACCTTCTCAAAGCGCGACAGCTCATGCATGCTGCCCTTCACCCGCTGCTCCGCAGGAACGCCCGGCACCGAACGGTAATACGCAACGAACTCCACCGTACCGGACGCATCAAACGGACCACCCGAAGAAGCCAGAATATCCAGACGATACCAGCGGATATCATCCTCCAGATCCAAAGCGGGCGGGCGTGTACTCGGATGCCAGCTCGCCAGCAGGTACGCCGCATCCCCAGTCGCAAACGCGGTAAAACGCGAGCGCATCAGCTGCTCCGGCGCGGGAGCAGTCAGCATGCCGGAGGCGGCAAACTCGCCCAGGAACCTGCCGCAGCAGGCGCCGTACACCTCGCCGCTCGAGCAGGGGCATCGGTCATCATGGTTAAGTTCAACCTGGTTCAGTTCAGTCATGCCAACCAGTATAAAGAACGCGCCGCATCAAGAAAGCCTGCATCAAAAGCACAGCGCAAAGAAACGCCCGCTCCGCCGAGGATACAAATCCTCCAGTAGAACGGGCGTTCTTATTTTCAATCGTTAAGTTTGAGCGAACCTACACGGTACGCATCAGCGGCAACGCTTATTCGGCAATCGCGCGAGCCGGGGTGTCAGCAGCCGAAGGCTTGCCCACGTATGCGCCGCGGTACTTAGCAGCCGGGTGGCTGTCAGCAACCTTGGTGTGGCCCTTACCGAAGATGTTCTCACGCAGGGTGTTGCCCTCGTACTCGGTGCGGTAGCGGCCGCGCTTCTGCAGCTCGGGAACAACGTACTCGATGAAGTCCTCGAAGGAACCCGGGGTGACGTGGTACGCCAGGTTGATGCCGTCCAGGCCGCCCTCGTCGATCCAACGCTCCAGCTCGTCAGCAACCTGAACCGGGTCACCAACAATGACCTCGCCCATGCCGCCGAGGGTGACGTGCTCAGCGATGGCCTTGCGGGTCCACTTCTTGTCCTTCGCCTGCAGGGTGAAGGGGGTCAGGAAGGACTGAATCGACTCGGTCTGCACGTAGTTCAGGACCTCGTCCTCGTCGAACTGGGACAGGTCAACGCCGGACCAGCCGCCGAGAATGGTCTGTGCAGAGTCGAGGTTGATGTACTTCTTGTAGTCCTCGTACTTTGCCTTTGCCTTCTCCTCGGTCTCATCCACGATGATCGAAAGCATTGCAAGGATCTTCACGTCGTCGCGGCTACGGCCCTGCTCCTCTGCAGCGGCACGAATACGGTCGGTCACAACGCGGGTCAGGTCCGGGCGCAGGGCGCTGATGAACACAGCCTCAGCGTGCTTACCGGAGAACTGCTGGCCACGGCTGGATGCGCCAGCCTGGAAGATCACGGGGGTGCGCTGCGGGCTCGGCTCGGTCAGGGAGATGCCGGGCACGGAGAAGTACTTGCCCTTGTGGCCAATCGGGTGGACCTTGGAGGGGTCAGCGTAGATGCCGCGCTCGCGGTCCTTGATGACTGCGCCGTCTTCCCAGGAGCCTTCCCACAGCTTGTAGCAGACGTCCAGGAACTCGTCAGCGATGTCGTAGCGCTCGTCGTGCGGGATCTGGGTGGGCAGACCCTGGTTCTCAGCAGCCGACGGCAGGTAAGAAGTCACAACGTTGAAGCCGACGCGGCCCTCGGTCAGGTGGTCGAGGGAGGCGTAGCGGCGAGCCAGGGTGTAGGGCTGCTCGAAAGTAGCGGCAGCAGTCACGCCGAAGCCGAGGTGCTCGGTCACTGCAGCCATTGCAGAAATCTGGGTTGCGGGGTCATTCACAGGAACCTGAGCGGCACCCTCAATGGCGGGAGCGGCAGAGTTCTTGTACACGTCGTAGACGCCGACCACGTCAGCGATGAACACGGCGTCAAACAGGCCTCGCTCAAGGGTCTTAGCCAGGTCAGTCCAGTACTTGATGGTGTTGTACTCGGTTGCACGGGAACTCGGGTGACGCCAGAGGTCGAAGCTCTGGTGACCAATGCAGGTCATCTCGAATGCGTTAACTACGATGCGCTTCTTCTGCTCAGCCATCGATTTTCCTTTCGCGAATGATCGGGGACGATCGGGTTTGGACCCTGCACCCCGCGCGCCGCCTCCTGATGCCTTCTGCGTTCGGTGGTGGCCTTCGTGCAGGTGGCGCGTTCGCGCCGTACTTGCCTCATTCCGTTGAGGCCAGATCATCATCTGGGGCACCCCGCTACGGGAGAGGGTTGCCGCCCGGCTAGCCAGAGCTTAGCGCCGGGACTCATGATCTCGTTGTTTGAGTGTACGGGGCGCGCGGGAGGGAGGTCACGTTTGTGACGAAAAAATCTTTTTGTGACGTAGAACCGAAATATTTCGTGACAAATGCGAAATAAAGAGTCATAGAAATTCACACGCGCCCACTGGGTTGATTGAGGCGTGGCACAGCCCATAGGGTTGAAGGAGCAAACCATCCAGAGCGACTGAGAGACCTGGCTCCACGACGTCGCAGCAACCGGCACGGATTCTTCCGCCTCCCGGTGCTAACGCCAGGACCGATGGAAGTGACATGACACTCAACAGCGCAGTAACTGACGTACCCACCAGTGAAAACACCGGCCGACACGCCGTATCCACCGCCGCAGTCCCCCTGAGCTTTGAAGACGTCGGGCAATCTTTCCCCGTGCCCGGCGGAATCCACGAAGTTCTTCGCGGAGTCTCCTTCACCGCAGCCCCCGGCGAGATTATCTCCGTCATCGGCTCCTCCGGATGCGGTAAATCCACCCTCCTGCGTGCAGCAGCAGGACTGAACCGCATCACCGCAGGTACCGTGCGTATCGGCGAGAAGGCAGTGACCGGCCTCGACCCCCGCGTAGCTATCGGCTTTCAGGAACCGCGCCTGCTCCCCTGGCGCACCGTCGCCGACAACGTGGCGCTCGGACTGCCGCAGGGCACCAAAAAATCTGAAGGCGCAGCATCCGTAGCGCGCCTGCTCGACCTGGTCGGCCTGGGCGAATACGCAACCCACCGTCCCAAGGAAATTTCAGGCGGTATGGCTCAGCGCGTGTCCCTGGCGCGAGCGCTCGCACGCAACCCCGGCGTGCTGCTGCTCGACGAGCCCTTCGGTGCTCTGGACGCGCTGACCCGCATCAACATGCAGGATTTGCTGTTGGACGTGCACCGTCAAGACCCGACCACGATTCTGCTGGTCACCCACGATGTGGAAGAGGCGCTGTACCTCTCTGACCGGGTTATTGTCCTCGGTAAGGACACCCCGGAGGCGCCCGCCACCATCCAGCGCATTGTGACCGTTGACCGCTCTCACCCGCGTGACCGCGCCGATGCAGAGATCACGGCGCTGCGTAGCGAACTGTTGGCTGAGCTCGGCGTGGAAGATAACGCCTAAAGCCGTCACGAAACGCATTTTCTACACATCACATCATCATCTTCAGAAGCGAAAAGATTTCATCATGACTTATTCCCCGTCTCGTCGTACCGCCCTCAAGTCCCTTGCCGCAGCCGCCACTTTTGCTACTCTGCTCAGCGCCTGCGCCGGTGAAGGTTCCGGTTCCGCTAACGCCTCCGGTGCTGCCGGTGGTGGCAATCAGAACACCGTGACCATTGACTACGCGACCTACAACCCGCTGTCCCTGATTATCCGCAAGAAGGGTTGGCTTGAGACCGCCCTCGCCGCGGAGGGTAAGAAGGTTGAGTGGGTCAAGTCGGCTGGTTCGAACAAGGCGAATGAGGCGCTGCGTAGCGGCAATATTGATGTTGGCTCGACCGCCGGTTCGGCGGCGCTGCTGGCACGCGCTAATGGCTCCCCCATCAAGGTCATTAGCCTGTACTCGCAGCCGGAGTGGTCGGCTCTGGTGACCCGCAAGGATTCGGGCATCACCAAGGTTGCGGACCTGAAGGGTAAGACCGTTGCCGTGACCAAGGGTACCGACCCGTACTTCCTGCTGCTGCAGGCGCTCAAGCAGGAGGGTATTTCTGCGTCGGATCTGACCATTCAGAACCTGCAGCACGCTGATGGCCGCACCGCCCTGGATAACGGTCAGGTCAACGCGTGGAGCGGCCTGGACCCGATCATGGCTGCCGCCGAGGTGGAAAGCGGCGACGTGCTCTTCTACCGTAACCTGAACTTCAACACCTACGGCTTCCTGAACGCAACCGAGAAGTTCATTCAGTCCAACCCGACCGCCGCACAGACCGTCGTGGACGTGTACGAGTACGCTCGCGCCTGGGCTAAGAAGAACCCCGAAGAGGCAGTGAAGATCGTCGAGGAGGAGTCCGGCATTAAGCACGAGACCGCCCAGGTCGTCATGGAGCGCACCCACCTGGATATTGACCCGGTTCCGGGCGCTAAGCAGGTTGAGGTTCTGAAGGGTGTCGGCCCGATTCTGGTCGAGTCCGGTGACGTTCCCTCCCAGTCCGACGTGGACAAGGCACTGAACAGCATTGTGGACGACCAGTTCGCGAAGAAGGCTAACAGCGCAGCCGTCGAGAAGATCGCAAAGGTGGTTGAGAAGTAATGACCGCCCCAACGGTTACCGCCGCCTCCGGCGCTCGCGCTGAGCGTGCCGAGAAGCGTGCCTCTTCCGTAAAGCTGCCGTCGAACCCGTTCGCCGGTAAGCAGTACCTGGGCCTGATTCTTCCCCTGGCGCTGATTGCCCTCTGGTACATCCTGAGCACGAACGGCGTGTTCACCCAGGTTCAGCTACCCTCCCCCGACCGTGTGGTCAGCGCCGGTGTTGAGCTGGCGCAGCGCGGTGAGTTGGGCCGCCACGTGGCGATTTCTACTCAGCGTGTGCTGATTGGTTTCGGTATTGGTGCCGTGCTCGGCCTGGTGCTGGGTGCGCTGATTGGTTTGTCTGCGCCGGTGCGTCTGATTGCCGCGCCGACCATTGGTGCACTGCGCGCGGTGCCGTCCCTGGCGTGGGTTCCGCTGCTTCTGCTGTGGATCGGTATTGGTGAGAATTCCAAGGTGACCCTGGTTGCTATTGGTGCGTTCTTCCCGGTGTACACCACGGTTTCTGCGGCTCTGGCGCACGTCGACCCGAAGCTCGTGGAGGCGGCACGCGCCTTCGGTCTGAAGGGTCTGCGCCTGTTCACCACGGTTCAGCTTCCTGCGGTTCTGCCGTCGGTGGTTTCAGGTCTGCGTCTGGCGCTGGCTCAGGCGTGGCTGTTCCTGGTCGCCGCTGAGCTACTGGGTGCGTCCATGGGTCTGGGTTACCTGCTGACCGACTCGCAGAACAACGGCCGTACCGACCGCCTGCTGCTGGCTATTGTGGCGCTGGCGGTGCTCGGTAAGATTACCGACGCGCTGGTGGGCGTATTCGAACGCTGGGTGAAAGCGAAGTACCCCAGCAACTAGACACAACGCTCAGCACGCGCTGAGTTTTAGGAGAGATGTCCGCCGCGTGGTTGCTCCCGGAAGGTGAGCTAATCATCACTACGCGTCGGAGAAAGAAGTCGGCGGGGAAACCTGTCGCCTACTGAATGATGATGATGAATCCCGCCCCGCGCCCCACAGCAGTGAGCGCGGGGCGGGGTCTTTAAATATGTCGGAATATTACGAACCGATACGCAGCATGCCGAATATGACGGTCCCCTTTGCGTCCGAGCCCGGAGCGCGCTTTACTAAGAAGGCAAACCATCCAGAGCGACCGAGAGACCTGGCTCAATGACGTCGCAGCAACCCCCTCGCCAACGCACACACAGACCCCACGGTCACACAGACAGCGGCACGGCGAGCAAGGGTGCTAATGCCAGCAACCGATGGGAGAATAATGGGACTGCCCACCCCCTACTCGTTCACCGACCCGCTGAACCCCACCCCGAACCCCGCCCACGAATCTGACGAGGCACGCGTCGCGTTCTGGGAGAAGCAGGCGCAGCGCCTCACCTGGGCTGAGCCCTGGCACACCGCGCACCGCTTCGAGAAGCCGAAGTCCCTCGGCTTCGATGAGGACGGCATCGAACAGTTCAGCATCCCCGAAATTAAGTGGTTCGAGGGCGGTAAACTCAACGTCGCCTACAACTGCGTAGACCGCCATGTGGAGGCGGGCCGCGGCGATAAGGTCGCTCTCTACTTTGAGGGTGAACCCGGCGACCGTGAGGCTATCACCTACGCCGAGCTGCAGCGCCGCATCGCGAAGGCAGCGAACGGTCTGCTGTCCCTGGGCGTGCGCAAGGGTGACCGCGTGGTCATCTACCTGCCCGTCATCCCCGAAACCATTATTTTCACCCTCGCCTGCGCGCGTATTGGCGCAATTCACTCCCTCGTCTTCGGTGGCTTCTCCGCTGAGGCGCTGAAGTTCCGTGTGGAAGACACCGGCGCGAAGGTCCTCATCACCACCGACGGCCAGAACCGCCGCGGCAAGGTTGTTCCCGTGAAGGTGAACGCCGATGAGGCATGCTCCGGTGAGAACAACATTGAGCACGTGATCGTGGTGGACCGCACCAGCGCCTCCGACCCGGTTGCGCACGCGGCTGTGCCGTGGACTGAGGGCCGCGACGTCTGGTACCACAACCTGGTCGACGATCAGCCGGACACCCACGCCTACGAACTGCACGACGCCGAGGATCCGCTGTTCATTATTTACACCTCCGGCACGACCGGTAAGCCCAAGGGCCTGGTGCACACCATGGCAGGTTACCTGGTGCAGACCGCGTACACTCACGCGCTGCTGTACAATCTGCTGCCGGATTACGTGGACGAGAACGGCGTGCTGCGCCCCGACGAGCTGTCCGCGGTCAACGACCCGCAGAAGGTGGAGTCCACCGTTCACTGGTGCACCGCCGACCTCGCCTGGGTGACCGCTCACACCTACGAAATTTACGGTCCGCTGGTTAACGGTGTCTCCGAGGTGATTTACGAGGGTACCCCGAACACCCCGCACTACGGCCGCCACTTTGAGGTCATCGAACGCTACGGCGTGACCAACTACTACACCGCGCCGACCCTGATTCGTTCGCTCATGGGTGCGTTCCCGAACGGCCCGGAGCCCGGCAAGTACGACTTCTCGACCGTGCGTCTGCTCGGTTCGGTGGGCGAATCCATCAACCCGGAGGCGTGGCGTTGGCTGCGTCAGCACGTGGGCGGCGGCACCGCGGCGTTCATCGACACCTGGTGGCAGTCTGAAACCGGTTCGACCGTGTGCTCCCCGCGCCCGCACGACCCCGCATTCGCGCCCGAGGGCACCTACCCGGAGGGCACCCCGCACTGCACTCCCCTGCCCGGTTGCGCTACCCGCGCCGTTCCCGGCGTGTCCACCCGCGTGGTGGACGAGCACGGCGACCCGGTCGAACCCGGTAAGCAGGGCTTCATCGTGGTCGACAAGATTGGCCCGTCGATGGCTCGTACCGTGTGGCAGAACCCGCAGCGTTACCTGGATTCCTATTGGCGTCACTACGGCGAGCGCGGTTGGTTCCTCGCTGGCGACGGCGCGAAGGAAGACGAAGAGGGTAACGTGTACATCCTCGGCCGTATTGATGACGTGATTAACATTTCGGGTCACCGCCTGTCCACGATTGAGATTGAGTCGGCTCTGGTGACTCACCCGGCTGTGGTTGAGGCTGGTGTCTGCCCCGTGGAGGATGACCTGACCGGTCACCAGGCGGTCGCCTACGTGACGCTCACCGATGAGGGCAAGGACCTGACTGAGGATGAGCTGAAGGCGGCGCTGACCGCGCACGTGCGTGAGCACATTGGCCCGATTGCTAAGCCGAAGGATGTTGTGGCGGTTGCCGATATCCCGAAGACTCGTTCGGGTAAGATTACTCGCCGTCTGCTCGGTGAGCTGTACCAGGGCCGTTCTTTGGGCGATGTTTCTTCGCTGCAGAATGAGGAGGCTCTGAGCCACATCGCGCAGGTGCTGGTGGATACCGGCCGCGTGGTCGAGGCTGTCTAGGCTCTGTTGCTGAGCTGAGCACTGTGCTGAGCTGAAAGCTGCATAGAGTAAAGGTGCGGATACCGAATGATGATTCGGTATCCGCACCTTACTGTTTCATTGAGCAGACAAGGGTATTTATCGGCGGTGTGCCGTCCAGTCAGCCTACTTAATCAGGCCCAGCGAACGAGCGTGTTCGGCGGTAATGCCGCTCGGTTCAATGTGCTCGGGGCCCTTGTTCTTCTCGGGGTGCTCGGTCGCCTGGAAGCGGATCATCTTCACATCGTTTGCCGCGCCCAGGTTCGTGATCATGCCGTCACCGTTGAGGTCCACGGACACCGGCTCGGTGTCGATCTTGCCGTTGCCGTTGAAGTCAATCGGCTGGTTGGCGGGCTTGCCCTTGTACAGGAAGCCAGCCGCGCGGGGACCGAAGCCGCGCGCCTCGTACAGCTTCGCCTCGTTGAGCATGCGGTATTCGGCGGTGGAGTAGCCGAAGTAGCGGCTACCGTCAGCCATGGGCACGCCGGTGAGGGTGTACTGGTAGTTCATGACGCTGTAGTAGTTGGGCTTGTAGTTGATTTCGTCCCAGCCGCCGTGGCTCAGTGCGAGGTTGTGGCCGAGCTCGTGCACGAACACTGCCACGCGGATGTCGCTGCTTGCCGTGCCCCAGAAGTGCGGGCCGACGGTGACCATAAAGTTACGACCGCCGAAGTTAGCGATACCGGAGGAGTAGCTGTTGTCGTAGTAGTCGCCCCAGATCATGTAGTGGAAGGTGCCTTCGCGGGCGGGGTTGAACTTACCTTCGGTTGCCTTGATGCGGTGGAGCGCCTTGAATTCGCTGTCCAGTGCCTGGTAGCTGATTTCGTTGCCGCCGCCGAGGTTGTACTTGGCGCTGCGAGCGCTACCTGCGTCCAGGTGAATGTTCACACCGGTGGTGCCGTCGGGGTTGCGCAGGGGCAGGTCGGCGTAGATCTTGGTGATGCGGTCCAGTTCGTCTTCGCTGGGCAGCAGGCCCGCCATGTAGTCCATCTCGACGAAGATGTCCTTGTGGTTGGGGTCGGCGCCCAGTGCGGGGAAGTCGACGTCGATCTTGCCGTCGCCGTCGGCGTCGTAGCCCTTCAGTTCCCAGGTGTTGGGGATGCCATCGCCGTCGATGTCGGGGCTGTAGGCGTTTGCCGCGGGGGCTGCGATGGTGCCCAGGCAGAGCACTGCGAGGGAGGCAAGCGTGACGCGTGCGCTCTTCAGAAATGCCATGTTGTGTTCCTTAGTGTGTGGTGACCGGTGGTGTTTCGGTGGAGCTTGCCGGGAGGACGTTCTCCACGGTTTCCATGATGCTCCCGTTTCACGCGCTAGGTGAGCTGGGTGCCGTAATGTTCATACATTGAGGTAATAGTTGAGATAATTTTGAAGATGAGCTGAATTACATTAGAGTATCAGTAATTCAAATCACACGCATCACCACATTCTTAATGACAAGAGAGATCCCATGACTTCTTCCCCTAATACCGCGCGCAACCTGAACCGCCGCTCCCTCGTCAAGGGTGCCGTCTGGAGCGCCCCCGTTATCGCAACCGCCGCAGCGGTACCCGCCTACGCGGCATCCACCGACGCGCAGGAAACCCCGACCCTGAAGTTCGGTGTCTTCACCCAGGCGTTCAACTCGAACCCCTCCAACGACTTTGATACCCGCTACGGTCTGGACTCCTACACCGTGCAGGTTCCCAACATCACCGCAACCTCCACCACCCCGCAGAGCCGCGGCGGCGGCACCTTCACCCCCGGAGGTAGCGTCGGCGCCGGCCTGTACGGTGGCGCGGGCCTGTGGATTTCCGCGCCCATCAACTCCAAGGGCGAGTTCCAGGGTAGCTCCTGGCTGTACCCTCAGGCGCACCTGCAGGTGACCTTCGAGTTCACTTTCCCCACCGCCGCGGACGTCACCGACCCGCTGCTGTGGGACACCGAGAACGACGTTGAGATCCCGGCACTCGCCAAGAGTGCGGGCGGCGCAAAGACCAACAACCCCGCCGTGGCGGCGTTCAACGGCATCGCATACACTGCGAAGTTCTACGAGCCGACCATCGAGGACAACGTCTGGACCGGCGTACTGGACATCCGCACCTCCGACTACCTGGAAGCCACCGCGAAGGACGGCGTGAGCTACGCACAGGTGCTGGCTTCGCTGGTTCCGGTGTACTTCACCGAGGTGACCTCCAGCTACACCCTGACCACCACCGCTCAGATCACCAGCGGTAACGTCGCAATGCAGCTGACCGAGGGTGGCGAGTACACCTTCCAGGACCTGGCTGGTTTGCGCGCTTCGGCAACCATCAGCCGCTAACGCCACAGCAAGCAGAGAGGGGCCCGGCATCCATACTGGATGCCGGGCCCCTCGCCGTGTTTAAGGCTTGGACTATCGGGCACCGCCGGTAGCTGCTAGAGGCTAGTCCTTCGCGGGAACCAGACCCTCAGCTGGTAGCAATAGTTCATGACGCTCAGGTAGTTCGGCTTGTCGTTCACGTCATCGGTGCCGCCGGGCAATAAAAACCTAGCACTTCATCATAACGCCGTCTTGAGCCCCGCACGAGAATTCTCATCATGCGGTGCTGTTTGAGCGCATCAGCACAGGGAATGCGGGTATCTGTCGTTCTCGGGAAGCATAAGAAAAACCATAGACGTTGCGGCACAGCAAGCCTATTCTGGATATACAAGTATTTTTCAACATACAGGAGGATACGATGGCTAACGTTACGATCATTGGCGGGCACGGCAAGGTTGCTCTTCTGGCCGAGCCGCTGCTGGTGGAGCGCGGGCATGCGGTCAATGCGCTTATTCGCAGGCCGGAGCAGTCAGAGGATATTGTCACGCGCGGGGCGAACCCTGTGGTCGCTGACATTACCGCGTTGAGCACCGAGGAGATGGCGAAGCTCTTCAAGGATTTACATACAGAAGTGCTGGTGTGGTCCGCGGGTGCGGGCGGTGTAGGTGGCCCCGAACGCACCTATGCGATTGACCGTGACGCTGCGATCCGGTCGATGGATGCGGCGCGGCTGGCCGGTATTAAACGGTACGTGATGGTATCGTACCTGGGCGCGGGTTCCGGGCACGGCATCGACCCTGATGACAGTTTTTACGCCTACGCCGAGTCGAAGACGATCGCCGATGAGCACCTGCGCGGCTCGGGGCTGGATTACACGATTCTGGGGCCGGGGACGCTCACCCTTGAGGAGGCAGGCGGCATTACTCTGGGGATTGAGCCCGCCCACACGCCCGGCGCCGAATCTAATACTCCGCGGGCCACCGTTGCCCAGGTGCTGGCGGCGGTTCTTGAGGACCCGTCCACGGTTGGGAAGGCGCTCCCGTTTATTGGCGGGCCCACCCCGATAGCTCAGGCTCTCGCATCGGCGCCTAACAGCAATAAGCTGCGCTAGGGTTTGCCGGATGCACCCGCCCCGGCTGAGTGCGGACGCGTCCCGAGCCTCTTCACGGGTTTGGGGCGTGTTTTTCTCTCACGCAAGGTTGGTGCCGCATCGCTCAGTATCCTAAAGTACCATGTATTTTTAGAGCAACTGCAAGAGGTTCCCGTGGGATTCTTCGATCTCTTCGCCGACAAAACCCCGGACGAGCCCGCCGAGGCGTAGCTTACCAGGACATTTCTGGTCTGACTGCTTCGGCGACCATTACCCGCTAAGGGGCATGAGCCGCTAAGACAGCGAATTTAAAACACCAGGGGCCCGGCATCCATATTGGATGCCGGGCCCCTTTGCTTTCGGGCTCAGCCTATCGGCTGCCGCCGAGGTAAATTGTCGCAAAAAGTAGTTCCCAAAAAAAGAGAACTGTATTACAATGTATATATAGTCTTTAGGAACGAGGTACCAACTATGGAAAACCTAGTAATTTCAGTCTTTAACACCGAAAGCGAAGCTTATCAGTCCTTTGCAGATTTGAAGGCTTTCCGCCAAACTCAGACGACCAAGGTTGCTCAAATCGCCCTGGTCAAAAATGAAAACGGTCATATCGTTGAAAAAGAACGCTATGATTTTGAAGATTCAACGACGAATGCAACCCTAAAAGGTGGCTTGCTCGGTGCAGTTATCGGGCTTTTGGGTGGTCCTATCGGCGTCTTGTTTGGTTATGGTATTGGTAGCCTCAATGGTTTGGTTGCTGGTGCTACCGTTGATACGGCAGAAGCTGGCCTGATTGACGTTGTTTCTCAAAAATTGACTAACGGTGAAACAGCCGTTGTTGCCTTGGTGCAAGAAGACAACGAAGCAGTCATCGATGCTTACTTCACCAAGTACGACACCCAAATCGTGCGTTGGGATGTAGCAACCGTCGTAGCCGAAATCGAAGCAGCTCTGCAAGTCCAAGAAGACCTCTACAACCAGGCGCGTGCACAGATGAAGGCTGAACGTAAAGCCGAACGCAAGGCTAAGCTTGAAGAATTCAAGGCGAATGTCAAAGCAAAGTTTGACAAATTGAAAGCGTAAGCACCCAAGCATCTCATAAAAAATAGGCTATCTACTTCTGGTAGATAGCCTATTTTTTTAAAAACTAGATTTTAGAAAGAGGAAGTGAGGATTTTGGCTCAAGATCTTGAACAAATCAAGGAAGACAATGGCAAAAATACCAAACTCAAGGTGGGGATTTTAGCCATCTCTCTTTCTCCAGGTGGATGTTGATGCCGGTGGTGCCGTTCGGGTTGCGGAGGGGAAGCTGGGCGAAGGATTCGGTGATACGGTCCAGCTCATCCTCGCTAGCGAGCAGACCGGGCATGTAATCCATCTCCACGAAGATGTCCTTCTACAGCGGGTTATTGCGCTCTCACGAGGTTTCAACACCTCAGGGCAACAATAACCCGCTTCATCATACACAGAGTGCATATAGATTTTCTCCGGTATAGCACCATATCTCAGGTTATGCACCGCTTATGCCGTAAAAGCGCTCTGATAAGCCTTCTATTTAGTGTTTTCTGACTCAGGCTCTGCCTCAGCGTTCTGTGCGGCGGCTTTTGCCTCGGAGGTCTTCTTGGAGGCGTAGAACAGGCACACGACCGCGCCCACCGCCGCGGCAACCAGGGGTAGCATCATGGAATCAGCCATTGCCGCCGCGTAGGGTTCACGCAGGACCTGCGGAAGCACGCCTCCAGCAGCACCGCCGTGAGAGCTACCGCCCGCTGCGGCAGCCGGGCCCAATGCGGACAGGTGCGAGGTAATCGCAGAAGCCATAATCGTCGTAATCGCAGCCGAACCGAGCACCGACGCCATCTGACGAGTCTCGTTATACACGCCCGAACCGGCACCGGCACGCTGCGGCGGCAGGTTACGGGTCGCAGACACCGACAGCGGACCCCAAATGCAGGCGTTCGCCGCGCCCAGAATAATCATCGGGCCAACCATCAGCCACAGGTTGCCTTCCGCAACCATCGTCGGGCGGAGCAGGGCAAAACCAACAACCAGCAGCGTAAAGCCAATTACCGCAATCCACTTCGGGTCGTTACGGTTCAGACGCGCACCCACCACCGGCGCCAACGCGCCCGAGAACAACGCCATTGGGGCGGTCATCAGCGCAGCCTGGGTCGGGTCCAGGCCCTCCACCTGCTGCAGGTACAGGGTCAGCGGGAACGCCATACTGATAGCAACCACACCCATAGCGGAAATAGCCACATTCGACACGGAGAAGTTACGGTCACTGAAAAGGCTCAGCGGAACCAGCGGCTCACGCGGGTTAATCGCTTGCCACCCGATGAACAGGCCCAGCACCAGAATGCCGGCAATAATCAGGCCCCACACGCTCACCGGAACACCGGTGCCCATGAACGAGTCAGTGATGGTGCCCCAGTCGTAGGTGGAGCCTTCCTGAATGCCGAAGACCAGCAGGAACAGGCCGACCGCCGACAGGACCACGCCCAGCCAGTCGAAGCTGTGCTTCTTCTGCTCAAACACCGGCACGTTACGCCACGCCAAGAACAGACCGACCAAACCCACCGGAATGTTCACGAAGAAAATCCAGCTCCAATTCAGGGCATCCACGAGCACGCCGCCCAGAATCGGGCCAACCAGCGAGGCGACACCCGCCGTCGCACCCCAAATACTCATCGCAACACCGCGCGCATTCGGCGGGAACATCAGCGTAATCAGAGACATGGTCTGCGGGGTCATCAGCGACGCACCCAGGCCCTGCACCACGCGGGCAGTAATCAGCGATTCAACGTTCGGTGCCAGACCACACCACAAGGAAGCAAGCGTAAAAATAGCCATACCGATCATGTATAGGTTCTTCTGACCGAAGCGGTCACCCATACGGCCGGTAATGAGCAGCGGCACCGCATACGCCAGCAGGTAGGCGCTCGTCACCCACATGCCCGCCGACAGCGACGCATCCAAATCCTGCAGCATGTGTGGCAGGGCGATGGTGACAATATTGCCGTCCACCAGAATCATGAAGAAGCCAACAACCAGGGACCAGAGAGCAGGCCAGGGCTTGTACGGTGCCTTCGCCGGGTTACCGACGAGAGGCGCTTTCTTGGGGCGGGAACTCATGATCCTCCAGTGGATGAGCGTTGCGGGTACAGTCTGCGTGTTCAGCGTTGCCGCTAATAAATATCACCCCATCTTACTCCCCTTGTGGGCACGGCTCCGGTTGCTCTACCCTAATTCAGCTGTTCACGACGCGTGCGCGAGGCAACCAGGCAACAGGCGCCCTGATGCCACCCCGAAGCACTCTGAACCCACTAGACTGAAGCTATAAAGCTAATCCGGGCGCCGCAACCGGCGCTCACCCCCATCAAACCACCCTCAACGAGACGACCACGGGAGGACCCATGGGTTTCTTTGATTTCTTCACCGACCGCACCCCGGCAGAACCCGCCGAAATCCGCCTCGTCGCTTTCGTCAGCGGCAAAGTGCAGGGCGTGGGCTTCCGCTGGTGGTGCGCCGGAACCGCCAAGCCCATGGGGCTGACCGGCTACGCCGAAAACCTCGACGACGGGCGCGTGAAAGTCGTTGCGGAAGGTACCGCCGTCTCCTGCGCTCGCCTGGTAGATATTCTGCGCGGCGGCGACACCGCGGGCCGCGTGGATGAGGTGCTCGTCGAGTGGGAGGAGCCGTCCGGCTCGTTCCGCGGCTTCGGCATCAGGTAGCGCGGACTAAAGTAGCGCGGTTTAGCTAGCCCAGAGCTAGTCAGACCAGAGCGCCGCGAACTGGGCGCGGGTCATATCGGCGCGGCGCACCCGATGCTGCACCGGGTGGCCGTTCTCGTCGGGGCGGCCGGAGCTCGGGTCAATATCGTCGTAGATGCCGGTGAAACCCGCCTTAACCGCCACCCGTTCCGAGGGCTCGTTACCCGCCAGGGCGGTCCAGCGCACACTCTCAAGACCCAAGCCAAGCGGGTCGAAAGCGTAGCCGAGGACGGCTCGCAGCGCCTCGGTCATATAGCCCTTTCCGCGCGCCTTCGGAGCTGCGTAATAGCCCAGTTCGGCGCGAGTTCCGGGGCTTTCGGGGGTACCGTCAGCCAAGCGCAATTCAATGGTTCCGGCAAACACGCCGGAGGCGTCAATCGCCCAACGCTGAATCTGCCCGGCGGCAATCTGTCGGATGGTGGTGAGCAGGTAGTCCTCGGCGTCAGCGCGCGTGTAGTTCAAGGGAATGCGGGTGTAGCGGAGGGTTTCTTCGTCGCGGCAGGATTCCACGATGTCGGGGATATCCGCCTCGCGCAGGTGGCGCAGGGTGAGGCGTTCGGTAATGAGTTCGGGCTGGTTGGGCTCTACGTGTTCGCTGTGCTCAGAAAAGTCGCTGTGTTCGGGGGTCATGGTTCGAGCTTAAACCCTCGGGTTTGTGCGTCGGAAAAGCTTTTGTGAACATCCCAGAATATTCAGTGACGCAAATCACGACTTAATACTCGCATTTTCACCCGTCATCACTTGATTATTATGAATTATTCATAATAAAATAGTCATCGAGCCCGCCCATTGGGCACCACTTAGAACAAGCGCCGCGCAACGAATCAGCGCGGCACGAAATAGAAAGAAGAACACCATGGCAGTTCTGACCATCGGCGACCAGTTCCCCGCATACGAGCTCACCGGCGTTGTCCCCGGTAAGCTGGCTGACATCGAAGCAACCAAGCCCGAAGACTACTTCACCACCGTCTCCTCCGAGGGTCTGGACGAAGGCACCTGGCGCGTCGTCTTCTTCTGGCCGAAGGACTTCACCTTCGTTTGCCCCACCGAGATTGCAGCATTCGGCAAGCTCGCTGACGAGTTCGAGGCGCGCGACACCCAGGTAATCGGTGTTTCCGTTGACAACGAGTACACCCACTACGCATGGCGCCGCTCCCACGAAGAGCTCCTGGACCTGCCCATCGTCATGGCATCCGACCTCAAGCGTGAGCTGGTCAGCGCACTGGGCGTCCTGAACAAGGACGGCGTTGCAGACCGTGCAACCTTCATCATCGACCCCCACAACACCATCCAGTCGGTCTCCATTACCGCTGATTCCGTCGGCCGTAACACCGACGAGGTGCTCCGCCAGCTGGACGCACTGCAGTCCGACGAGCTGTGCGCATGCAACTGGCAGAAGGGTGCAGCGACCATCGACGCATTCAAGGAGATGAAGTAATCCATGAGCATCGATAACCTGCGTTCGGCTCTGCCTTCCTACGCGAAGGACATGAACCTCAACCTGTCCTCCCTGCCCCGCATCACCTCCCTGACCGAGCAGCAGCTCTGGGGCGCAATCCTCGCAACCGCAGCAGCAACCAAGGTTGACTCTGTTGTTGTTGAGATTGCTGCAGAGGCTAAGGAGCACCTGAGCGACACCGCTTACGAGGCTGCTCTGGGTGCTGCGACCATCATGGGCATGAACAACATCTTCTACCGCACCCGTGGCTTCCTGCACGGTGCATACGATGACCAGCGTGCAAACCTGCGCATGCAGATTATCGGTAAGAACGGCGGCATTGAGAAGATGGACTTCGAAATGTTCGCGCTGGCAGTGTCCGCAGTCAACGGCTGCTCCCACTGCGTTGAGGCTCACGAGCACACCGTGCGTGAAGAGGGCGCAACCAAGGAGCAGGTCAACGACCTGATCCGTATTGCTGCAACCCTCGGTGGCGTGGCACAGGGCATTCAGCTGGCTGAGGCACTGGGCTAAACCCACTAAGCGTTAGAGCTTACACAAAAGCGGCGCATCCACCCCATCACGGGGTCGGATGCGCCGCTTTTATGTGCACATCAAGCCCTGCAACGTGTTGGGCGGCAGCTTCCTAGCTCCCCCGATTTGGCGCTATACAATGCCTGTATGCGGTACTGTATTTTGGACTCCACCAGCCCCCTTCCCAGCGTGGAAGAACTTACCGAGCTCTACGACTCTGTCGGGTGGAGCGCCTATACCAAAACGCCCGAACGCCTCATCCCGATGCTGGAAGGCTCACGCTATCTCTACACCGCACGAGAGACAACGCCTGAAGGAACGGGACGGCTCATCGGGCTAGTACGCGCCGTCGGAGACGGTCAATCTATCGCCTACATTCAGGACCTTCTGGTACATCCGCACGCCCAGCGTCAGGGCATTGGTTCTGCGCTTCTAAAGCGTGCCATTGATGACTTTGACCGAGAAGACATTCGACAGCGACTCATTACTACCGACGCTGCTAGTGAACACGCCATTGCGCTCTACAAACGCTACGGTTACGCCCCCGTAGAGGCCGCAGGATGCATCACTCTTGCATGCTATCGATAAGGCAATATCGCATGCGGCTTGATACGGCTCAACTCGTTCAAACTGGCTGAGGCACTGGGCTAAACCCACTCAGCGTTAGAGCACACACAGAAGCGGCGCATCCACCCCATCACGGGTCGGATGTGCCGCTTTGTTTTAGCTGCTTTTGTTTCAGCTGGTCGACGAGTCCGCTCGCAGGGCGGCGTCCCAGCCGTTCGCCAGGCGCGTCGCCGCGGCCACCAGAGCCGCCAAATCCTCGGCGTACACCGGGGTCGAGCGCACGCCCGCGCACCAATCAATCGTGCCCAAACCCAGCCAGGGCTTACCGGGGAAGAACTCGCGGCGTAGCGCCACGCGGCGCTTACCCAGGACGCGGCGACCCGGCACGTACCCGCCGCGGCTGATGAACAACGCCTCGCGGCCATCGGACTCCACCAGCGCCTCCAGGGCCCTCAGCGCAGGAACCCAGCTCGGCTCCCCCACGCTCGCCAGGTCGGCCAGTTCGGGATACTCGCTCTCGTGCTCCGCCACGCTCACGCCCAGGATGTACTGGTAGCGCACCTGCCCGAGCTCCTGCGGCAGGCCGCGGTCGGCGGTCTGAATCGTACCGCACAGGTGCCGAATGACCGGCTCACCCTTGACGTTCACGCCGGCCAGAGGCTCGCCGTCCCGGTAGATTGCGGGGCCGTCCAGGTAGAGCCCCACCGCGCCGGTACCCGTGATGTTGGGGCGCACCGACCAGCCGGGAAGCGCCTCCTCCAGACGGGGTACAATCCCCTGCAGGACCCCGAAAACTTCGCCGCGAGATACCGCCACAGCGGCTCCTTTCACCTTACGCAGATTTCGTCTAGTCCCAGCTTAGCGAGCGTTCCGGCTACGCGATGGCAACCACACCATGAGCGCCGACAGCGCCGTGCCAGCAATGGCACACCATGTGGCGCCAAGCGCAAAAACAATCCTGACAGCATTGGGGGTGGGAGATTCACTCATTCTACGCCCACCTTTTAGCGCGCCCACAAGCTTCTTGATTCCATCTCAGAGCTCGTCATGAGCACTTTTCAACTAGGAGCAGGAGCGGCGGCGGGTCTACAATAAATCGGTGCCAATTCAGGTACGCGCACAGGCAGACAGAGCCGGATGCGGTGATAACGTCGTCACCCGACCCCCCCGTTGCGCGCGCCTCCCCCTACCGGCACCCGCAGCACACGCATCACGTACGCAGGAGAACGCCCATGCACGAGTTCTTTGACCCCGATCAGGTATTCCGCATCGTCGACATTGCCGCCGTTGTCGCTAACGGCCTGCTCGGCGGTGCTGTGGCGCGCGCCTTCCGATTCGATATCGTGGGCTTCCTGCTACTCGCGGTCGCCTGCGGTATGGGCGGCGGCATGATTCGTGACGTGCTACTAAACTCGGGCCTGCCCGTGGCGCTCACCGACGGCGGCTACTGGGTGGGTGCTATCGGCTCCTCGATTCTGGCGTACAGCATCGATTTGAGTGCCCGGTGGGCGACCCGAACCATGCTCATCATTGACTTCATCGGTATGGGCGCGTGGGCGGCAACCGGCACCATCAAGTCCCTGAACCTGGGTCTGCACTGGCTGCCCGCTATCGCACTGGGTGTGACCACCGCGGTCGGTGGCGGCGTTATCCGTGACATCATGGTCAACCGTATTCCGGCAATCTTTGGTGGTAACTCCCTGTACGCTACTGTGGCGTTTGTGGGTGCCGCTGAGACCGCCCTCGTGACCGGCCTATTCCACCGCCCGAACCTGGCGATGGGTCTGTCCATTCTGCTGTGTTTGGTGCTGGGTGTGCTCTCCCATATGAAGAATTGGCAGCTGCCGACCACTCCGGCTGAGCTTCGTGTGCCTCGCCCGCGCCTCTTCAATTTTGGTAAGCAGGAGGACCGCACCGTCGCTAATGAGGGCTGGTCGCCCGGTGAGCCGCTCACTGAGCAGCTTGAGGTTATTAACGCTGAGCAGCTGGAGGAGTACCGCCGCTCTAAGGGGCTTTCAGAGTAAGAGCCAATATATGCTAAATATAGAATATGGGCTGGTTTCCGCTAGTCAGATGCTTATCTGACGGGCAGAAACCAGCCCATATTTACTATGTACAGTACGGCTAAATCGTGTACTCGGTGCTGTCGTACACGGTCAGGAACTTGCGGATACGCTCATCGTCCGAGGCGAAGAAGCCATTCGGCTCGCCGTTATAGCGCAGGGTACCGTTCTCCAGGAACACGATACGGTCCGCAACCTTCTTCGCGAACGCCATATTGTGCGTCACGATGACCAGGGAGCGCCCCTCCTTCGCCAGCTGCATGAGCACGCGAATAACCTCCGCCTCCAGCTCGGGATCCAGCGCACTCGTCGGCTCATCAAAGAGCAGGTAGGAGGGTTCCAGCGCCAGGGCGCGGGCAATCGCCACGCGCTGCTGCTGACCGCCCGAGAGCGACTCCGGGTAGGAGCCGGTCTTATCGGCTAGACCCACCTTGGCGAGCAGCTCGCGGGCGCGCTCCTCAGCCTGCTTGGCGTCCAGGGTGCCGTTGAGGGTCGGGGCGAGCGCCACGTTCTTCAGCGCCGTGTAGTTCGGGAACAGGTTGAACTGCTGGAACACCATCGCCGAGCGGGAGCGAATATCACGCACCTGCGCGTCGGTGAGCTTCTGACTGTAATCCACCTGCGCGTCATCAATGGTGAGCGTGCCGGACTGCGGGGTTTCCAGCAGGTTCAGGCAGCGCAGCAGGGTCGACTTGCCGCTACCGGAGGGGCCCAGAATCACCGTGGTCTCACCGTCGGGGATGTCCAGGCTGATGTTCTTGAGCACCTGCGTCTCGCCGAAGCTCTTCGACAGGGAATCAACGCTAAGCATTGTTGCTCCTCACGTAACGGTTGCTGTACTTCTCCAGCGCCGACTGCGCGGCGGTCAGCAGAGTGAAAATCACCAGGTAAATAATGGCGACTTCGGAGTACATTGCCAGCGGCTCGAAGGTACGCGACGCGATCTGCTTACCGGTCTGGAACAGGTCAACCATCGAAATAACCGACACCAGCGAAGTGCCCTTAATCAGGTCAATAAAGTTGTTGCCCAGGTTCGGCAGCGCGATGCGCACCGCCTGCGGAATCACCACGTGGCGCAGGGTCTGCATGCGGGTGAAGTTCAGGGTTGCCGCCGCCTCAAACTGGCCACGGGGAATAGCCGCCACCGCGGAGCGGAAGGTTTCCGCCACGTACGCGCCGGTGTGCAGGCTCATCGTGATGATCGCGGCACTCCATACGTCCAGTGCGATACCGACCTTTGGCAGGCCGTAGAAGACGATGAACAGCTGAACCAGCAGCGGGGTGCCACGGAAAACCCAAATGTACACCCACGCCAGCCAGTTCACCGGCGCAAAACGGCTCGTACGCGCGCCAGCAGACACAATGCCGACCAGCAGCGCCACCGCGAACGAAATCAGCGACAGCGGGATAGTCACTGCCAGGGTCGAGCCCAGCAGCTGAGGCAGGGACTCAGCCCAAAGATTCAGGTAGCGTTCCATGAACGGAACTCAGCTCCTTATAGAAAGTATTAGTTCTTCGGGGAGAGGTCTTCGCCCACGTACTTCTCGTAAATCGCCTTGATGTCACCGTTCTGCAGGTGCTTCCTCAGCGACTCGTCGATAGCGTTGCGCAGGGCGTCCTGGCCCTTAGCCATCAGGATGGAGGAGTTGCTGCCGGTACCCAGGTCACCGGAGAGCAGGCGCAGGTTAGCGTCCGGGTGCTCCTTGAAGTACTCAGCGAAGGACACGGAGTCGTTCGCGGTCATCTCTGCACGGCCCGAGAGGACCTGCTCGATAGCCTCATCGAAACCGGAAACAACCACGATCGAGGCGCCCTTCGCCTCCACCATCTTGCGGAAGTTCGAAGTCTCAGACTGCGCCGAGGAGTGGCCGGAAATCTCGCTCACGTTCTGCAGGGAAGAATCCTTCTTCACAGCAACCTTCGGCTCGGAGTACAGGTAGGGTACGGAGAAGTCGTACTTCTGCTTACGCTCATCGGTTGCGGAGACGTTGTTAATGACAATGTCGTAGCGGTCAGCGTCCACACCGGCAATCAGCGAATCCCAGGGGGTCTCGACGAACTCGGCGGTCACGCCCAGGTCCTTGGCAATCAGGTCGGCGATTTCCTTCTCGAAGCCGACCAGGGTGCCGTTGGACTCGTGGAAGGAGAAGGGGCGGTAGGTACCCTCCAGGCCCACACGAATCTTGCCAGCAGACTTGATAGCCTCCAGCTTGTTAGTGCTGGGTGCGGTGCTGCTGCTGGACGAACCGCACGCTGCGAGCAGTGCAGCCAGGCCGGTGAAGGCGGTGCCTGCGAGGACGGTGCGGCGGTTAATCATTGCGGACATGTTGTTCTTCTTTCGTGTGGTGGTTGATGCTCTTCTAGTTGCGGGTTGTCACCCTGCGGTAACCCGGGGGCATCATGCGGTGTGCCTCTCTCTGCGGGTGCAACGCTGGCTATCCTACAGCTATTCCCAACCCGAGAGAATTCAACATAATATTCCGTCATATTCTCTCATCAATATGGGAAAAGCGGCTGAGACATCAACCACGACGCAGCGTCGGAAGTCCTGGAAAGCTAGGCTTTTCCGAGCCTCCAAGAAGGCTGTTCCGAGAAGCTTAGGAGGCGGGGCTCAGGTCCTCGCCCACGTGCTTCTCGAAGATGGCCTTGAAGTCGCCGTTGCCCAGGTGCTTCTTGATGGAGGCGTCAATCGCATCCTTCAGTGCGGTCTGGTTCTTGGGCAGCAGAACGGCGACGTTGGTGCCGGGGCCGACCTCACCCTCCAGCAGGCGCAGGTTGGCGTCCGGGTGCTCCTTGAAGTACTCGGCGAACGAGACGGAGTCGTTGGCGGTCAGCTCGGCGCGGCCGGTGAGCACCTGCTCGATGGCCTCGTCGAAGCCGGTGACCTCGATGATGGTGGCGCCGCGTTCTTCCACGAGCTTGCGGTAGTTGCTGGTGGCACTCTGGGCGGCGCTGTGGCCGGAAATCTCGGAGGCGTTCTTCAGGCTCGAGTCTTTCTTCACACCCACGCGGGCACGGGAGTGTGCGTAGGGCACGGAGAAGTCGTACTTCTTCTTGCGCTCCTCGGTGGGTGCCACGTTGTTGAGCACGATGTCGTAGCGGCCCGCGTCCACGCCGGCGATAAGCGAGTCCCAGGGGGTTTCGATGTACTCGGCGGTCACGCCCAGGTCCTTGGCGAGGGTCTCGGCGATGTCGTACTCGAAGCCGGCGAGCTTACCGGAGGCGTCGTGGTAGGTGTAGGGGCGGTAGGTACCCTCCACGCCGATGCGGATTTTGCCCGCGGACTTGATGGACTCCAGCAGGTTGGAGGAGCTCTGTGCGGAGCCTGCGCTGGAGCCGTTTCCACCGGAGCAGGCGGCGAGCAGGCCGGTGGTTCCGGCAAGGGCAGCGCCCAGCAGCAGGGAGCGTCGGTTCAGCACGGTGGAGGTGTTGAGAACGGTCATTCTTGGTTCCTTAATCTACGTTGATGTGTGGTGCAAAAGTTGAAATCTGCGGTATGGACCGGCGGCACGAACCTAGCCGGCGAAGGCGGCCTTCAGGCCAATCTCCAGGGCCGCGATGAGGTCCTGAACATCCTCAATGCCGATTGCCAGGCGCACGAGGCGGTCATCCACGCCGAACTCGTCGCGGTGCTCCTGGGCGTAGGCGCCGTGCGTGGTGTGCGCGGGCAGGCTCACGAGCGATTCGATACCGCCCAGGCTCACGGCGTTCACGAAAATGGGCAGGGCGCGGGCAAAGGCCTGCGCGTCGCCGCCGTCCTTGAGCAGCAGCGAAAAGACGGAGCCGATGCCGCGGGCCTGGCGGGACTGCACCTCCGCCTGTTCCTCGGAGGAGTTGCCGGCGTAGAAAATCTTCTCGACCTCGGGACGCTCGGAGAGGAACTCGATGAGCTCGCGGGCATTCTGCTGCTGGCGCTCCAGGCGCAGAGCCAGGGTTTTCACGTCCTGCAGCAGGCGGTAGGAGTCAATCGGGGGCAACAGCGCGCCGCTGACGAGCTGACCGCGGTGCAGCAGAATGGCCAGGTCGGGGTCGTTCGTGGCCGCAACGCCGGCGAGTAGATCCGCATGACCGGCAAGGAACTTAGTGGCCGACTGCACGGTGATGTCCGCGCCAAGCTCCAGGGGGCGCTGCAGGTACGGAGTCATAAAGGTGTTATCTACGATGAGCAACACCCCGTGGCGGTGCGCCAGCTCCGCAATGGCTGCAATGTCGGTGACCTGCAAGGTAGGGTTCGTGGGGGTCTCAAGGAAGACGACCTTCACGTCCGGGGTGAAGTCCTCATCGCTCAGGGTCGTGAAGTCGCTGATGAAGCGGGTCTTCACAGCGCGTTTAGTCAGCTCGGTGGTCGCGAAGCGGTAGGTGCCGCCGTAGGTCGGCATGCCCAGCAGCAGGGTGTCGCCCGCCTCCAGAACGCCAAGAGCCGCCGCGGTTGCCGCCATGCCGGAGGGGTACGCGTAGGCGTGCTCCGCACCCTCGAGGGCGGCGAGGGTCGCCTGCAGGTTATCGCGGGTGGGGTTTGCGCCACGCTGGTACATGTAGGTGGTGTCCTCGCCGGCGGTACCGAAGGTGCTCGCCAGGTAGACCGGCGGCACGGACGCATCGTAGCGGGCATCGTGCACGGCGTGGATGGTGCGGGTCGTGAAACCGGTCGGTTCGAGCTGGTTCTGCTGGCTCATGGTGGTTCTCTTCCGTTCGGGCTACCCCGAACGCGGGTGTAGCTGGTATTCGTCGTGTATCCGGGATTTACCCTACCCGCATTTTTTATGCCGTTCTAACTAAACTTCACGGGGGTTAATATGTTCACGCAACGTCATATAAAAATGCGTTGGGGGCGCACAAAATACCCGCATTAAAACATTCTTTTACGGTGAAAGAAATATATTAATCCGGGTATTTTGAGTAATTATTATGGGTGACATTACACCGCGTATTTAGGGCACCTCGAATCACGCGATACGGTCGTGCGGTGCCTCATGTTCAGGGACTATGCCTGATGCGCCAGGGCTGCGGTCAGGCCGCGCTCCAAATCCTCGATAATGTCCTCAATCTCCTCGATGCCGATGGCCAGGCGGATGAGGTTGTCGCTCACGCCGTATTCGTCGCGGTGCGCCTGCGTGTAGGCGGCCTGCACCATGAGCGCGGGGCGAACCACGAGCGACTCGATGCCGCCCAGGCTCACCGCGTGGCTGAAAATCTTCAGGGCTTCGAGGAAGGCGGGCAGATCGGCGCCGTCCACCAGCTCCATGGAGATGAGCGCGCCCAGGCCGTTCGCCTGGCGGGCGTGCACCTGCGCCTCGTACTCGCTGTGCGAACCCGCGTAGAGCACGCGCTTCACGGCGGGGTGCGCCTCCAGGTAGTTGATGACCTCGATGGTGTTCTTCTGCTGCTGGGTCAGGCGCAGCTTGAGGGTCTTGACCTCCTGCAGCAGGCGGTAGGAGTCGGTGGGCGAAAGCATTGCGCCGGTGATCATCTGCAGGTGCCAGAGGCGCTCGGCGAGCGCGTCATCGTTGGTTGCGGCGACACCTCCGAGTAGGTCGGCGTGGCCGCCCAGGTACTTGGTGGCGGACTGCACGCTGATGTCCGCGCCCAGGTCGAGGGGCTTCTGCAGCAGCGGGGTCATGAAGGTGTTGTCGACGACCACGATTGCGCCGTTGCGGTGGGCGATTTCGGCGATGGCGGCGATGTCGCTCACGCGCAGTAGCGGGTTGGAGGGGCTCTCCAGGAACACCATGGTCACATTATCTGCGAAGTCCTCGTCGGTGAGGGCCGTGAAGTCGCCGATGAAGCGGGTCTTGACACCGCGGGCGGGCAACTCGATGGTCGCGAAGCGGTAAGTACCGCCGTAGGAGGGCATACCCAGCAGCAGGGTCTCACCTTCCTTGAGGATTCCGAGGGCGGCTGCGGTGGCGCCCATTCCGGAGGGGTAGGCGAAGGCGTGCTTGGCGCCTTCGAGGGTTGCAAGCGTGGTTTCGAGGGCCGCGCGGGTGGGGTTGCCGCCGCGCTGGTAGTCGTAGGGGCCTTCGGTGCCGTCACAGGGCTGGGCGTAGGTGGTGGTCGTGTAGATCGGAGGCAGGATGGAGCCGTACGGGTTGTCGCGGTCCGTGGTGTGAATTGCCTTCGTCGTGAATCCGGTCATGCTGTCCTCGGCTAAGGTTGGGCATAAAATGCGGGGGATAAATACACTGCCAGCTTAGGCTTCGCCGAGGATACTGGCTAGTTTATTCGGGTATATGACCGAGTGACTTTTTATGACTGAAATTTGCCGTTATATGTCGTATTCATGACAATATATTTCGTCATAATTCTCGCGCCGCGGGACGTTCAATGAGGCGCGGCGCGGTACCTGCTTTCGATGTGAAAAGGCCCGGCGGTCGGTACACGTGTGTGCTGAGTACCGGCCCCCGGGCTTCCATCTAGGATACCGGCTTACGGCGCGAAAGCGTAAGGGTAGGTTTACCTTCAAGCTGAACCGCTCCCCCACAAGGGGCGATACCGCTTGCAGAGAAGCCTCCCTCCCCCGACACATCGGGCACATAAGAGGGGCGCACCCGGGAATCACCCCGGGTACGCCCCCCTCTTTCAAACACTCACAAGTTCAAACGCTCACAAGCGCCTAATTTTTTGTAATTACAAGCCGCAGCGGCTCAACAGCACAGGCTGCTTACTTCGACAGCACCTGACGCTTCGAAGAAATCACGCCCGTGTTGAAACCAGCCAGGTGCAGGCCACCGTGGAAACGCGCGTGCTCAATCTTCACGCACTTATCCATCACCACGTTCAGGCCGGCAGCCTCACCAATCGCGGCAGCCTCCTCATTCCAGGAGCCCAGCTGCATCCACACGGTCTTCGCACCCAGATCCACAGCCTCCTGAACCACGCCCGGCAGGTCCTCATTACGGCGGAAAATCTCCACCAGATCCGGGACCTCCGGCAGGTCCTGCAGCGACGGGTACACCGGCTGACCCAGCACAAGCTTGCCCTTCGCAGCCAGAATCGGGTTCACAAAGTACAGCTTGTACGGCGAAGCCGACTGCAGGTACGTCGCCACGAAGTACGAAGCACGCGAAATCTTATCGCTCATACCCACAATCGCGATCGTGCGGGTGTTACGCAGAATGTTCAGACGCTCAGGGGCGGAAGGACCCACCCAGGTACGCTTCTCAGTCATTACTTTTCCTCCTGAGTGGTAGTAGGCAGGGAGCAGGATGCGCCAGCAGCAGCCTCAGCGGCGGCAGCGTCCTCGGCGGCCTTAGCGGCGGCAACCGCCTCCTCAGCCTCCACAATCTTGTCTGCGCTGGACTCGCCCACACGCTCACCGGCGTGGTTCAGACCGGTCGCGTAGGTCAGCGCCTGGTCCAGGTCCCAAATGATGTCTTCAACGTCTTCCAGACCCACCGAAATGCGGATCAGGTCCTCGCCAACACCGCCAGCGGCCAGCTGCTCAGCGGTCAGCTGCTGGTGCGTGGTCGAACCCGGGTGCAGCACCAGGGTGCGGGCGTCACCGATGTTCGCCAGGTGGCTTGCCAGCTGCAGGGCACCGATGAACTCGCCACCGACCAAGCGGCCGGACGCCTTCTCGGTGCCCTTCACACCGAAGGAGAACACGGAACCGACACCCAGCGGCAGCAGCTTCTTCGCACGCTCGTGGTGCGGGTGGTCGGGCAGGCCAGCGTAGTTCACGTAGGCGATACGCTGATCCTCAACCAGCCAATTTACAACCTGCTTAGCGTTCGCCAGGTGCGCATCCATACGCTGCGGCAGGGTCTCAACACCCTGCAGCAGGTTGAACGCGGACTGCGGGCTCAGCGACGGACCGAAGTCACGCAGCTGCTCAGAACGCAGCTTAGTCAGGAAACCGAACTCACCGAAGTTACCCCACCAGGACACGCCATTGTAGGAGGGAACCGGCTCGGTCATGGACGGGAAGTTGCCGTTACCCCAGTTGAAACGACCGGACTCGACGACGATACCGCCGAGGGTGGTGCCGTGACCGCCCAGGAACTTGGTGACCGAGTGAATGACGATGTCCGCGCCGTGCTCGATGGGGCGGATCAGGTAGGGGGTGGACAGGGTTGCGTCCACGACCAGGGGGATGCCCGCCTCGTGGGCGACCTCTGCGAGGCCTTCCAGGTCGGCAACCTCACCGGAGGGGTTCGCCACGATCTCGGTGTAGATTGCCTTGGTGTTCTCGGTCAGTGCCGCCTTGTAGTCGGCGGGGTCGGTGCCGGGCACGAAGGTGGTTTCAATGCCGAAGCGGCGCAGGGACACGTCCAGCTGGGTGACGGTGCCGCCGTACAGCTGCGAAGAAGCAACAATGTGGTCGCCCTGCTGGCACAGAGCCGCGAAGGTGATGAACTCGGCAGCCATGCCGGAGGCGGTCGCTACCGCGCCGATGCCGCCTTCGAGGGAGGCGATGCGCTCCTCCAGCGCGGCGACGGTGGGGTTGGACAGGCGCGAGTAGATGTTGCCGTACTTCTGCAGGGAGAAGAGGTTCGCGGCGTCGTCAGCGTCTTTGAAGACGAATGAGGAAGTCTGGTAGATAGGGACCGCGCGGGCACCGTGCTCGGCGTCGGGGGTGCCGCCCGCGTGTAGTGCGCGGGTGCGGAAGCCGAAAGTGTGTTCAGCCATTGGTTTGCTCCTGTGTATCTGCCCGCCTGTGTGCGGGGAGTCGATAGTGGCTCGACTTTATACTGTGCCACCGGCGGCGGGGCGCACCAAGTGCGGGTACCTATATGTCGTTTATTGCGGATTATGACGGGGTATCATATCAGCCGTCATAACAACCGTCATAGCAGAAGTTGTTATGACGACTGTTATGATGCGCGCCCAATCAGTGCCGATAGAAATACCCGGTTTTATCCTGTAATTCCGGGGTTTTCAAAATTCAATGCACACCAAAAATATCGCATCATAACAACATCATCGCAGGATCATAACAACATCATGACAGAAATTGTTATGATGTTGTTATGACGTTGCTATGACGTTCACCAAGAAGTAGCCATCGGGAGCATGCATGGAAACAAACACCGCCGAACTCATCAAAAACCTACGCCGTAGCCAGGCTGAAAACGGGCGAGTAGAAGTCAAAGCTGCAGCTGGCGGGTTCCCCAAGTCCGTTCTTGAAACCGTTAGTGCCTTCGCCAATGGAGACGGTGGCACCATTCTTCTTGGCCTCACCGACCCGGCAGAAGGTCTACAGCCAGTTGAAGGTTTCAACGCACAGGCAGTCCACGACGCATCCGTTGAGGCAATCCGTTCCAAGATCACGCCTCGACCCCCGGTAGATATTCAGATTGAGGCGGCAGACGAGCAACACCGTATCGTGCGCATCGATGTGCTCCCCGGCGACCCGACGCAGAAGCCCTACTACATCGAAGCACACGGCATGTATAACGGCTCCTACCAGCGCGTCGGCGAGGCCGATATTCGCCTCACCAAGTACGAGATTGACCGTCTCCTAGAGAACCGCAGTCAGCCCCGTTATGACGAGGAGCTGATTAGTGAGGCAAGCTTCAAAGACCTCTCCCCCACCCTTGTGAGTGCCTATGTCGCTCGCCTGCGCGAGGAGCAGCCTCGTGTTTTTGCGGCGCTTTCTGACCGTGAGGTTCTTCTGCAGGCACGCATTCTACGCATCGATTCTGAGGGCCGAGAAGTACCCACTCTTGGAGCGCTTCTCGCCATGGGCTCATACCCGCAGGCGTTCTTCCCGCAGCTGATGATGAGCGTTGTTGTTCTTCCCGGTGAAGAGCTTGGTGAGGTTACTGAGGACGGTCGACGCTTCCTGGACAATCACAGCTGTACCGGCCCTATCCCCTCCATGTTGGATGAAGCTATGGGCGTTTTAGTTCGCAATATGCGCAAAACGTCCACGATGGAGGGCCTCAACAGCAGCGGTATCGGGCGGGTTGAGCGCTACGAGTATCCGCTGGAGGCTATCCGCGAGCTCCTGGTCAACGCCCTCATGCACCGCGACTACTCGCCGGGTGCGCGCGGCTCGCAGGTGCAGGTTGAGCTCTACACCAACCGCCTGGTGGTGCGTAGCCCGGGCGGTATCTACGGTGCTGTGACTATCCGAGATTTCGGTCAGCCCGGTGTTTCTTCAACCCGCAACAGCTACTTGGCAAGCATTCTGACTGATCTGCCCGATCCGGGTACGGGGCGTTTGATTGCAGAGAATAGGGCTTCCGGTATTCCCACGGTTCTGCGCGCGCTGAAGGATGCGGGTCTGCCCGCTCCCCAGTTTGCTGACCGTCTACTCTATGTGCAGGTCACTCTGATACAGCCCCCGCAGGATGCGTCTTCTACGGAACAGAAGACCGCGCATGAGGATAAGACTCAGCAAGCAACCCATGCCGCGGGCAAACATTCAGCCGACACCGTCGAACCGGCAGGCGCCGATGCGTCGCTTGACGGCCTCAGCGAACGCCAGGCTGGTATTGTGCGCGGCCTGCGTGCACAGGGCGAGGCTGTTTCCACGGCGTATATCCAAGAGCATTGGGGTCGGGGTGCTTCACGTACCTCCATTACGAATGATCTGCGCCGTCTTGTGGAGGCGAAGCTGATTGTTCCTACGGCTCCGCCGCGTAGTAAGAACCGTAAGTATCGCGCTGCTTAGACGTGCCCGATAAAAGGTACACAAAAAAGGGGAGGGAAATAGAGCGGTTATTCTCTATTTCCCTCCCCCTTCGACTATTCAGCCAAAACCACGTTTAGCCGCAGGCCCATTCAAAGACGACCTGTGAGAAGTCGCGGGCGGCAAGCGCCTCCGGGGTAATGAGCCAGTTCGCCGCACCAGCGTCACCCCACATCACGTACACGCCCTCCTCGGCGTCCTCACCCCACTCCGACTCAATGGTCAGCAGGTTCACCGTGTGGCCGCGCAGCTCCTCGAACTCATCGCGCGGGTCCTCCTGCACGAACGAGGGGTAGCCGCCGATATGCGAGTAATCCCTCTCCTCCGATTCGAAGGGCTCCAGCAGGTTGTAGGAGGCGTCACCGCGTGCGTTCGGTTCCTCGGGCAGCTTCTGGTCCGGGTACATCTCGTCCCAGGCGTCAGCGAACTGGTCGTAGATTTCGAAGCCGCCATCCAGGAAGCCCTGCTCCCAGGTCTCGAAGGCGAGCGCGTACTCGACAACCTCCTCGGCGGTGCCCTTACCGTCACGTCCGAAGGGCCAACCGTAGTCATCCCAGTTCACGGTCGGGTACGGCGCATCCGGGTTCGGCTCGCCCAGCGTCTCGTAGTAGATAACGCGGTGGTTCTTCTGCGAGAGCGGGTTCTCGTAGTCGTAACCCCACATGCACTCTTCGTCGTTCGGGTCGATCCAGAACTGCAGCATGCCGGTCGCCGGGTAGATGTCGTTTTCGGGCAGGTCGGCGCAGTTAATCTGCGCAATCATGCCCAGCGGCTCACCCTTCTCATTAGTCGGTGCAGACTCGCCCGCGGGCAGGTACGGGCGGCCGCCAAACTTGGATGCGGTCTGCGGCAGCGGCGCGTCCGGGCTGCTGACCTTCAGGCGAATCGCCTGCTTACGCGCGCCACGCTCGTTGAGCGCGTCGATGACGCGGCGTGCCTGCGCCAGGGTCTCTTCGGAGGGGTTATTCATCGGCATGATGTGCTCGTTTCGTCGGTGAATTAATCGGTGTGAAAGGTTCGGTGTGAAGGCGCGAGGCAACGGTACCGCGGCGCCTTCTACCCCCATTAGACCCTATTTCGGGCAGGCGCGCACCGGTTTCGGTCACGAGTGCATCCGGCAGGCAGAAACGCTGGTGCAGAGCGTGCAGAAAGCCCCGCCTCCTCACCCTCACGCGCAGGACGTGAAAGATACAGATGCGGGGCTTCCAGCGAAAACGAATCTCTACACGAGACGAGAAAGGCTTAGAGCGCCTTCTCGATGGTCTCCAGAACACCGAGCGCAGCAGCCGGGCCAGCGTTCAGGAAGAACATGTCGGGATCCACGCTGTGTGCGTGCTTCTCGGTGACAGCCTTGAGGGTGCTCCACAGGGCTTCCTTGGTCAGCTTGGACTCGTCGCCACCCTGCACGCCGTAGAACAGGTAGTCTGCGTCAGCCTGGTCGAGCTGCTCGGCGCTCAGGTCCACGGAGGTCTTCTCAACCTGCGCAGCCGCGGGGCGTGCCAGGGATGCATCCACGCAGATGGAGCCCACGAACGAGGACTTCGCGAAGATGCGGGTGCGGTCAGCGGAAGCGTACAGGAAGGAGAAGGTCTTCTCGGTGCCGGCCTTCTGGCCGACCGACTTTGCCTTGGTGTTGTACTCCTCCATGAGCTTCTCAGCCTTCTCGGTGGTGCCCAGCGCAGCGGCAATCAGCAGGAAGTCCTGCTTCCAGTTGATGCCGGTGCCCTCGGTGACCACGGTCGGGGCGATCTTGGCGAGGGACTCGTACACCTCATCCTTCTTGTTGGTGTTGTTGATGAGGATCAGGTCGGGTTTGAGGTTTGCGATGGCTTCCAGGTCGGGGTCGGTGCGCTTGCCGACCTTAGCAATCTTGTCGAGCTCTGCGGACTTATCGGAGAACTTAGTCTTCAGGTAGGTGGGGACCAGGTCGGCGTCACCGGCGGTTGCTGCGCCGACCGGCACGACGCCCAGGGAGAGCACGCCGTCGAGCTGACCGGTGGAGAGAATCACGACCTTGGAGGGTGCGGATTTGATGGTGGTTTCACCGCGGAAGTGCTTGACGGTGCGGGGGAATTCGCCGTCAACGGTGGTGGTGCCCATGCCGGAGGGCAGGGCGGAGGGTGCCACCTTCTTACCGGTCGCAGAAGCAGACGCGGAGGAGGAAGAGCCGGAAGTGTTGGAGGAGCCGCAAGCCGCCAGGGCGAGGGCACTGAAGGAACCGAGTGCGAGTGCGCCGAAGGAGCGGCGGGTGATCTTGTTCGTCATATTTGCCATATTATTAGGATAACCTCATATATGCATATGCGATACTTAATACTTATCTATTGATACGTTAAGCATCCTCCGTCCGCACGGGAGCACACCGCTCCCCCACCACCTCCAAAGCCTATGACACCACAGACCTCCCCCTCTTCCGGACCCACCGTCAGCGCTGCCTCCCTGGCGAAAATTCGTGCCCTCTCCGCTTCTTCGGACGCCGTATCTGGCGCCTCCTCTGGCGGTCAGGGTGGCAAGTCTATCTCGCGTCTGGCGGTTGCGCTCATTATTGGCGGCGTTCTGCTAGTGCTGCTTTGCGCCCTGTCGTTTACGGTGGGTTCGCGCCTGTTCACCCTGGACCGCTCGATTGACGGTTTCCTCCACCCGGAGGCGAACACCATCGAGTCGAAGCTGATTTGGGCGAAGCGTGCCCCGCGTACCGCCGCGGCGTTGCTGGTGGGTGCCGCGTTGGCGGTGTCGGGTGTGCTCATGCAGGCGTTGAGCCGTAACCCGCTGGCTGAGCCGGGTCTGCTGGGTGTGAACTCGGGTGCCGCCGCCTCCGTGGTGGTCGGTGTGGGCGTTTTTGGGGTGTCGTCCCCGTTCGTTCAGCTGTGGCTGGCTCTACTGGGTTCGGGTCTGGCGGCGGCGCTGGTGTTCGTCATGGGCCTGGTGGATTCTAAACCGAACCTGGATTCGACGGCGCGTCTGGTGCTGACGGGTGTGGCGGTGAACGCCTGCCTGGGCACGATTACCGGCATTATCACAATGTTTAATTCGAAGGCTTTTGATTCGCACCGTTTCTGGGTGGTGGGTTCGCTGGAGAACCGCACCTTTGAGCAGGTGCTGTCTGCGCTGCCCTTTGTGGCATTGGGTTTGGTGCTCTCTTTCATGCTGATCGGTCCTCTGCGTGCCCTGGCACTCGGCGAGGATGCGGCAGCTGGCCTGGGTGTACCGGTGACAATGGTGCGTGGCGCGACGATTATTGCGATCATGGCGCTGTGTGGTGCGGCGACTGCGATTGCGGGCCCGATTGGTTTTGTGGGCCTGGTCGTGCCGCATGTGGTGCGTCTGCTGGTGGGTTCCGACATTGCGCGCGTGCTGCCGCTGTCGCTGGTGTACGGCCCGGTGTTGGTACTTGCCTCCGATATTCTGGGTCGCGTTCTGGTGATGCCGAGTGAGCTTGAGGTGGGTATTGTGACCGCCTTTATTGGTGCCCCAGTGCTGATGGTTCTGGTGCTGCGGTTGAGTACGGGTGCGCGCGGTGCGAAGAAGGGCCGCATGGGTGAGAAGGCGCAGGCGCACGACGAGGCGGGCCCGCCTAACGTGTCGGAGCACGGTCCGCATCGTGCTCACCGCCCTGTTGTGGGTGGTTCGTCTGGTTCGACTGGTTCGTCTAGCTCATCTGGCGTATCTGGTTTGTAGGCCCCGGTTTCTGAGAGGTTTTATTGTGAGCGTTGTGTCTCGTTCTGTAGCCGGGTCTGCTGTTGCCGGGTCTGTGCGTATCCCTGGGCGTTACCGCACCCCTATTCCGCGTACCCTGCTGGTGGTGGCGGTGCTTGTGGCGGCGGCGGCCGCCTCCCTGGTGTTTGGTAGTTATCAGATGAGCCCTGATCAGGTGTTTCGCCTGATTTTTCAGGGTGAGGGCACGGAGATTGAGCGTCAGCTGGTGTTGAATCAGCGTCTGCCGCGTATGCTTGCCGCCGTGGTGGTGGGTGCGGCTTTGGGCTTGTCGGGCGCTATTTTTCAGTCGGTTTCGCGTAATGCTTTGGGTTCGCCGGATATTATCGGTTTCACGGTGGGTTCGGCGACCGGTGCCCTGTCGGTGGTGCTGATTGGGTCGTTGAGTTCTACCGGTGTGGGTATGGGCTTGGGCGCTATTATTGGCGGTTTTGCGACGGCGGCTGTGGTGATGCTTCTGGCGGGTGCGCGCGGTGGCGCGACGATGGGTCAGAAGATGGTGCTGATTGGTATTGCGGTGAGTGCGATGCTCAGTTCCGTGAATGATTACCTGATTACGCGCGGTGATTTGGAGAAGGCGGAGGCGGCGAAGACCTGGCAGCACGGTTCGCTGAATGCTCTGTCGTGGAACCAGATGTCGGTTCAGGCGGTACTGCTGCTGGTGGCTATTCCACTGGTTCTGTTGTTGACGCGCCGACTGCGCACCCTGGAGCTCGGCGATGACTTGGCGGCGGGTTTGGGCCTGCCGGTGAAGAAGACCGTGAACCTGCTGGTGGCGGCTGCCGTGCTTCTGGTGGCTGTGGCGATTTCTGTTGCGGGTCCGATTGGTTTCTTGGCGCTGGTTGCCCCGCAGATCGCGCGCCGCCTGTGGAACACTCCGGGTACGGCGATGTGGCATTCGGCGCTGTTGGGTTCGGGGATTTTGGTGCTGGCTGATTTTGTGTCGGCTCGTGCGTTGGCGCCGTTCCAGATTCCGGTGGGTCTGGTGACGGGCGCGTTGGGTGGCGTGTACATGCTGTGGTTGCTGTACCGTCAGCGCTAGTTGCGCCGTCTTATTCCGTATGAGTGACCGGGTGTTCCCCACTGTGGGGGCGCCCGGTTTTCTGTATTTCACGGGTGGTTTCAGAATTTTTCAGAATTTTCCCAGTTTTACCCCGGGGTAGATTAAAAACTGCTTATCGTGTCAGGGGTCGCTCATAGAGTGTAGGTGTTGGAAGGGACGATCCTTCCGACCGGGCACGCCGTCTCCTGCGGTGTTGCCGCTAGGTTGAGATTCAGCATCTACGGAAGGAACGGTCATGGACAACACCACTCACGAGAGCCAGTACGCAAACGCAGAGATTTCCTGCACCGCCGATGAGCAGCTGTGCCGTGATGCAGAGTTCAACCTGCTGATGCAGGCGGGCACCATCGTTCGTATGGAGCGTTTCAACGTGGATGAGCTCCGCGGCGTTCTGGAGCAGCTGGTGGCTGACGGTTCGTGCTTCCGCACCGCGCCGGCGTCCTCGACTATGGGCCGCGTGATGCGTCACCTGACTCAGGGCGCTTCCGGTTACGAGGCGAACCTGGCTGAGCTGCGTGCGGCGGCGCAGAACGCTCTGCTGTTCGTGTTCCCCCTGGAGAAGGACCTGGAGATGTGCCTGCGCTTTGAGCGTGTGCAGGGCACCGGCCTGGCGTTGACTCGTCTGGGCGTGAGCCCGGTCAATGGTGACCTGTGGACTCAGCACTGGGCGATGCGCGCGCTGGAGTGCACCGGCGGCGTGTTTGCGGTGGAGTCCGCTCCGGGTGCCTGCAATTTTGAGCTGCGCCGCGAGATGTTCTACGCGATGCTGTCGCTGGTTGAGCTGTCGACTTTGGGTCTGTCGGCTGAGCCGGAGGACTTCTACATGTTTGCCGATTCGGAGGCCGTGTGTAAGAAGTTCAAGCGTGAGCGTCGTGATTGCCGCCGCGCAATGCGTGCCCAGTACGACCGCGCCGCATAAGGTATATCGTGTATGCCTTATACGGCATACGCGCATATCAGAGCCATTTGTTCTTCTTGAAGAACCAGTAGAGAAGCAGGCAGGAACCCACCATGAGTAGCAGCGCGGCGGGGTAGCCGAACTCCCATTTGAGTTCGGGCATGACCTCAAAGTTCATACCGTACACGGAGCCAACGATGGTGGGCACCATGAGCAGCGCCGCGTAGGCGGAGATTTTCTTGGTGTCGTCGTTCTGCTGCTGGCCGAGCAGGGTGTCGTGCACTCGCAGGGCGTTTTCTAGGGAGCTGCGAAGGTCCTCGAGGCGTTCTTTTGTGTGCACCACGTGGTCAAGCACGTTGCGGAATTGCCGGGCGAGCTCGACCGCTTCTTCGTTCTTTTCTTCTTCGGATACGCCCGGGTAGGGTGAGGGGTCGAGTGCGCCGGTGCGTATGCCTTCGATGATTCGGCCGATCATGGATTCGAGGGGTCGGCAGGCACGCTGGAAGTCGATGACCTGGTTGAGCAGTTCGTAGATGCGCTGGGCGAGCGAGTTGGCCTCTTGCCGCTCGCTGGGAGAGAAGAGGATGTCTTCGATTTCGTCGTTGTCGTTTTCGAGTCCGTCGAGCACGGGTGCGTACCCGTCGACGGTGCTGTCGAGGATGCGGTGCAGCAGTCGGGCGGGGGATGCGTCGGGGGTGGCGTAGAGTAGGTTGAACTGGTCGTTGATGTTGCGGTCACTGCGTTGTTCGTCGCGGACGAGTGCGAGGGTGTAGCGGGGGCCGGTGAAGAGGTGCAGTTCGCTCAGACGCACTTCTTCTTCTTTGTCGAGGTAGATGGCGGGGCGGATGACGGTGAAGAGGGAGTCGCCGTATCGTTCTAGTTTGGCGCGCTGGTGGCCTCGTCCGGCGTCTTCGATGGCGAGTTCGTGCAGGTTGAAGGTTTCTTGTAGCCTGTGCAGTTCGTGGATGCCGGTGTTGGCGTATCCGATGGCTACGGCGGTGTTGGGCTGCTGGTAGGCGTTGAGGGTTTCTTCTTCGGGTGTGCCTACGCGGATGCGGTCTCCGCTGGGGTAGATGGCTCCGGTAATGTAGGTCATCGTTGTACTCCTCTGAACGCTTTGGCGCCACGTGTGCAAGGCGCTCTTTCCAGCATACGGCACGCGCCCCGCCCGGTCATGTGCACCGCGCATGCACCCGGCATACGAAAAGCCCGCGGAAGGCACCTGTAAGGCACCCTCCGGGGGCTTTCACGTGTTGAGCTATTGCGCTTAGTCTTCGTTGATGAGGTCGCGAACCACAATGGTCTGGTCACGGTCCGGGCCCACACCAATCGCGGAGATACGGCAGCCAGAAATCTCTTCCAGCTTCAGCACGTACTTGCGGGCGTTTTCGGGCAGCTCGTCCAGGCTCTTCGCATCCGAAATGTTCTCGGTCCAGCCGTCGTAGTACTCGAAAATCGGCTTAGCGTGGTGGAATTCAGTCTGAGTCATCGGCATCTCGTCGTGGCGCACACCGTCAACGTCGTAAGCCACGCAGACCGGGATCTTATCCAGGCCGGTCAGAACGTCCAGCTTGGTGATGAACAGGTCGGTGAAGCCGTTGATGCGCACAGCCTGACGCGCCAGCACGGCGTCGTACCAGCCGCAACGACGCGGGCGGCCGGTGTTCACGCCGAACTCGCCGCCGGTGGTGCGCAGGAACTCGCCCATCTCATCGAACAGCTCGGTCGGGAAGGGGCCAGCACCCACGCGGGTGGTGTACGCCTTCTGAATACCGATTACGCGGGAGATGCGGGTCGGGCCCACACCCGAACCGACGCACGCACCGCCGGAAGTCGGGTTGGAGGAGGTCACGAACGGGTAGGTGCCGTGGTCAACGTCCAGGAAGGTTGCCTGGCCGCCCTCCATCAGCAGGGTCTTACCCTCGTCCAGTGCCTTGTTCAGCAGCTGGGTGGTGTCCACAATCATCGGCTTCAGACGCTCAGCGTAAGACATGAAGTACTCGACGATCTCGTCAACCTCAACGTGGCGGCGGTTGTAGACCTTCACCAGCAGTTCGTTCTTCTGGCGCAGTGCGCCTTCAACCTTCTGACGCAGGATCGACTCGTCCAGGATGTCCTGAACACGGATGCCGAGGCGGCCAACCTTATCCATGTAGGTCGGGCCGATACCGCGGCCGGTGGTGCCGATAGCGCGCTTGCCGAGGAAACGCTCGGTCACCTTGTCCATGGTCTGGTGGTAGGGTGCGACCAGGTGTGCGTTAGCGGAAATCTTCAGGCGGGAGGTGTCAGCGCCGCGGGCCTCAAGGCCGTCAATCTCAGCGAAAAGAGCCTCGGGGTTAACAACCACGCCGTTACCAATCACGGGGACGGCGTTATCGCTCAGAATACCCGCGGGCAGCAGCTTCAGCTCAAACTTCTGGCCGTTCACCACCACGGTGTGACCGGCGTTGTTACCGCCGTTGGGCTTGACCACGTAGTCTACGCGGGGGCCGAGCAGGTCGGTTGCCTTACCCTTACCCTCATCGCCCCACTGGGCGCCCACAATCACGACAGCTGACATTTTGTGCTCCTTGAAAGCCTTGAAGATACGCACCGGATTTCACGGCGCGGCGGCGACCTACCGCCTCATGATCCGGGTAGGCATACCTCTTCTAATGATACCGTGCCCGCCCCTTTAAGTCCCGTGTGACGGGGCGATAGGCGTGCCGGATACGGTGCCGGTGAGCTTCACCGGGCACGGCGACGCCCCCATCCGATATTCGGACGGGGGCGCTACCGGTATGAGCTGATGAAGACTACTTGATGATCTCGATGAAGGTCATCGGGTAGGTGTACTGCTCACCGCGGTTTGCGGCCATAGCAGCGAGGCTGTGGAAGATAACCATTAGGATAGCCACGACCATCGGGACAACCCACAGGATGATGCCCAGGATGCCGAAGGTCAGAATAATCAGCAGCCAGGAAGCCATGCTGATGACCCACAGGGAGAAGTTGAAGTTGAACGCGCGGCGGGATGCTTCCTTAGTGAAACCGTAACCGGGCTTGTCCTTGTAGATGAACCACATGACCAGCGGCGCGAGAATACTTGCGGATGCGAAGGACAGCAGAGACAGAATTGCAGAAGCCAGGTGCGCGAGCATCGCCATGTTCTGGTCGTCCTTGGAGGAGACTACGTAACCGTTGGGCTGCTGACCCGGCGCCTGCGAGTAGGAGGGTGCCTGCTGGGAGTACTGGTTGTACTGTTCAGGGTTCGGGTTCTGGGACATCTTTCTTTTCCTTAATCTATCGATGAGTGGATACAGCTAATCTTGAGGTGCGGCGGCAGGCTAACTCACCGTTCTCGGAGGGTGCCCGCCTCGCTCTGCTCGGTCGCAACGCTCGTGATGGTTTCACCCTATCAAGGCAAGGTAAATGGAATATTAACCCTCGCCGGACAACAGACGAAGAAACCCGAATATGACACAAAAAAGACGCCTCTGCCCCTCCACGCGGTGGTACGTGCGTGGAGGGGCAGGTCGTTATACGGTGTGGGCTGGCCGAGGTTAGTCCTGTTTCTCTTCATCAGCGAGCGCAGGATGCGCGGCGGGCTTATGTAGTGCGGCAGCCTCGCGCTGTGCGGCGGCCTCGTGTAGCTTTGCGTGTTCTTGCTTTTTCAGAAACTCGTACACCGAGAAAGAATCCTCTTCTTCCTTCGTGAAGCCATTGACGCCTGTGTAGCCGTCCGGCAGGCGGTTGTACACCAGGTAGTACCAGAACTCGGCATGTGTCGTCTTTGTTTTCTGGATGAGTTCCCTCAGCCGGTTCTTATGCTTCACCGCCTGAACAATACCCACAATCCACAGGATCGGCACCACTAAAAATGAGCCCAGACCGATAATGATGAAGAAGAACAGCATCGACATGGCGGCACTAGCATCGAACATGCTCACCAAAGGAACCAGCACAAACGGGTTCAGTATCAGTAGGACAATAAGCACGGTCTTCCAGAAGGTGCGCTGACTCTCGATCTCTTCAATGTTGGTGCCAGCCAACGGATTATTGATGGGAACGTAGCCTACCGGCTGGATCATTGCCGCCCGCGAGGTGGGGTTCTCCTCATTCTTGACCGGGTTCAGGTGGGCAGCGCACGCCTGCATGGGTGCGGACTCATCCTGGGAGCGGTCGAGCAGGCGCATTTCGATGAGTTTTGAGTCGGGGGTGCCGAAGAGCGGGTCGGGGATGACCGGCAGAATAGCGCCCGGGCTCAGGCCGAGGGACTCCAACCGAACATACTCGCCGTAGGCGTGGGCAGCCCCTATTACCTCAGTTTGCGCACCAGGAGAGGGTGCGGGCTCAGTGGAGGCGAGCGCTACCGGGTGGTTCGCCTCGTCGTCCTTGCGGGATTCGTGAGCTTCTTTGGAAGTCTCTTCCGGTTCGTCGGCGCTCAGCTCGTCACTGTCTAGTTCGTCGGCGCCGTCGGAGTCCTCCCGCGCAGAGTCGTAGCGCTTAGGGGCACCCGGGTAGACGTATTCATAATTAGGGTCGGGGTGCTCTAGCTCTTCATCTTCGCTGCCGGATTCTTGGTGTAGCGTGGCGTCTTCTGTTGTCGACGGCTGCTGGTCCATGAGTAGCGTCATGTATTCCGGGATGGACTGGTCGGTGTCCCAGAGGGGCTGGTACGCCTCATCCTTCTTTGCAGCTTCCTTCTTTTCAGTGAGTCGGTCTGCCATGGTCGTCTCCTTCGCTTACCAGACATACTGCTAGTGGCACCACCGTATCAGTGTGCGCTGGGCAGTCCCTTGAAACCTACCTGATAAAAGCTGAGAAAAAGCCCCCGACAGAGCTGGCACCGCAGAATCGGATGCAAATGAACCACATGAAAGACAGTGCTGACGAATATGTCCACAATTTGATGCATTTAGGAGTAATAAACGCTTCACAAGCCACTTTGGGGTGTATCCTAGTTCACATCTAGTGTGTTCAGGTTCAGCTGGAACCCACAAGAAAAACACAAGCCTCCCCCAACACTGTGGGAGCCAAGCAAAGGAGCACCGTGAAACACACCGCCTCCCCAAACCCCCGCGGCCGGTCGCATCGACGCCGAATCGGCAGCGGGCTACTCACCCTCAGCATGGCACTGAGCCCCCTCGCAGCCCTGGGCACCACCGCCCACGCCGCGGAAGACCCCGACGCCGTCAAGCAGGTACTCAGCGAAAGCATGAAGAACGCCAGCGGCACCGTCACCGCCTTCGTCCGCTTCAAGGGTAAGGGCGCCTTTGAACAGACCCAGCCCGCAGGCGTACGCGCCGGCGTGCAGGCACCCGTCAACACCAGCTCACAGGTGCAGGCAATCGCCTCCCAGGTGCAGAGCCAGGCACAGCAGGTCAGCAGCCAGTCCGGCGCGCAGGTCCTCTACACCACCCACAACGCAGTACGCGGCGTGGCAGTGCGCGGTGACGCAGAGTCCATCAAGGCACTCGCCAACCGCTCCGACGTAGAGAAAATCTCGCCCATCCTGCCCAAGTACCGCCAGAACGCGGGCGCCGCTATTGACGCAGGCTCCCTCGCCACCTGGACCGGCACCACCAACCCCGCCGGCGCGGGCGGATACACCGGCAAGGGCGTGAAGATCGCCGTCATCGACTCCGGCATCGACTACACCCACACCGACTTCGGTGGTAGCGGCAAGCTCGAAGACTACGAGAAGGCATCCAAGCTCACCGAGTTGCCCTCCGCAGACTCCGGCCTCATCAACCGCACCAAGGTTGCTGGCGGCTACGACCTCGTTGGTGACGCCTACGACGGCACCAACACCGCAACCCCCGACGGCAACCCGCTCGACTGCACCACCGGCGGCCACGGCACCCACGTGGCAGGCACCGCGGCAGGCTACGGCGTGAACGCCGACGGCTCGACCTTCACCGGCGACTACAGCAAGCTCACCGCAGAGCAGCTCAAGACCATGAAGATCGGCCCCGGTGTCGCCCCCGACGCTGAAATCTACGCCTTCCGCGTCTTCGGCTGCAGCGGCAGCACCAACGTCGTCATTGAGGCACTCGACCGCACCCTCGACCCCAACGGTGACGGCGACTTCTCCGACCGCGCGAACGTGGTCAACATGTCCCTCGGTGGCGAATTCTCCCCGCAGGACGACCCCGAAGCCTACGCCGTTGACGCACTCACCCGCGCCGGCGTGCTCTCCGTCATCTCCGCGGGTAACGCCAACGACTACAGCCTGCGCGGCGACACCTACTCCAACTCCGGTCACCCCGCCACCGCAGCCAGCGCAATCACCGTAGCTAACGCCTACGGCTCCACCCGCGCCGTCGATGCGGCAGAGCTGACCGACCCCGCCACCGGCACCACCCGCAAGGTACGCGGCGACTACAGCGTCTCCTACCCCTGGGCACAGGCAGGTAGCAAGGAATTCACCGGTGAAGTCACCGCAATCTCCGAGAACAACCGCTACGCCTGCAACGCCCTCAGCGCTACTGAAGCGGCAGCTGTAAAGGGCAAGTGGGTGCTCATCGACTGGGCTGAAGCTAACGGTGACCTCACCTGCGGCTCCAAGGTGCGCTTCGACAACCTGGAGGCGGCAGGCGCCAAGGGCGTACTGCTTGCAGGCCATGACGAAGAGCCCGGCCTGGGTATTGCCGGTAACGACACCCTGCCCGGTTTCCGCCTGGCAGCATCCGCCGCTAAGGACCTGCGCGCACAGATCACCGCAGCAGAAGCGGCAGGCAAGCCCCTGACCGTGCGCCTCGGCAACGACCTGAAGTCCTCCCTGCGCGTGGACACCGACAAGCTGGATCAGCTGAACCCCATGAGTGCCCGCGGCTTCCACGGCAGCTACGGCTACACCAAGCCCGACATTGCGGCACCCGGCTCGTACATCACCTCCGCGGCGGTGGCGACCGGTAACAACTCCGTGACCTTCAGCGGCACCTCCATGGCGGCACCCTACGTGACCGGCTCCGCCGCCCTGGTCATGCAGAGCCACCCGACCTACACCCCCGCACAGGTCAAGTCCGCCCTCATGAACACCGCCACCCACGATGTGCGCACCGAATCCGGTGCCGCATACGCGGTGGATCGCGTGGGTGCTGGACGAGTCGACACCCTCGCTGCCGTGCAGTCGAAGTCCCTCGTCTACAACGCTGACAAGAGCGGTACCGTGTCCCTGAGCTTCGGCGTGCTTGAGTACGCACCGGATGCTGGCGTTCAGACCCTCACCCGCGAGGTGACGGTTGAGAACACCGACTCTGTGGCGCACACCTACGCTCTGTCCTACGCTGAAAGCACTAATATTCCCGGTGTGGAATATTCCTTCCCCTCCTCGGTCACCCTCGCACCCGGTGAGACCAAGAAGTTCGAACTGAGCGTGCGCATCGACCCGGCCAAGCTGGAGAAGACCCGTGACCCGGCAATGGACGTAACCCAGAACGCAACTGACTACTACACCGGCAACGAAACTGTACCCCCACAGTACCGTCAGTACATTGCGAGCGCATCCGGCCGACTCGTCCTCACTGAAGACGGCACCAAGGCACTGCGCCTGCCCATCCACGTGGCACCCAAGCCCGTGAGCACCATGCACGCTGCCGAAGACACCGTCACCTTCACCCAGAAGCCCTCTAGCGACGAGGCACAGAAGGCAGACACCGGCTGGACCAAGTCCCAGATTTCGCTGCGCGGCACCGAGGTCAACCAGGGCGGCTACCGCTCCCTGCTCGGTGCTTTCGAGTACGGTGCGAGCGTGGACCGTGTGGCTCCCACCTCGCTGTCGCTGAACAGCAACGTTAAGGCGAACCTGCAGTACGTTGGTGCTTCCTCGGATGCGCCCACGCTGAAGGCTGCCGGCGGCAACGCCGATGACGGCACCCTGCGCTTCGGTATCTCCACCTGGGCGAACTGGGATGTTGTCTCCTACGAGAACACCTTCACCGTAGAAATCGACACCGACGGTAACAACCGTGCCGACTACAAGCTGGTCACCGACCGAGCTAAGGGCCTGGACTACCCGCTGGTTCGCCTCTACGGCTACAAGAACGGCAACCTCGTTGAGCTCGCCTACTACCCGCTCAACGGCGCCTGGGGTGATGTGGACACCAACATGATGGACACCAACACCCTCATCATGGGTGCACCCCTCAAGGACCTGGGCCTGACCAGTGCAAACAACCCGGACATCCAGTACCGAGTTAGCGCAACCACCCAGTACGAGTGGGGTAACGTCAGCGAAACCGGCTGGATCAAGTACCGCCCCTTCAGCCCCAAGCTGTGGTTCAGCGGCGACTCCTCCGCCGTGGCTGGCCTGCACCCGGATGCCTCCACCACCACCCTGATGGCGCACCGCTCCGCTGACGCGATCCCCGCGCTCGGTGAATCCGGCGCACCCGCCAAGGCGCTGCTGCTGCACCTGCACAACGGTACCGGCGACCTCTCCGGCACCAACGGCGCCAAGGGCAACCGCGCCGAGGTGCTGAGCATCAAGGAGCAGCAGACCGAGTACATTACTCCGTCCCGCTTCACCGATGTGAAGAGCGGCGACCAGTTCTACACCGAAATTTCTTGGCTGGCTCAGCGTCGCATCACCACCGGCTACCCGGACGGCACCTACCGCCCGCTGGAGTCCGTGGAACGTGGCGCAATGGCGGCGTTCTTCTACCGCATGCAGGGTTCCCCGCAGTTCACTGCCCCCTCCACTCCGAGCTTCAAGGACGTGCCCACCACGCACCCCTTCTACAAGGAGATTGAGTGGATGAAGGCTCAGGGCATCACCACCGGCTACTCGGACGGCACGTTCCGCCCCTCCGCACCGGTGAACCGTGACGCCATGGCTGCGTTCTTCTACCGTGCAGCGGGTTCCCCGCACGTGGACCTGCCCGCAACCAGCCACTTCAGCGATGTTTCCACCGATAACCAGTTCTACCGTGAAATCACGTGGCTGGCTTCGAAGGGCATCAGCACCGGCTGGCCGGACGGAACCTACCGCCCGGTGACTCCCATTGCCCGCGACGCAATGGCGGCGTTCATCTACCGCTACACCGAGAAGGTTGCTAACCAGACCGGCCGCTAGACGGTAGTGAACCGTTAGCGAACAGTTCGGGTCCCCTCCCGCCTCCTGCCCCCTCCCACCCCATGTAGGGGGTGGGAGGGGCACCCGGAACCGGCAGGCTCCGGGGCTTAAAGTCCCGGGACCTCTCAAGTTTTGGTGGCGGTTTCACCGGCGGATGCACTCACTCGTCGTCTTCCGGTGGGGCCGCCTCCGCACATCACCGATATACAACCACAGAGCACACAGCACCATCGAAAAATAGAAAATCCGAAGGAGGATTCCATGACAACGCCTCATGCGCCACGCCGCAGAATGAAGGCTGTCGGTGCGACCGGTTTGAGTGCGGCTCTTGCCCTGACTCTCGGCGTTCCCGCCACTTTCTCTGTAGCTCACGCTCAGAGCCCCCAGCAGGTCGAAGGAAACACTGCGAGCGCGTCCGGTAACGCTGCTTCGCGTATCAGCCCGGGTCTGCAGAAGGCTGAAGGCCAGATCACCGTGTATGTTCAGTTCAAGGGCAAGGGTGCGTATGAGCAGACCCAGTCCGCGGCTGTTCTGGCACGTAAGGAGGCGCCGGCGAACCGTCAGGCGCAGGTGCAGGCTATTGCAGCTCAGGTGCAGTCGCAGGCTCAGTCTGTGGCGGCCGCTTCTGGTTCTAAGCTGATGTACACCACGCATAATGCGATGCGTGGTGCGGCGATTACTGGTGATGCTGCGCAGATTCGTGCGTTGGCGGAGCGCCCGGATGTGGAGCGTATTTCGCCGATTATCGCGAAGGAGCGCATGAACTCCGGTAGCGAGATTGATACGAAGACTCTTGCCACGTGGACTCGTGAGAATACGGGGTACACGGGTAAGGGCGTGAAGATTGCGATCGTTGACTCCGGTGTTGACTATACGCACGCTGATTTTGGTGGCCCCGGTACGGTGGATTCGTACCTGAAGGCTAAGGCGATGACGGAGCTTCCGTCCGCTGATTCGGGTCTGATTGATCGTAATAAGTTCATTGGCGGCATTGACCTGGTCGGTGATGACTACAATGCGTCGGTGGCTGAGAAGTCGACTCCGCAGCCGGATAATAACCCGCTGGATTGCCGCCCGGATGGTTTCGGTTCTGGCGGTCACGGCACGCACGTGGCGGGTACTGCCGCCGGTTACGGTGTGACGGCGAACGGTACGACTTACCGTGGCGATTACAAGAACCTGACGGAGGAGCAGCTGAAGGGCATGTCTATTGGCCCCGGTACTGCTCCTGATGCTCAGATTTTGGCGATTCGCGTGTTCGGTTGCTACGGCAATTCGAGTGTTGTGATGAAGGCGCTTGATACCGTGATGGACCCGAATGGTGACGGTGATTTCTCTGACCGCGCCGACATTGTGAACCTGTCGCTCGGTGGCGAGTTTGCCCCGGCTGACGACCCTGAGTCGTACATGATTAATACGATGGCGCGCCAGGGTGTGTTCACTGTGGCCGCTGCCGGTAACGCCAATAACTACAACGGTGTGGGTGACACCTACTCCGATTCGGGTAGCCCCGCGAATGCGGCTGCGGCGCTGTCGGTGGCGAACGCCTACGGCTCCACTCAGCCGATTGACCGTGTCCGCGCGACCACGAAGACTGGTTTGGAGTGGTTGCAGGGTGATTACTCGGTGAACTTCGATTATTCGAAGGCGTCCGCTGATCAGCTGCGCGGTGAGGTTGTTGCCGCACCGAAGCGTAACCGTTACGCTTGCGAGGCTTTCACCGCTGAAGAGGCGAAGGCTTTGAAGGGTAAGTGGGTTTACTTCGAGTGGGATCAGGACGATTTGACGTTCCCGTGCGGTTCGAAGGTGCGTTTCGATAACGTTCAGGCTGCCGGCGGTGTTGGTGTGGTGATGGCCGGTAAGGCTGAGCGCTACACCATCGGCATTGGTGGTAATGCGACCATTCCGGGTCTGCGTCTGACTGCTTCTTCGACGAAGGACCTGGAGAAGGCTCTGGCAGCCGGTCCGGTGACCGTTGAGATGAACCTGGACTACAAGGCTTCAGGTCGTAGCTCCCACTCGCACGCTTTTGACCTGAATTCTTCGAGTGCTCGCGGTCAGCACGGTTCTGATGGCTTCATTAAGCCTGACCTTGCGGCGCCGGGTACTGAGATTGTCTCTGCCGCTGTGGGCATGGGTAATAAGGGTGTTTCCTTCACCGGTACCTCCATGGCGACCCCGCATGTGACCGGTATTGCCGCTCTGGTGATGCAGGCGCATCAGGATTACAACCCGCAGATGATTAAGGCTGCGCTGATGAACGGCGCGTCCACCCCGATCAAGAATGAGCAGGGTGCGCAGTACGCGGTGGATCGTGTGGGTACGGGCATGGTGAATGCTCGCGCCGCCGTGGACGCGAAGGTTATCGCGTACGATGCGAAGACCCCCGAGCGTGTTTCAACCGCGTTTGGTGTGCTGGAGTACACCCCCGATTCGGGTATTCAGACTGTTCAGCGTGAAATCGTGCTGGACAACACCGATTCGCAGGCTCACACCTACACTCTGAGCTACGAGGCAAGCACGACCATCCCGGGTGTGGAGTACTCCTACCCGCAGCAGGTGAGCGTGGGTGCCGGTGAGCGTAAGAACGTGACCGTGACCGTGCGTATTGACCCGTCCAAGCTGGAGAAGACCATGGACCCGGCGATGAGCGCCGACCAGGTTGCTCAGGACTGGACGAACGGTAAGACTCTGGCTGCTGGTAAGCGCCAGTACATTGCGAGCGCTTCTGGTCGCCTGATTTTCTCTGAGAATGGCCGCGAAGCGATCCGCCAGTCGATTCATGTGGCGCCGAAGCCTGTTTCGGCGATGCGTGTTGATGCGTCCCGTATTGACTACAAAGGCACTGCAGATAAGGAGTCCACGGTGACTCTGCGCGGTACGACCCTGAACCAGGGCGGTTACCGTTCGCTGCTGGGTGCGTTTGAGCTGGGTGCGGTCAGTGACCGCATTCCGTCCGGTCAGCTGAAGCTGCCGTCGAACCAGTCTGTTGACCTGCAGTATGTGGGTGCCGCCTCGGACGCTCCGGCGTTGAAGGCTGCCGGTAAGAACCCGAACGATGGTTCTCTGTTCTTCGGTATTTCGACCTGGGGCACCTGGGACAGCATGCACTGGGGCCGTCAGGTACAGGTGCAGATCGATACGAACAACGACTCCACCGCAGATTACGTTCTGGAAGTAACCCGCGAGAAGGGTCTGGACTACCCGCTGGTGAAGGTCTGGTCCATCTCCGGTAACGCATCCACCGTGGTGGCTCGCTACCCGCTCAACAGCGCCTGGGGCGACACCGACACCAACATCATGGACACCAACACTATGATTCTGGGTGTACCGCTGAAGGACCTGGGCCTGACCGCTGAGAAGGCTCAGAGCATCAAGTACACGGTGCAGACCGACACCTGGTACAACGAGGGTAACTCCTACGTGGACACCACCTCGGCTATCGAGTACTCCCCCTTCAAGCCCGGTGTTTGGTTCACCGGTGAGGAGTCGGGCGTACCCGGCCTGTTCGTGGATCGTGACGGCGGTCAGCTGACCGTTCACCGCAAGAACAACAACAAGGAGCGTCAGGCTCTGTTCCTGCACATGCATAACGCGACCGGTGACCTGAGCGGCCGTAAGACCGCTAACGGTGTTGCCGCTGGCGACCGTGCGCAGGTCGTGAAGGTGGCTCGTACCATCCACGATGCACGTTTCACCGACGTTCCGGCGGATAACCAGTTCTACCGTGAAATCACGTGGATTGCTGCCCGTCAGATTGACCGCGGCTACCAGGACGGCACCTTCCGCCCGCTGAACAACATGGACCGCGCAACCATGGCTGCGTACTTCTACCGCATGAGCGGCTCGCCGCAGTACACCGCACCGTCCACCCCGAGCTTCTCGGATGTTCCGCTCAACCACCCCTACTACAAGGAGATTGAGTGGATGAAGGCTCAGGGCATCACGACCGGCTGGCCCGATGGCACCTACCGTCCGGAGGGTTCGGTGAACCGTGACGCGATGGCTGCGTTCTTCTACCGTTACGCAGGTTCGCCCGAGTACACTGCCCCCGCGCAGGCTCGTTTCACGGACGTTCCGACCGACAAGCAGTTCTACCGCGAGATTTCGTGGCTGGCTGAGCAGGGCGTGACCACCGGTTGGCCCGATGGTTCGTTCCGCCCCGTGGAGCCGGTGCACCGCGACGCTATGGCGGCGTTCGTGTACCGCTACAGCACGGGTGTGCTGAAGGAAAGCCCTGAAATCTAAGGTTTCGTAAGGTTCTACCGCTGTAGGTGCTTACCTCAAGGTTCTATCGAGGGAGCCGTACCGTTGCAGTTTATCTGCGGCGGTGCGGCTCCCTTTTTTGTGGCCGGGTGCTTTCTATTTACGCGTAATGTTCCGTAATACGAGTCTGACTAGGTTATATAAAGAATCGTTGAGACAATGAATGAAGGTTTCTTCACCAGGCGGCATGAACCTTGACGTTCACGCCGCATGGACACGCCATATGGACACGCCGGAGGCGCACCGCAGACACACTGTAGACATACTGCAGACGCAGCGCAGACGCACCGTAGCACTCTCGGTGCGGAACCCGCGTCGCAGAACCCTCCGCGCAGAACCCACAGTGAAGAAACCGCTAATAAACACACCCATCAATAAAAGAATCAAGGAGCATTCAGTGGCAACCTTCCCTGAAGCTACCCCCGCGCGAGCAGCCCGGCACACACAGCCGGGTCGCCTCAAGCAGCTGGCACGTAGCTGCGGCGCACTCACCCTGGGGCTCACCCTCGGGCTGACCGCTCTGCCGTTCGGTACCGCCGCCTACGCGGCACCGGGCGTAGTACGCGGCGCAGACCGGGACGCACCCCGCCATGACACCGGCACCGGCGAGAACAACAACGAAGTCCTCTCCCCCAGCCTGGACGGCGCCACCGGCGAACGCGCCGTGTTCGTCCGCTTTAAGGGTCAGGGCGCGTACGCCCAGACCCAGCCGGACGCGGTCCGCTCCCGCGCACAGGCACCCGTCAACGCGCAAGCACAGGTGCAGGCAATCCGCGCCAGCGTGCAGCAGCAGGGCGCCTCCGCGGCGAAGGAATCCGGCGCGCAGGTCCTGTACACCACCCACAACACGATGCGCGGCGTGGCGCTCTACGGTAACGTCGAGCAGATTCGTGCGCTCGCAAACCGCGACGATGTGGAACGCATCAGCATCATTGAGGACATGGCACCGCAGAACAGCGGCACCCTCATCGATACCGACACGCTCTCCGTGTGGGCGAAGAGCCCGGCGAACCCCGCCTCCACCGGCTACACCGGCAAGGGCGTGAAGATTGTCGTGCTCGACACCGGTATCGACTACACCCACGCCGATTTGGGCGGCCCCGGCACCAAGGAAGCCTTCGAAAAGGCGAAGGCATCCGACACGATTCCCGAGGGCACCTACGATCCGAAGAAGTTCCTTGGCGGCTACGACCTGGTCGGTGACGACTACAACTCCGGTAAGAAGGAAACCTCCACGCCCCACCCGGATAACAACCCGCTCGACTGCGGCGGCCACGGTAGCCACGTGGCGGGTACAGCGGCAGGTTACGGCGTGAACGCGGACGGCAGCACCTTCCACGGCGACTACTCCAAGCTCACCGAAGAGCAGCTCAAGGACATGAAGATCGGCCCCGGCTCCGCGCCGGACGCCCAGCTGATTGGCCTGCGCATCTTCGGTTGTAAGGGCACCACCGCGTTCGTCCCCAAGGGCCTGGACCGCGTGCTCGACCCCAACGATGACGGCGACTTCTCCGACCGCGCCGACATCGCGAACCTGTCGCTCGGCAACGAGTTCGGCGTGTTCGATGAGACCGTGAACTACGCGGTCGGCTCCCTCTACCGTGAGGGCATCCTCTCCGTGGTTGCGGCGGGTAACGCCAACAACTACAACGCCGTGGGCGACACCTACTCCAACTCGGGCGGCCCCGGCACCAGCGCCTACGGCCTGACCGTGGCGAACTCCATCGGCTCGACCCAGCTGGTGGACCGCGTGAAGATTCTCGCCCCCGCGAACGAGGCGGACACCTACGGCGACTACTCGGTGAACTTCGACTACTCGAAGGCGACCGAGGAGCAGCTACGCGGCACCGTGGTGCGTGCCGCCTCCCGCAACCGCTACGCCTGCGAGGCATTCACCGAAGAGGAAGCTGCAGCACTGAAGGGCAAGTGGGCTCTCATCGACTGGGCGGACGCTGACGGGGCATCCCCCTGCGGTTCGAAGGTGCGCTTCGACAACCTGCAGGCGGCGGGTGCGACCGGCGTGGTGCTCACCTCGAACACTGAGGTCGGTGACACCGCTATCGGCGGTAACTCCGGTATTCCGGGCGTGCGCCTGGCAAAGAGCCAGGTGGAGCGCCTTTCCGCGCAGATTGATTCGGGTGAGCTGACCCTGCAGCTCGGCGAGAACCTGCGCGACTCGATTCGCGTGCCCAACGGCAAGCTGGATCAGGCGAACACCTCCACCGCGCGTGGTCTGCACGGTTCGCACGGCATCACCAAGCCAGATGTTGCGGCACCGGGCACGAACATTTCCTCCATCGAGGTTGGTAGCGGTACCGGTTCGAGCGTGAAGACCGGTACGTCCATGTCCACGCCCTTTGTTGCCGGTGTTGCGGCGCTGATCATGCAGGCGCACCCGGAGTACGGTCCGCGCATGCTTAAGACCGTCATCATGAACACTGCCGACCACCACATGCAGGACGCCTGGGGCAACCCCTACGCGGTGGACCGTGTGGGTACCGGCCGCATCAACACGCGTGCAGCGGTGGCTGACCGCGTCATGCTGTTCAACGCGGCACGCCCCGAACAGGTTTCGGACACGTTCGGCGTGCTCGAGTACACCCCGAACGCCGGTGTGCAGACCCTGCAGCACCGCGTGAGCGTTGAGAACACCGACTCGGTGGCACACACCTACACCCTGAACTATGAGGGCAGCACGAGCATCCCGGGTGTGGAGTTCTCCTACCCGCAGTCCGTGTCTGTGGGTGCCGGTCAGAAGGCAACGTTCACCGTGACGGTGCGCATTGACCCGTCGAAGCTGGAGAAGACCCGCGACCCGTCCATGTACCCGAACCAGGATTCGGTGAACTACTCGACCGGTGCGGTGACCATTTCGGGTGCCCGCCAGTACATTGCGAGCGCTTCGGGCCGCCTGATCCTGACCGATACTGATTCCTCGGCTGCGGTGAAGACCCTGCGCATGCCGCTGCATGTGGCACCGAAGCCTGTCTCCGCGATGCGTGTGGCTGGCTCCGATATCGCCTTCGATGCGGAGGGTTCCGGCGCGACCGAGCAGACCCTGACCCTGCAGGGTACCGCGGTGGATCAGGGCGGTTACCGCTCCCTGCTGGGTGCTTTTGAGCTGGGCGCTTCGAGCCCGCGCATCCCGACCGCGAAGCTGGGTGTGGGTTCGGATTCCCGCATGGACCTGCAGTACGTGGGTGCCGCCTCGAACGTGGCGGCGTTGAAGGCTGCCGGTGCGGACACCTCCGAGGCGAGCCTGTCCTTCGGTATTTCCACCTGGGGTAACTGGCAGGAGGTGACCCCGCGCGGCACCTACTACGTGTTCGTTGACACCGACAAGGACGGCACGAGCGACTACCGCCTGCAGACGGTGCGTGAGAAGGGCCTGGATTACCCGCTGGTGAAGGTTTCTAAGCGCAGCAACGGCAAGTGGCAGGCCATTGAGAACGCCCTGTATCCGCTGAACGGCACCTGGGGTGATACGGACACCAACATCATGGATTCGAACACTCTGGTGATGACTGTTCCGCTGAGCGTTCTGGGTCTGGACCCGGACGCCGAGTCCACTGAGATTTCGTACTCGGTGACCACTTCGAGCGCGTTCTCCGCTACGACTGTGGTTGATACGACTGATTCGGTGGTGTTCAACTATGCGGCACCGAAGCTGTGGTTCAGTGGCGATTCGGCGGGCGTGCCGAACCTGTTCGTGGACGCACCGGAGACTCAGCTGGTGGCGCACCGTAACGGCGACGCGAAGAACGTTTCTGCGCTGTTCCTGCACATGCACAATGCGACCGGTGACCTGTCCGGTACGAACGGTGCTGCGGGTGAGCGTGCGCAGGTTCTGCGTGTCTCGTCGAATTCTGAGGCTACCGCCGCGAGCGCGCACTTTACGGATGTTCCGGCGGATTACCCGTTCGTGAATGACATTAACTGGCTGGCTCAGCGTCGTATTACGACCGGCTACCCTGACGGCACGTTCCGCCCGAACGGTTCGGTGGAGCGCGGCGCGATGGCGGCGTTCTTCTACCGTATGGCGGGTTCGCCGCAGTTCACCGCGCCGAGCACCCCGAGCTTTAAGGATGTGCCGCGTGATCACCCGTTCTACAAGGAGATTGAGTGGATGCGTGCCCGCGGTATTACGACTGGCTGGTCGGATGGTACGTTCCGCCCGAATGCTGCGGTGAACCGTGACGCTATGGCGGCGTTCTTCTACCGTTTTGCGGGTTCGCCGGCGTATTCTGCTCCGGTGGCTTCGCCGTTTAGTGACGTGTCGGCCGGTAGCCAGTTCTACCGTGAGATTTCGTGGTTGGCTGAGCAGCGTATTACGACGGGTTGGGCTGATGGTTCGTTCCGTCCGGTTCAGCCGATTGAGCGTGGCGCGATGGCGGCGTTCTTGCACCGCTATAACGTGCGTGTGCTGAATAACCGCTAATCGGAGCGTTATATTTGAGCGCTAAATACCCCCGGTGGATGCTGTACGCATCTGCCGGGGGTATTTGCTTGCCTCACCCTGCCCGAGGCGGGCTAGTTAGCGCTGGCGGGCTTCTTTACGGTTGATTTTCTCAATGGCGGCTTCCACCTTGGACTTGCGGTGACTGAGCTTCCAGAGGCTAAAAGACTGCAGCAAGGTACTCTTACCTATCTCCACGAGGGAGGGCAGCCCCTGCCCGGTAAGCGCCTCATCGATTTCTTCCGGGGTGGCGCCCTGCTCCTTCATCTGCTCGACGATGATGTTCGCCTCCGCTATTTTCCCCGAGGTGAGCGGGTGGTTTTCGAGGCTGGTTTCGATGTCTACGAGCTCGTCGTAGAGTTCAGTTTTTGTTTTTGCCATGGTGCTGTCTTCACCGTCCTTGGTTGACGTGTTCTGTGGCGTAGCGGGTGTGTGGGTGTTTTCCCTCATCACCGGCTGTTTTGAACGGTATTTGAACCGTATGTTCATGCTAACAGCCGCACGGGTTGTCGCACAGGGTTTTTACCGGTGAGTATGCTGTGTATTTTCAGGGCTGAAACGATACTGAACCCACCGCGTACGCCGCGCTGAACGCACCGTGTGGAACACTACCTCGCCTCCCTCGGCGGTTCACCGCACGGGCTATAAGGTGGAGCGTACACTTAAGTCATGCGTGAATTACAGGCACAGATCATCCGTGAAATGGGCGTCAAGCCCAACATGACCGAAGAGCAGGCACGCGAAGAAGTGGAGCGCCGCATCCAGTTCATCTGCGACTACCTGGAAGCCACCGGAAGCCGCGGCCTGGTACTGGGCATCAGCGGCGGCATCGACTCCACCCTGGCGGGTCGCCTCTGCCAGCTGGCGGTGGACCGCCTCAACGAGCGTGGCCGCACCACCGAGTTCGTGGCGGTGCGCCTGCCCTACCGTGTGCAGCACGACGAAGAGGACGCGCAGGAGGCGCTACGTTTCATCCAGCCCACCCGCTCCCTGACCTTCAACATTGCCGAAGCCGTGGACGGTTTCGACAGCGCCTACACTGCCGCGACCGGCGAGCAGATCAGCGACTTCAACAAGGGTAATGTGAAGGCGCGCGCCCGCATGATTGCCCAGTACGCGATTGCTGGCGACCCCGGCTACCTGGTGGTCGGCACCGACCACGCGGCGGAGTCCATTACCGGCTTCTTCACGAAGTTCGGTGATGGCGGCGCGGACCTGCTGCCGCTGTACGGCCTGAATAAGCGCCAGAACCAGCTGTTGCTGCGTGTTTTGGGTGCGTCTGAGCGTCTGTGGGCTAAGCCGCCGACTGCTGACCTGCTGGACGGCGTGCCCGGCCGTACCGATGAGGATGAGCTGGGTCTGACGTACCCGCAGATTGACGACTACCTGGAGGGTAAGGAAATCGACGAGGCTGCGGCGGAGAAGCTGGAGCAGATTTACCTGCGTAGCCGCCACAAGCGCACTACCCCGGTGACGATTTTTGATTCGTGGTGGAAGAACTAGCGCCTCAACCGGCAAATGAACTAACGTAAAAGCCCCGAAATCCCTTGGTGGGAGTTCGGGGCTTTTACTATGCTTTTGCAGACCGAGGACTATGCCTTCTGTTCGGGCTGTGCGCCAGAAACCTGGGCAGCCTGAACGTCCGAATCCTCAGAACCTTCAGCCTCAACCTCAGCTTCAGCGGGCGGTACCTTCGCGCCACCCGTGGCGAGGAACAGCACCAGGCCCAACGCGCAGGCGAGCACCTGGGTGAAGGGGAACGCCCAGGTCAGGCCCTTAAAGCCGAACCACATGTTGCCGAAGTACACGGCGGGGAAGAACAGCAGCGCAATGCCGAGGGTCATCAGCATTGCCGGGCCGCCCTTACCGGCCGCCTGGAACCAGGACACAAACACGATGCTGACCGCGTTGAACACGGCGGCGAGCATCAGCGCGACCATGACCTCTTCACCGGTGGAGACCAGACGCTCATCGCCAACCACGGCGAGCAGTTCGCGGCGGAAAATCAGCACCGGAATGGTGATGGCCGCGGAGGTAATAACCGACAGGATCGTTGCGGTGCGTAGCGCCTGCTTCACGCGGGCGCCGTTGCGGGCACCGTACGCGTAGGCGTACAGCGGGATACCGCCCATGCACAGGCCCATACACAGCATTTCGGGCACCATGTTCAGGCGCATTGCCAGGCCGAACGCCGCCACGGTGTCGTCACCGTAGGAGGCGGCGAGGTTGTTCAGCAGCAGGGCGGCGAAGATCAGGTTCAGGCTCTGAATGAGCTCAGCGGCACCGACTGCAACCACGGGCTTAATGATGGCGGGGTCGAGGGAGAAGTCGCGGATGTTCGCGGAGAAGTTCTCGCTCTGACGCATCAGGAACAGCAGGTAGTACAGCATGGACGCACCGTTGGCCAGTAGCATCGCCCAGCCGGAACCGGCAATACCCATGCCCATGATGGCGATGAACAGCACGTCGAAGATGCAGGTGACGACGGTGCCGACAATAATGCCGTACATGGACTGCTTGGCGTAGCCTTCGGATCGGACCAGCTGCTCGAGGGTGAACATGCCAATGGCGAGGGGCGCTCCGAGGAACATGAGGTGCACGTAGATGCGGGTCGGCTCGTAGGAGCCGCCGGAGGCGCCCATGATGCCGGTAATCGGGTCGGCAAGGATGAAGCCGATAATGGCGGCGATAACGCCTACACCGAGTGCCGAGTAGAGCGCGAAGGAGGTGACGCGGTGGATTTCGTGGGCGGGCTGGCCCTCACCGAGCTTGCGGGAGGCGAGGGTGGAGGCGCCCAGACCGAACAGGCCCGCAATTGCCATGATGACGCCGAAGACGGGCACGCCGTAGCCGGTGGCGGCGAGCTCTTCAACGCTGCCGTAGTGGCCGACGAAGTAGGAGTTCACCACGTTGTAGATGCTGGTGATGGCGAGGCCCAGTGCCATGGGCACGCCGAGGGAGAGGAGCGCCTTGAGGATGGGGGCGTCTTTGAGCAGGTAGATGTTCTGCGGGTCTTCGCTTGCGCCATGCGGACCGTGGGGACCCTGAGGGCCGTGCGGGCCGTGTCCTGCGGCGGGTGCACCGTTGTTGGGTGCGGTGTTTTCAGAGGCACCGTTTTCGGGTGCGGTGTTTTCAGTCTGCTGAGGTGTCATAGATTCCTGTGGTTCTGGTCTGTGTTGTGCCCGGTGCGCGGTGAATGACGCGGCAAAAAGCACGATCCGCGCGAAAAACGGGCTAGTGTATTGTACCGTCTCCAGGTAGTGGTGGGTCTAGAGGTTTAGACATAAAAGTGACGAGGCGCCCCTCCCCCGCTCTTCGGGGTGGGACGCCTCGCCTCATACGTATCGCATGTAGGAGTGTGAGCTATTCGAGCTCAACCGGACCAAGCACGCGAACCTCCTCAATATCCAGGATTTCCTGAATCGCGTGGAGCACATTCGTGTCGATTATGCGCTCATTACGCAGGCGCTTGAGCACGCTGCGTTGCTTCTCCAAATGCCGCAGGCGCAGCTCTTTCTCAAGGTCGCCCGCTTCAATAATGCGGCGGGCTTCTTCCGGCGCATTCGCACCGTCTTTACGAACGGCGTGCAGGTTGCGGTGTATACTCGCGTTGTACATCTGTTCGTCGGCAATGCGGTCGATAATCCACTGTGGTGCACCAATTTCCTGGCCGATCTCAGCCACAGAGTCGAAGGACTCGGCAATGATCGTGCGGATTGCTTCATTAATCTCATCTTCTTCGGTGGTATCAACCGGAATTTTCGCCCACCTAATAACGAGCGGCAGGAGCATCCCCTGAACCACCATCGACAGCAGAACCACGCCCGCAACAACAAAGATAATAAAGTCACGCGCGGGAACATCAGTCGGCACGGAGAGAGCCACCGCGAGGGAAACACCGCCGCGCAGTCCCGCAAAGGTACTCACTACACGGCCACGGAAAGTTGTGCGCAGCTGCTTCTGCTTTTCTGAACGGTCAAGGGCACGAATAATACCGATCGAGACGTGCAGGAAAATAAAACGCGCCGCAATGGAAACAAGCCATGCCACCACAATCACGGCGAACGTCAAAGCCCACGCATAGTTGTATTCACGAAGAACATCATCCACAGGCGCTGTGGCGCTGGGCAGCTGAACACCCACGAGCACGAAGAGCGCACCGTTCATGACATAGGAGACAAACGACCAGATGGGCAGACCGTAGAAACGGTTTTGGGGTTTGATGGTATCCGGTCCGCGATAGGTCAGGTAGAAAGCGGCGACCACCACAGCCACCACTCCGGAACCTTTCATGCCCTCAAAAGGCTCGATCTCTTCAGCCAGGAAGAAAGCAATAAACGGCACGGTAAACATGAACACGCTGAAGTTCATGGGGTTGCCGATGTGCGCACGCAGCTTATCTACACCCCATCCGACGGCCAGGCCAACGAGAGTTCCAATCAGGAACGAGAAGAAGAACATTCCGGATGCAGTCCCCAGGGTAAGTTCATGACCACCCGCAAGCTGCAGGGCGAGTGCGAAAAGAACTAGGGTGGTGCCGTCGTTAATGAGTGCTTCCGCTTTAAGGGTGGTGATGGAAGATTTGGGGAGTTTGCCGTTGAGCGTTGCCACGGCCACAGCATCGGTGGGGGCGAGCGCCACACCGATAATCAGCGCCACATGCCACAGGTAGACGCCCATAAATGTGTGAAGCACCCAGGCGATAACGAACGCCGTGAAAATTACGAGCACCGTGCCCGAGAGCAGAATGCCGCGCAGACGAGCGCGCGCCTCACGCCAGGAGGTGTTTCGGGTCTCCCAGAACAGCATCACGGGCAGGAAGATTTCGAGAATCACGTGCGGTGGCAGCCCGACCTCGCGCACCTCGTGCATGGCGTGAACGGGGATGAGCGCCAGCACAAGCCCCAGGAAAATGAGCAGAATGGCGGGGGTTATCCGTATTTTATGGGCGAGGATATTACCCAGAAGAATTGCCAGCGATAGGGCAATGATGACTTCAAGCAATTTGGTGTGTTCCTTTTGGATGTGGCGGCTGGTTCATGGTGTGCGTCTGATAGACGGCTGATGTCCGCGAGTGTGCGGGTGCCAGGGTGCCCAAAATGTTTTGCTCGTTCCCTGGGCCGTGAGGCTTCCGCGTGGGGACGAGTGCGGGCGTAGCTTCTGTATTTTACCGTTGTTCAGTGCGGGTGGGTGGATGTTTACCCTGAGCAAAACCTTGCCTTATGGCCGCTCGGGATGTGAGTTTATGGGAGGCGACCTGCGTGCATCCGGCGGGTCTGCTCAGCCGGGCCTGCTCAGCCCATGAACCGCCCTACTCTAACCGCTTTTCATGACGTTTTGTGTCGTTCTGACGTGAACTTGGGGTCGTACTGTGTCAGAGAACAGAAAATCCGCCCCTGTGAGTGCGCGCGAACACTCAGAACGTGAGAAGATAAGGTCATGACTGATAACAACACCGTAACCGGCAGCCCGCTTGTTAAGCGCGGCCTGGCCGACATGCTCAAGGGCGGCGTCATCATGGACGTCGTCACCCCCGAACAGGCTAAGATCGCTGAAGATGCTGGCGCTGTTGCCGTCATGGCTCTCGAGCGCGTTCCCGCGGATATTCGTGCGCAGGGCGGCGTGGCTCGTATGTCTGACCCGGACATGATTGAGGGCATCATTGATGCTGTTTCGATTCCGGTCATGGCGAAGGCACGCATCGGCCACTTCGTTGAGGCTCAGATCCTGGAGACCCTGAAGGTCGACTACATTGACGAGTCCGAGGTTCTCTCCCCCGCTGACTACGTGAACCACATTGACAAGCACCAGTTCAAGGTGCCTTTCGTGTGTGGTGCTACCAACCTGGGTGAGGCTCTGCGCCGCATCACCGAGGGTGCCGCTATGATCCGTTCGAAGGGCGAGGCTGGCACCGGTGACGTCTCTGAGGCGACCAAGCACATCCGCACCATTAAGCGTCAGATTGCTGAGCTGCAGGGCCTGTACAACACCATGCCCGACGAGCTGTACGTGAAGGCTAAGGAACTGGCTGCACCGTACGAGCTGGTTCTTGAGGTTGCTCAGACCGGTAAGCTGCCCGTCGTGATGTTCACTGCTGGTGGCGTGGCTACCCCCGCTGACGCCGCGATGATGATGCAGCTGGGCGCTGACGGCGTGTTCGTTGGTTCCGGTATCTTCAAGTCGGGCGACCCGGTTGCTCGTGCGAAGGCTATTGTGAAGGCTACTGCTTTCTACAATGACCCGGAGAAGGTTGCTGAGGCTTCTCGCGGCCTGGGTGAGGCTATGGTCGGCATTAACGTTGCTGACATTCCGGCACCGCACCGCCTGGCGGAGCGCGGCTGGTAATTCGTGCGCGCACCCCGTATTCGGGGTGAGTGTTTGATGAGGGGGTGGGGTTCGCTGAGGCGGGTCCCACCCTCCTTGCGTTTGTTGTGTTTGTTGTTTTGTGAAGGGAGCGGTGATGGTTGAGAAGGTTCAGCCTACCGGTGTTTTGCCGGGTGAGGGTTTGACGGTTGGTGTTTTGGCGTTGCAGGGCGGCGTGAGTGAGCATGCGGAGATGCTGGAGTCGCTGGGTGCGCAGGTGCGTTGGGTGCGTACCGGTGAGCAGCTTGAGGGTCTGGATGCGCTGGTTTTGCCGGGCGGTGAGTCGTCAACGATTGACCGTTTGACCCGTATTTTTGGTGTGCGTGAGCCGCTGATTGAGGCGATTTCTTCGGGCATGCCGACTCTGGGTACGTGTGCTGGCCTGATTATGTTGTCGGAGCGTATTGATGATCCGGCACCGGGTCAGCAGTCGCTGGGTGTTTTGGATGTTTCGGTGGGTCGTAACGCGTTTGGTTCGCAGGTTGATTCTGCGGAGGTGCGCCTGCCGTGGCTGACCCCTGCCGGTGATGAGGTGGTTATTGATACGGCGTTTATTCGTGCGCCGATTGTAACTGGCACTGGTGAGGGTGTGCAGGTGACGGCTCGTCATGAGGGGAAGATTGTGGGTGTGCGTTCGGGCAACCTGATTGGTATTTCTTTCCACCCGGAGGTTACGGGCGATACGACGGTGCATGAGGAACTGCTGGCTCTGGCACGCGAGGTGAAGGGCAAGTAGCCCCTCCCCCGAGGCCCGTTGTAGACCTGTTAAAGAGTTGTGGCGGTGACCGTTGTTCGGTCACCGCCACAACTCTTTTTGCGTGGGCTTATGCGTGAGTGGGTTTATGGGCGGGCGCTGCTGGGGGTTTGGGGCTGGGTCTTCCACTGCTGGTAGGCGCTCGTGGCGAGGAATCGTGCACGGTTGCCGTCGCTGAGCGTCTTGATGTCTGCGGGGGCTGCCTCGTACCACTTTTCGTAGAGACGGATAATCATCTCGGGGTAGGCGGCTTCTTCTAGGTCGGCGCGGTGGGGGATGAATTCGTTGCGGTTCTTGATGTCTCGATACTCGCTACCGGCGAAGGGGTCGGTGACTCCGACGCTGGGGCGGGCGTTGTAGGCATCGATGCTTTGAACGTATTCGGGGAGGGTGCTCCGCCCTGCTTTGAGTGCGGCGTGGCAGTTGCTGTCGATTTCGCTGGGCTCAATGATGTGGGCGCCGTCTGCGAGGATGTTCCGGTATTGGATGTACGCGGGGTATTGTTCATCGGTGCGCGGGACGGGCTTGGCGGCTTCTGCTGATGCGACAGCTTCGGCGGAGTATGAGGAGCAGCTGACGGTGGGCGTGGTGCTTGCCGTTGCTGAGGCGCTCGCCGTGGAGGGCGAGGAGGTGCTGCTTGCCGCGGTGTTCACACCACCGCAGGCGGCAAGGAACAGGGGCAGAATTGAGAGAGCGGCACCGTATCGCAGTGCGTTATAGCGGGGGTTGGGGGTCCTAGAATTCAGGGTCATGATGTCACCTCATTGTGGGCTGGAACATACCGAATTGACCCTCACTATACGGGCAGTTTTGATACATGGTCAAGAGAAAATTATGTTTATTTTTTAAAATCCAACATCTCGAAAGAAAATCGGCAAACAAGCTTGTTCAGCGTTTTGACTTGCGTAAACACGGAGCCTGTCGGACTCTTGGAGCAAACACGACACCGAAACACCTGCATCAGATATTGTTATTTGCCAGATAATCAGCAGAAGCCAACATACCCGGAGGGTCACGGTCAGGGCGCCCTTTATGCAACCTCGAACTTCGTAAGGGCATGCATCTCGACGACTCAAAGCTTCTACAGGAGATAGTAGATAAGTCCCCTAACGTATTCCCAGAGCAGCACCGAGAGGACGCACTGCGTAACGAATGCGGCTATAGCTGCGAGGGTTGGTATCCAGTAGCTACGCTTAGAGCATGCAATAAAAACTGCTATAAAAATAATGCATGAGATAATATCGGGACCCCAGAGAATGAATGCCTGTAGATCATATGGCCACAATATTCCATGCATATATTCTGTAGGGACTTTACATGAACTTAAGATATTGCCTTTTAAAATTTCATAAGTCCCATACATTTTAAAAACTAAGTACAGTGAGGCGATCCAAAAAATGCCTATGCGAAGCTTTACACCCAGCCATATACTAAAAATCTGCCACAAGCTAGCTAATACAACTCCCACCACAAAGAAGGGTATGTAGTCGAAATAGCTACCTTGCCACCCATCACATGGCGAGACAAATCCATTGAACTCTGTATACAGGCTAGTTGGGAAAATATAGAAAAATTGCAATACAATGAGAAACAAGATATACAAAATTATTTTCTCATTTACGGCGAACATCTTATATGTAGAATTCATGATGTCATTTCCTTTCAAGAGCATAAAACACTAGTAGCGCAACACTGAATACATAGCCTCAATGTTGTTTTTCTTATCCACTAAGTCTCAAAGCCAATACTGGGATAGGTAGGCGACCCGCAAAGCCTCCGCACTCTTACCCCGTCTACCTCATGTTTAAGCAGGTCAGAACCTTAAGACTACTGGGTTGCGCATCTTGCGTCTAGAGTGTTGGTTTTAAAATAAGGTGACATTTTCCATTGACCATGTATCAAATATTTGGGTATGTTTAGACGCAATATATCGTTCCATCCCTCCTGTGAGGTGGTCCCATGACCCAAACCCCTGTTTTTCTTTCGTTCCGTTCTCTTTCGTTCCATTCCGGCGGTCTACGACGCAGTGCCGCACTGGCGATTCTCCCCCTGCTTCTTGCCTCCTGCGGTAGCTCCACCAGCACGGCATCAAACACTCCCGCGCCCTCGAGCACGACCGCGGCTTCCTCCCCGTCAGCTTCAAGCGCCACCGGGTCCGCCTCCTCTTCCGCGGCGAAGAAGACCTCCACCCCCTGCCTTGAACCTGACGAAGCCACGAAAGCTGAAACCCTCAAGCAGCAGGAAGCCATCAGCGCCGACCGTGGAACAGCACTCCCCTCCTACGTCTCCGCGCGGCATGTTGTGCGCAACCAGGCGAACTTCCCCACCCGCGCCGAAGCTGAATCAGCAGGAGCCGAGTGCCTGGCGCTGTACGAGAAGAACAAGGCTGATCACGCCTACGCCGCAGCGTGGGTGCGCGCTATCGATGACAATAACGTGGCAAGCGGAAAGGTAGCCTCCGGCCCGCGCGCTGACATCCAGAGCGCCGACCCCTACAAGGCAAGCAACTATGTCGATATTCGAGAGGGTAAGGAGTACTTCCCGACCCGCCAGGAGCTGCTCGCGGCAAACTACCCTGAGAACTACATTGTTGCTTTTGAGTTGTGTGCGCAGCAGGCGCCAGCCGATGTGAAGCAGAAGAGCGACGCGAACCGTGCGGCCGCTAAGGATACTCGTTGGTCTGAGGTGGTAACCCTGCCCAGCCCCGACAACCCTGTCTAATCTGAGTCTGTCTCATCTTAAAAATAGTTGTGGCGGTGACCGTTGTTCGGTCACCGCCACAACTGTTATAGGGTGCAGGTTAGGGTAGGAGCGCCAACCCAAACTCAATAATGATTAGCGCGACAGCACACGCGAAGAGTACCCCACGCGGCACATTGAACTTCTGCCAGAGCCTATACAGCTGGCTGGGAATCAACCAAATAACGCACGCCCGAAAGGCAAGCGTCGTCAGGGGGCCACCCCACTGAATAATCATCAGGGCAAGAGCAAAACCCACGCCGAGCACATCCAGGATGCGCCGGTGCTTTCGCACCTGCTCCCTCTCCTTCTGATAGCTGGGGTTGTTTAGCAACCTTGGTGGTGCTTTTTTCAGCTGACCCACAATGACCAAAACCACTAGCAGGAACACAGAAATATAGAAGAACATGGGAACCGCCTTTCACGTTGGGGTTCGCTCGCTACGCCGGTTACGAGCTGATGGCGCACCATCATTGGTGAAAACTTCTCAAAAACAAGTAGTGTGCAACACGTGTATAACGTATTGTGGGTTACTTTACGGCAAACATGAACCCTATTCAAGAGGTAAACACTCCCCCCCCCGAAAAATTTTGAAAAATTTTTTTAAAAGATATGGGCGCCGGGAACCTTAGGTTCCCGGCGCCCACACCCCAGCTACTCATACATCAGCGGGGTTCAATTTAGAGGCGGAAGAAGCCTTCCACCGCGCGCGTCATGTACGCCATATCGTCCACATGGCACATCTCGCGCATCGAATGCATCGACAGCAGACCAATGCCCACATCCACGGTGCGCATACCCAGACGGGTCGCCGTAATCGGGCCAATCGTCGAACCACACGGCATATTGTTATTCGACACGAACTCCTGATACGGCACACCAGCCTTCGCACACGCCGCCGCAAACACGCCAGCACCCACCGAATCCGTCGCGTAACGCTGGTTCGCGTTAATCTTCAGCAACGGACCACCACCGGGCAGCGGCTGCACGGTCGGGTCGTGGTGACCCTGATAGTTCGGGTGCACCAGGTGACCGGCGTCAGCCGACAGGCAGAACGACGCCGCCACCGAACGGCGGTACTCCTCTGTGCTCTCACCGCGCGCAGCGGACAGGCGCACCAAAATATCCTCCAGGAACGGGCCCGCCGCACCACTACGCGACTCCGAACCAAGCTCCTCATGGTCAAACGCCGCAAGCATCACAGTCTCGGTAGCGTGCTCATCCGCGTTATCGGCAACGTAACGCTCCAGGGCGGTCAAACCAGCGTGCACCGAGGATAGATTATCCAGGCGACCGGAAGCGAACAGCTCCTGATCGGCACCAAAACGGCGCGGCGGCTGCGAATCAGCGAACAGCAGGTCGTAACCCACAATGCTCTGCGGGTCGACCGGCTCGCCGTCAATCACGTGCTTCGCCATGTAGCCGAGCACATCATTCTCCGCCGGATCCACGCCCCACACGGGGTACATGTTGAACTGCTTGTCCAGCACCAGTTCGTTACGCTTGTGGTCCAGGTGCGGCGCCAGCTGCGGGATGCGCGCAATCGGGCCGGTGCGCACCAGGCGGTCCTTCAACTCCCCGCCCTCAAGGACGGTGAGGCGGCCCGCCACGCACAGCTCGCGGTCCAGGAAGGAGTTCAGCAGTGCACCACCGTAGTTCTCCACGGCAATCTGGTGCCAGCCCTTCGTGGTGATGGAGGAGGAGGGCTTGACCTTCAGGGAGGGCGAGTCGGTGTGCGCACCCAGCACGCGGTAGCCGCTTGCCTTCTGCGCCTTCGCGCCGCCAGCCCAGGCGATAATCGCACCGTCGCGGACGACGAAGTGGCGGCCGGTTGCGATCTGCGGGTCCCATGCTTCGGTCTCTACAAGCTCGGTGAAGCCTGCTGCTTGCAGGCGGCGCGCTACCGTGCGCGCGGCGAGGTAAGAGACCGGCGACTCCACCACGAATGCGGCGAGGTCTTCAATATTTTTTACAGCATCAACAGTCATGGTTTAACCCTACCTTTTCTTGGGTGTTGACGGGGTGACCGGGGCTGGTAGTCCACGCGGCGTGGAGTAATAGCCCTGGTGAGGCTCGCATGGAGCGGGGTGGGCGGGCTGGGGTAGCTGGGGTAGAGCAACCCGCCAAATAGACTATTTATCAACCTTGAGCGGTTGTGTTTCACGTGAAACCTCACCGCGGCGAGCGCGCGCGTTGAAGATCAGGCAGGCGAGCACCACGTACACACCTTCCAGCGCGATGCCCTGCAGCGCATCCATGGGGGTCACGCCCTCGGAGGCGAACGGATCCAGACCAGCCACCATGGACAGCAGCATCAGAATCACGTTATTTGCCACGTGCAGGCTGATGGAGGCTTCCAGACCGCCGGTGTACCAGCAGAGGAAACCCGCGTAAATACCCATCGCGAGAATCGTGCTCTGACCCCAGGGGTCGTAGGCGTGGGAGAGCATGAACAGCACGGCGGGCAGCACAATCGGCAGCCAGGGGGTGCGGAGCCAGCGGCCCAGCATCTGCATCATGAAGCCGCGGTAGGCGAGCTCTTCGGCGTAGCACTGCACGGGCACTAGGAGCAGCATCATCGCCACATAAACCCGAAATTCAACCTGTGGAGGTTGAAAATAGCGGTATTCGGGCAGGCTCTCACCGCTCAACGCCAGCATCACGGCGTAGTAGATGCCGTAGACAGCGAAGCTCAAACCCAGGTACGGAAGCAGTAGCGAGCGGCGCAGACGACCCGCCACCGAATGGATCAGACCCCAGGGCTTCGGACCCACGACCAGGCGTGCCAGAAAGAGCGAAGGCACAATCGCGATAAGGGAAAGGAACGTCAGCGCGAACAGCGCCGGGTGTTCCATAATGACGGCGCGGTTCGTAGCTACATCCTGGAGGGAAAGTCCCGAACCCATAATCGTCGCAGCCAGGGCAACTGAAATGATCAGGTTAAGGCCAATAAATACGGCGACACCGAGCAGACCTTCCAGCAGGGGTGAGAACCAGCGGGATTTCGGGTCGGCGTGAGAGAGACGGTGGTAGGCAAGACCTGCAACAGGCGCAGGAGCAGCGGGGGTTCCGGCGGCTACCTGCGGGGGTGCGGGAGGCGGTGTAGTGTTCATTCTTTAATCCTAGCCTCCGCGGGGTCGATGGTGACCGGGCATACGGAAACCTTCAAGTGCCGATTGATACGGAATGTTCCAAAACCATTGAAAAAGCCGTGAATAAGGCTAAAAACCTACCATTCACGGGGTTCATTTTCTGAACCTATGCCATAATTTGTAGCGATAATACGCTCATATACATAGTCGCTGATGACCGCTCTTCCGGGGTGTTTTTTCAGCACCAGAAAGGCTGCTTTCTTATGGCACTCGTCTTCAATCCGCCGCCCAACTGGCCCGCTCCTCCTGCTGGATGGGCCCCCACTCCTACGTGGCGCCCCGACCCCGCGTGGGGTCCCGTTCCTGAAGGCTGGCAGCTGTGGGTCGAAGAGCCCGAGCCCGAACCCATTCAGGTTGAAGAGGCTACTATTGAGCCGCTGATTCCCGAGGAGCCCGCTGCCGAGGCGGCTCCCGCTGAGCAGGTTACTGAGCCTGTAGTTGCTGAGCCCGCTGTTGAGGCTGAGCAGCCCGCCGAAGCTGCAGCACCGCTGACCGTTGAGGACGTTGACCTGGAGCAGCTCGCCGCTGAGCTCGAAGGTGAGCAGGTCGTCGAGGTTCCGGAGGCGGCAGCACCCCAGGCTGAGGCATCCCACGTTGAGGCACAGCAGGTAGAGGCGCCCCACGTTGAGGCGTCCCAGGCTGAGTCCGCTGAGGAGTCCTCCGAGCCCAAGCCGATGCGTCACCTGACTCAGGTTCCGCTGACCGGCACCGCTCTGCCCGAGCAGGTTCTCGCATCCCAGTCTTCCGCAGTTGAAGAGCCTGCAGATGCAGAGCCCGCTGCTGAGGCTCCCGTAGCGCCGGTTGTCGAGCCTGTTGTTGCTGAGCAGGCTGCTTCCGAGCAGCCCGTTGAGGCGCACGTTGTTGAGGCTCCGGTTGCTGAGCCCGCGCTATCCAAGCCCGCTGTTTCCGAGCCCGCCGCTTCTGAGCCGGTCGTTTCCGAACCTGTTGCAGAGCCCGTTGTTGTTGAGCCCGTCGCCGAGGTTGCCCCCGAGGCACCGGCGGCAGCTGAACCGGTATCTGAGCCCATCGTTGAGGCTCCCGCGGCTGAGGCACCCGCTGCTGAGGCGCCCCACACTATTGAGAGCTCCCCGCTCGTTGAGTTCCACACCCCCGAGACTGAGCGCACCGTCAACCTGTCCGAGCGTACCGTGAACCTCTCGGAACAGCCCGGTCAGAACATGCAGCCCGGCCAGAACGCGCAGGGCGGCCAGAACGCACAGTTCATCCCGGCGGGTCAGGCACCGAACGGTTTCCAGCCGAACCAGGCTGATGGTTTCCAGGGCCAGAACTTCCAGGGTGGCAACTACCAGGACCAGGGTTTCCAGGGTCAGAACGCTCAGGGCGGTCAGTACCAGGGCAACCCCTACCAGGGTCAGCCGTACAACGCTCAGCAGCCCTACCAGGGTCAGGTGTCTGATCAGGACCAGGCAACCGTGGCGCTCAGCAACCCTTACATGACCGAGCCCGGCAACCAGGGCAATGGCGAGGACGGCTCCGAGAAGAAGGGCCTGCTCTCCGGCACCAAGCTGTGGGGTGTTATCGGTGGTGCGTTGGCTCTGCTGATTGTCATCATCCTGGCGATTGTCATGCTGATTCCGCGCGGTAGCTCGAACCCCACCTCCAATTCTGCGGCGGCATCGAGCGCGGCGGCTACTTCCGCTGAGGCATCCTCCGCGGCGGCTTCGTCTGAGGCTTCTTCCGCAGCTCCCGCATCCGAGAGCGCGGCGGCCGGTACTTCCGCTTCTTCCGCAGCACCCATCGCTGCTGCTGAAGCGAAGATGCCCGAGGGCGAGTTCAAGGAATACAAGAAGACCGTCGCCGACAACAAGGACACCATCGACATTGAGAAGATCAAGGGCGATGTGTCCGCAGGCCTGCTCTACTACGAGTTCAAGCCCGCAGACGGTGTGGTTAACGCTTTCATCACCAGCCGTGACGATAAGGGCAACATCACCTCGGGTGTGAGCGTTCTCGACTCCAGCCGCGACGGCAAGGAGATCAAGGGCACCGCGTGGATTGACGCGAGCAGCCACTCCACCCCCACCCGCAAGCTGGATCTGACCGGTAAGGGCGAGTGGACCATCCGCGTCTACGATGCAGACTCCGCACCCCACTACAAGAAGGGTGAGAAGTTCCAGAGCACCATGAACTACTACGCTTTCACCTACGAAGGCACCGAGGCAACCATGGAGTTCCAGACCAGCGGCCCGACCACCCGCGGCTTCACCGTTCTGAACGCGACCAAGAACGACCCGTTCTTCTCCTCGACCATCCCGACCGTGAAGAGCAACATACAGTGGGTTCAGAGCAACAAGAGCTACCTGCAGGTTCGTACCGACTCCGCTATTACCTGGAGCATCGGCACTAACTAGTAGCTTGGCTAACTAGGTCAGCAGGCTGGGTATAAAAGTATCCCCCGCGCCCGTGATGGGTGCGGGGGATACTTTTATGCTCAGCGGTTATGTCCGGCGGGGTTTACGCCCTGCTGGAGGCGCCCGCCGCCGCAAGCGGGCAGCAACCATGAGCGGGCGGTTTCTTTAGCGGGAGTACTTCGCCTCCGCCAGTTCGGCGCCCGCGGCGTGTGCCGTACGTTCCACCAGCTGACGATTCGCCAGGTACACAAAGAACGTCACCAGGATAAACAGGTACATCAGCTGGTACGGCATGGTGCCAGCCATCAGGCCCAGGGAGCCTTCGGGCACCATCAGAATCTGATCCGCGTTGAAGTGCGGGGAGAACGCCAACACAATCCAGAACGGTGAAATGTACATACCCACCAGCGCCGCAGTCGCCAAGATAACAGCCAGCGTGAAAACAAAGGAGCTGACCCGCTGGTACATGAGCGGGAAGATTTCCATGACCACGGCGGCGAGCATCAGCGGGTACCAGGTGTTGTGGTGCGACCAGCTAATCGGCGAAATCTGCAGCATCATGAACGCGGTCAGCGCCAGCTGCGCCATGAGCGCGCGGGCACGAATCAGCGGAACCAGCAGAACCGCCGTAACCAGCACAATCAGCAGGGTCAACGCCACCTGCACCACCGACAGGGCGGTAGCCGTCAGGTGATGCTGCAGGCCCGCGTGGGTCAGTGTACCCATAATCGACACGTTATCGAAGTAGCTGAACCAGCCCACACGCGAAGTGTCACGCACCGCGTGGAACCAGAACGTCAGCGACTCCTCCCGGATCACCAGGAAGCCGATACCCACGGTCGCGGCGAAGCTCGCGCCCAGGGTCGCAATGCCCTTCCAGTCCTTACGCATGAGCAGCAGCAGACCGAACGCGAGCGGGGTCAGCTTAATACCCGCCGCAATACCCAGCAGCACACCGCGCGGAACGCGGGTTGCCGGGCGCATAAAATCGGCGAGAATCAGCATCAGAATGATGGCGTTAATCTGCCCAAAATGCGTGGTCAAACGCCACGGGCCGCACATCCAAATCAGCGCCGCAATCAGCGACACCATACCCCAATGGCCCAGGTGCTTCTGCAACGGCAGACGCCACGAGCGGCTACGGGCGTAGGAGTACAGCAGGTACGCGCACCAGTAGCAGAGCGCGCAAATAATGGCGGTAATCAGCAGCATGCTCTGCGGCTCGGTGAGGAACGCGAGCGGGTAGAAGAGCAGCGCCGCAAACGGCGGGTAGGTGAACGGCAGGCCGCGCGTGCGGAAAGTGTACAGCTGGTAGCCGTCCGGGCCATCCGCCAGGGAGACAGCACCCAGGCGGTACACGTAAATATCGTCAGCCGCCGCGTGCGTCACGTAGTCGAAGGCGTAGAGGGCAACCAGGATGAACAGCAGGTGCGCCCAGAGAGCACCGCTGCGCATACCGGGGATGCGGTCAAAGAAACCTGGACGCGCAGGTTTTGTGGGCTCTGCGGCAGGCTCCGCGCTTTCTACAGCGCTTTCAGCAGCCGGTTCTGCAACCGGTGCAGGTTCAGCAGTAGAGCCAGCCGAAGCCCATGGGATTATAGGCGCTACCGCCTCGGCGTTCTTCTCACGATTCTTGTCGTGGCTCACGCGGTTGCCTCACGGGAAGCGGCGGCGCGCACAGACTCGGCGCTCTCGGTCACCAGTGCACGGGCGCCCCACCAGCCCAGAGGCGCGTCGCTACGCACGGAACCGTACTGCACGGGCTCAACCTTCGCGCCACGCACCGGCGCGCTCAGGGCGGCAACCGACCAGAGCGTCATCGTCACCCACAGGCAGAACGCGGGAATAGCCGAAACCGCCAACGCGCCCGGGGCCAGCTGCTCCAAACCATCAGCGCTACCGTGGAACCAGGACGCAATCCTAATCGGCGACAGGTACAGGCCCAACACCGCAACCACCGCGAACACGGTCGCTGTCACCCGCAGCCACGCCGGCTGAACCGCAAAATAGGTGGGGAACGCATCCATGATGAACACGGCAGCCAGCAGGGGCAGCAGCACGTTGTGGTGCGACCAGCTAATCGGCGACAGCGCCACCATCAGGGAGGCGGTCACCGCCACCTGCGCCAGCGCGGCACCGCGGCGTTCCAGCTGGTACAGCAGTGCGGCAGTCAGCACAATCGTGACCAGCGCCAGGGCGTAGTAGACGGGCTTCGCGGCGCTCTCAGAGAGACCAAAGTGCAGCAGCCAACCCTGAATCGAGACGTTATCCACAAAGTTCAGTCCACCCACACGGGAGGGGTTCGTCAGCGCAGAGAACCAGAACTCCGGCGCGTCCTTAGGCATCAGAATGAAACCCAGCGCAATGGTGCCGAAGAACGTTGCACCCAGGGTCGCGATGCCCTTCCAGTCGCGGCGGACCAGCAGAATCAGACCAAACACGAGCGGGGTCAGCTTCACGCCGCCCGCAATACCAATCAGCACGCCGCGCGGCACGCGGGTCGCCGGGCGCACAAAATCGGCAAGAATCAGCGCCGTAATGAACGGGTTAATCTGAATCAGGTCCAGGGTGCGCTGCCACGGCCCCGCCGAAACCACCAGAATAGTCAGCACCGCAATCGTGCCCGCACGACCAAAGTACTGCTGCAGGGGCAGTTCGCGACCGCGCGCATTCACATAGTTGTAAATGATCGTGGAAATCCACCACGCCACCACAGCCGAACCGACCACCATAATGACCTTGCCGACTTCCAGCGGAATAAAAGCAAACGGCAAGAACAGCATCGCCGCGAACGGCGGGTACGTGAACGGCGGCTTGATGACGCCGTGATCGTTCAGGGTCGGGGAGTACAGGTCCTGGGTAAAGCCCTCGTTATCGAAAATGGTCATCGCACCCAGACGGTAGATGGAGAAGTCCATACCGGAGAAGGGGTTGGTGAGCATTTTGATGACGTATCCACCGCCAACAATGAGGATGAGTGCCACAATAGCGATTTTTCCCCAGATGGGGGTGGTGGAGTCAGTCCTTGTCACGAGGTGCTTGTCCTTACCTTGGTGCCGGCGGATGCGCGCGAGGGGTGGGCGGGCATCTGATTTTGGAATCCTAATAGTTTATCGCGCGCACCTGTGAAGGGTGCATCGGGGAGAAGAATCCCAGGGGCAGATTCACAGGGGCAGATTCGCTCGGGTACGCAATCGGGTGCACAAGCAGAACTATCACACTACAAGCCGCCTTCATATGCACGTCATGTCTTCAAAATTGGTACTAACCGGGCAATATAATGGGCTTATTGGCACCCGCCCCAACGCAGGGGCTGACGGTGCCCCGCACACCGACGTCCACGAACAACCAGCAGTGAAAGCAGTGATCACGTGAGTGAACATCTCGGCACCCCACCCGAAGGTGAGAACACGAGCGGCAAGCCCGCAGGCGTAAACGTCTCCGGAGGCGGCTCCTCCGGCCTGAGCATTGGCGCGCGCCCGGCTGATGTGCCCGGCGCGAACCTCACCCCCGAAGAGATTGCACGCCGCGCATCCGGTCGCGGTACGTGGCATCGTCGCGCCTCCAAGCCCGTCTCCCACTGGATGTTTACCCTTGTCGGCGTACTTCTGCTGCACAGGTTTATCCCGAATAGCGGCTGGCTGATGGTGCACATTGTCACCCTCGGCCTGATTACGAACTCGATCCTGATTTGGTCGCAGCACTTCACCGAAGCGCTCATGAAAATCAAGATTCCTGACGAGCACCGCGGAACCCAGGTGCGCCGAATCTTCATTCTGAACGCCGGTATTCTCGTGCTCATGATCGGCATGGTCGGTCAGCTGAGCGTGCCCGGCCTCTACGCCGCCACGGTGGTGGGCGCCCTCATTGTCGGTTCTATGGTCGCCTGGCACGGCATCTACCTGCTGAAGCAGGTGCGTCAGGCTCTGCCGTCGCGGTTCGGTGTGACCATTCGCTTCTACATTGTTGCGGCGCTGTTGCTGCCCCTCGGCGCGGCGTTTGGCGCCATGATTGCCTACCCGAACCTCTCCGGCACCCTGCATTCGCAGTTCCTGCTGGCGCACGAGGCGGTGAACGTGCTCGGCTTCGTCGGTATTACCGCGGTGGGTACGCTGGTGACGTTCTGGCCGACCATGCTGCGCACGAAGATGGTCGATAAGGCGCTCACTCACAGCCTGCGCGCCCTGTACCTCATGTGCGGCGGCCTGGCGTTGACCGTTATCGGCGCGGCTATGGGGACGCGCCCGCTCGCTGCTGCGGGTCTGGTCGTCTACCTGGTTGCCCTGCTGATTGTCGCCTGGGTGATGGTGCGTACCCTGCAAACCAAGCGCCCGAACGAGTACCCGCCCATGAGCGTGGGTATGGGCTTCCTCTGGCTGATTGTTGGTGTAGCAGCGACCGCGTACATGGTGGCAACCACCCCGTTCGCACAGCTGGACATGCGCGCCGTGACCCCCGTCTTCGTGGTCGGCTTCCTGCTGCAGCTGTTGCTCGGCGCAATGAGCTACCTGCTGCCGCAGCGCATGGGTGGCGGCCCTGCGGTGGTTCGCGCCTCCAACAAGGAGTTCAGCCGTTTCGCGGCGGCACGCGTAACCGCCGTGAACCTGGCGCTGCTTATCTTCATGATGCCCAGCTCCATGGTGGGCCAGTCCATTAAGATTGCCGTCGCTATCGTGGGTGCGTTGGCGCTCATGGCGTTCATTCCGCTCATGGTGCGCGGCGTGAAGGCGTCCGTGAACACCCGCAAGGAAATGATGGCGGCACGCGCCCGCGGCGAGAAGCCCGCCTTCAACCAGGAGGCGCTGACCCCGGAGCCCGTCCCGCACGCCAAGCAGAGCTTCCAGGCGGCGTTGGCGGTTGCCATGGCGTTCCTGCTGGGCTTCGCCGTGAACCCGTCCGCGTTGAACCTGCCGTCGTTCTCCTCGGCAGGTTCCGTGGCAGCGACCGGTCAGACCACCACCGTGCAGGTGAAGGCGACCAGCAACTACCGTTTTACCCCCGCAGAGGTGGAGGTGCCCGCCGGTAACCGCCTGGTCGTCGAGGTCACCAACGACGACGAGGGCATGACCCACGACCTGACCTTCGACAACGGCGCAACCACCGGCACCATCAACCCCGGCGAAACGAAAACCGTTGACGCCGGCGTCATTACCGCCGACCAGGAAGGCTACTGCTCCGTGGCGGGTCACCGCTCCCTGGGCATGGTGTTCAAGGTGAAGGCGACCGGCGCCTCCGCAAACCAGGTGGCGCAGGGCGGCCACAACCACGGTTCTACGGGCGGCCACAACCACGCCGCGTCGGGTAGCACCCCGACCCTCATGACCGTTGCAAACAGCAGGATTGACATGTCCGCAGCGCCCGGCAGCGGCTACAAGTACCGCGACCCGAACATCCCGGCACCGAACACCGCCACGCAGGTGAACGGCAAGACCGTCCGCAAGGTCACCCTGGAAGTTGAGGAAGTCGACCGCGAGGTGGCGCCCGGCGTGACCGTTCACATGTGGACGTTCAACGGGCAGAACATGGCACCGATTCTGCGCGGCAAGGTCGGCGATATTTTTGAAATTACACTCATCAATAACGGCACGATGGGCCACTCGCTGGACTTCCACGCGGGCATGGTGTCCCCCGATAACACGATGAAGACCATCGCCCCCGGTGAGCGTCTCGTCTACCGTTTTGAGGCGAAGGGTGCCGGTATCTGGCTGTACCACTGCGGCACCGCCCCGCTGAGCCTGCACATGACCCAGGGCATGTACGGCGCGGTCATCATTGACCCGGCGGACCTTGACCCGGTCGATCATGAGTACGTGATGGTTCAGGGCGAGGCGTACCTGCACGACACCGGCAAGACCGCCTCCGACGGTAACAAGCTGGCGGAGAACTCGCCGGATCTGATCGCGGCAGGCACCCCCACGCTGACCATGTTCAACGGCCACGCAACCCAGTACAAGGCGAAGCCGCTGCAGGTGAAGAAGGGCGAGCGTATCCGTGTTTGGGTGATGGCTGCGGGCCCGAACCACGGCACGAGCTTCCACGTGGTCGGTTCGCAATTCGACACCGTCTACAAGGAGGGCGGCTACCTGATGCGCCGCGGCGCGGATGCGTTCGGCAGCCGTGACGGCCACAGCCAGGCACTCGATTTGGCGCCCGCTCAGGGCGGCTTCGTGGAGATGCAGTTCTTGGAGTCTGGCACTTACACGTTCGTGAACCATTCCTTCGCGGAGATGGAGCGCGGCGCCGCCGGCAAGATCGTGGTCACTGATCGCTAGTAGTGGCTACCCGCTAAACCCTCACGCTAGGCGCTTCTAGCGCCCCGTGAGAGGTAGACCCCGCCCGGTGCATCCTGTGAATGGATGCGCCGGGCGGGGTCTTTCTGCGCTGTCTTGCTGTGCCGCCTTTCTGCCCCGCACAGGCTCCTACAGAGCCGATACAGAGCCAGCCCAGAGCCCCTGCACACGCCCCGGCAGGAGCCTGCACGCGCATCGGCGAACTATGCTTTTAGCCTCATGGGCGAACTTTTCTTAGCCAGGAGCGGGCATGGTGCGCTAGTCTATAGGAATGGCAGATAGCACTTCGAGCGCCTCTTCCGAGCGCAGCGCTACGGGCGCCAACAACCACACCCCCGCTTCGGCGGACGCACAGACTTCTCCTCGGCAGCGTAAAGCTTTCCCGCTTCGCTTTCTCGCCGGGGCACTTGCGCATTGGCAGATTATTGCCTCTGCGGTTCTTCTGGGTGGCGGTGTTGCCGGCCTGGCAGCCACCTATGACGACTATTGCGGTATGACGGAGCTTTCGTATGTTCCGGCGGCTCTCCGCTCCGATTTTGAGGAGGGCTCTAAGGTGGCGGGTTTCCGTCCGGGCGTGCTGGCGGCGCAGATTGAGACTGAGAGCCACTGGCGTGTGGGCCTTGTGTCTCACCAGGGCGCTAAGGGTATTGCACAGTTCACTGATGATGCGTGGAGCGGCGGCCACTACAGCTTCGGCAATGGCGGTAACGTTCTGAACCCGCACGATGCGATTGCGGCGCAGGCGCGCTACTTGGCTGAGTTGCGTACTCGTTTAGCGAAGTACGCCTCCAATGAGGATGAGCTGCAGGATGTGGTTCTTGCCGGTTATAACGCGGGTCCGGGTTCTGTGGAGAAGTACGGCGGTGTTCCCCCGTACGAGGAGACTCAGAATTATGTGAAGACAATTCGCGAGCTGGCGAATTCGAAGTACAAGCTGACTTGCTCCCCCGATTACCAGTTCAAGCAGGCGAAGTTGAGCTTCGTGAATGGTGTGACTCCGGCGATGGCTGGTGTTCATCCAGATGGTACAGCTCTGTCCCCGGAGGAGTCGGCATCGGCTGCGGCGGAGGCGTCTGCTTCGGCTTCTGCGAGTGCTTCGGCTCGTGCATCTGCGAGCGGTTCTGCGGGTTCTTCGGTGAAGCCTTCGGCGACGAGTTCCGGCCGCTAGATTCGGCTTTCTAGGTAGCCCACTAGGCTATATAGCCGCCTGGGAATATTCCTTTTTATCTATAGTGAGCGGCTGATACCGACCACCACTACCCTACTATTCACTCTTATATTTACTCTTAACAGCGCGAGGCGCCGACCCCCATTCTCGGGGTTCGGCGCCTCGCACTTTTTATGGCTGGATCGTGCCTAGTTGAAGATGGCGCGCACGACCGAGTAGCCGGAGACCGGGTACACGGCGTTCACGGTTGCGGGCTTCTCGCTCTCGTCCGCGATCTCGATGGACTCGGTGCCGCGCAGCAGCTCCTCGAGCAGGATGCGCAGTTCCAGGCGTGCCAGGGGCGCGCCGGGGCAGACGTGGATGCCGTCGCCGTACACGAGGTTGCGGGACTGGTCGCGGTGCGGGTTGTAGGTGAGGGCGTCTTCGAAGGCGTCCTCGTCGCGGTTGGCGCTTGCCCAGTTGATGGTCACGCGGGAGCCAGCGGGCAGGGTGCGGCCGCCGAGTTCGGTGTCCTGAGTGGTGATGCGGCGGTTGGTGACGAGGGTGTCTTCGAGTCGCATGATTTCTTCGACGGCGAGGGCGATTTCGCTACGGTCGTCGAGTGCGTTGCCGTCGGCGAGGGAGGCGCGCAGGCGGTCCTGCTCGGCGCGGTTGCGTGCCAGGAAGTTGACGAATACGCCCACGGTTGCGGAGACGGTGGACAGCTCGCCCACGGTCCAGTTGCGGATGAGGCTGACGATTTCTTCGTCGGTCATGGTGCGGGGCTCTTCGCCGGGCAGCTGCACGGTGTCGGTAAGCAGTTCGGCGGTAATGTCCTTGGGGTTGCCTGCTGCGGCGTCCTCGCGGCGTTCGTCGAGCAGCTGGCGGATGTAGCCGTCGAATTCGAGGGCGACCTTCGCGATTTCTTCGCGGTCACGGCGCAGGGTGGCGACGCGGTTCTTTTCGATCCATTCGGTGAGGGGCTGCTCGAGGCATGCGGGCCAGCCCATGAAGGCGTTCTGTACGCGCATTGCGTAGGCCTGGCCGAAGCCCTGCATGACGTCTACTTCTTCGCCACGGGGCAGTTCTGCGATGAGGGTCTTCACGGCGTCACGGATGACGGGTGCAAACTTTTCGAGGCGTTCGGGGGTGAAGTACTTGTCGTTGACGGCGCGGAAGGTAGTGTGTTCGGGTGCGTCCATACCGTTGGGGACGGCGATGTGGCGGGTGGAGACGACGTTGGAGTAGATTTCGGGGTGGTCGAGTACGTGCTGTACGTCGGCGTTTTTGAAGACGGAGTAGCCCATGAATTCGTCGTGGGCGACGGGGCAACGGCGGCGCATTGCGTCGTAGGCAGCTACCTGGTCCTTCTGGACCTCTTCGCTTCGGAGGTCCCAGTCGTTGTGTACGTTCTCAGTCATTGTTCACCCGTGTTCGTTATAGAGTTGTGGCGTGCTGGATGCGGGCGTCCGGGCGATGCGCGTGGGGCAGGGTCGGGCGTGCATTTCAGCACGTGAATCCATTACTTGTTCTTCGACCGTATCACTTAAGGGGTGGTGGCGCAGGGTAGGGGTTCCTTGCTTCTCATTCAACGAACAGCGCGGTCGGGGCAGCACTACAACCCATCACGCTGACTCACTCTATAGGCCGCGATAGACTTCTCGCCGATGACCGACTCGGAAAACTTCAACAACAACCGCCCCGTTATCAATGGTGTACAGAATGCGGTAATTCCCTACTCGTGCCCTGTACCCTTCTTCACCCTGTAGCTTCTTGAATGGAACCTGCACAAGAACTATCCTCGGAGCTAACGGACAAACCCCAGAAAGGAACCAGTCATGACTGTCACCACTCACCGGACTCGTTCCAATGTCACGACTCTTAAAGAACTCCGCGACAACCTCGGAACCAAAGTCAACGAAGCCGTGTTCTCCGGCGAACGTCCCCTCATCAGCCGCAACGGTAAGACTGTTGCCGCGCTCATCTCCTACGAAGATTTGAAGCTGCTGGAAGAGTACGAAGAGCTCCTCGACATTGAGGCTCTGCGCAAGGCGCGCGCCGAAGATGACGGCTACCGCATCGGCCTCGACGAGTTCCTCGCAGAGAACCCTGCAGACTAGTCTTTCAACGCATAGAGCAAGGCAGGCGGCGCCTCCACCGGGGAGGTGCCGCCCGCCTCATGCGTACCTGAAAAACCGCCGGGTTTAGCGCCCGCGTGCGGAGGGGTAGATGCTACCGTCCATCACGCCGCGCTCCACCTGTTCCAGGCTCACGCCGCGAGTCTCCGGCAGGTTGCGGAACATCAGCAGCGCAATAATCACGTTCACCACGGCAAAGCCGATGAAGGAGCCGGTCAGACCGACCGCACCCAGAATCACGGGGAACGCCAGCGACAGCATACCGTTCATCATCCAGCCGCTAAACGCCGAAATGCCCATACCCGCCGCACGCACACGCAGCGGGAACAGCTCGCTCATAATCACCCACGTCGACACGTTCAGGCAGGTCTGCATCGCGCCCACAAAGCAGACGATGAGCACCAGCAGAATCCAGGGGCGCGCCGCGTTATCGGCGGGCAGCAGCATGGATGCGCCCGCAATCAGCACGTGGAAAAACGCGGTCGAACTATAGCCGGTAATGACCATGACGCGGCGCGGTACACGCTCCATCAGACGCAGCGACAGGATGGAGCCGAGCACCGCAATCGTGCCCGGTGCAATGTTCGCAATGAGCGCCGCGGATTCGCTGAAACCGGCTTCCTTGAGCACCTTAATGCCGTAGTACATGATCGAGTTGATGCCGGTCAGCTGCTGACCTGCGCCGACCAGAATACCGACGAGCAGGATGCGCATGAACCAGCCGCGCACGCCCGCACTGTCCTTAGCCGCCGCGGTGTTCTGGGCGGTCGCCTCCACCTGCAGGGTGCGTTCAATGTCGGCAATCTCAGCCTCGGCACGCTCGGTGGAGCGGATGCGCTTCATAACCTCCAGCGCCTGCTCACGCTTGCCGACGCGCAGCAGCCAGCGCGGCGATTCGGGCACACGCAGCATGCCGACGAACAGGCCGATGGCGGGCAGGGTGCAGATGGCGAACATCCAGCGCCACACGCCGTCGTGTTCGCCCCACAGGTTGCCGATGAGGGCGTTCACGATGAACGCGGCAAGCTGACCGCCCACGACCATGAGTTCGTTGCGGCCGGAGAGGGAGCCTCGAATTTCGTAGGGTGCGAGCTCTGCAAGGAATACGGGTACCACGGCGGAGGCGCCACCGACCGCCAGGCCGAGCAGGGTTCGTCCGGTGATGAGCACGGCGACGTTGGGTGCGAAGACGCAGGTCAGGGCGCCGAAGAAGAAGATGGTGGACAGCCCAATGATGGTGGTTCGGCGGCCGTACCGGTCGGAGATGCGACCGCAGGTGAGCGCGCCAATAGCCGCCGCGAAGGCGAGGGATCCGGTGACCCAGCCTTGGGCGGTGGAGTCCATGCCGAGTTCGCGGCTCATGGGTTCGAGCGCGCCGTTAATCACTCCGGTGTCGTAGCCGAAGAGCAGACCGCCGAAGGTGGCGATGAGTGCAATGATGCCGAGGTATCGGCTGTGCTTCCCGGTGCCCAGCGGGGGCAGGGTGGAGGCGGTGCTCTGTGCGCTCATGGTGTCCTTTGATGCCGAGGGGGTAGGTGAGATTACACCGACATTGGTGGTTCTTCAGCCCTGTCAGTGGGGTAGGTGAGGTGCGTCAGGTTAGACGCACCTCACCTAATCCTAGCGAAAACGTTCGGCGGGTGATATTTATTTCTCACCGCGGACATTTTTCAGCATATTTTACGGCCGCCTGGTGCGACCGTCTGAGCGCCCCTTTGAGAGGGAGCCCGCGTTTAGACGTTTAGAACAGCGCGATCTTCTCGGGTGCCGGGAAGATAGCGTCCAGGGCGGCGAGGTCCTCAGCGTCAAAGCGCAGGCAGGCTGCCTGCGCGTTGGCGCGTACCTGTCCGGCGCTGGTCGCACCGGCAATGACGGAGGTGACCGGCGACTGCTGCGCGAGCCAGGAGAACGCCGCCTGCACCTCGGTGATGCCGCGCTCGGTGCAGAAGCTGTGGAAGGCTTCGAGCTGGTCCCAGTTGGCGGCGTCGAGCACGTTCTTCTTGGAGTGGGACAGGCGCGAACCGGCGGGAATGTTGTCGCGGCGGTACTTGCCGGTCAGCAGGCCGTTAGCGAGCGGGAAGTACGGCAGCACACCCATGCCGAAGTGTCGTGCGGCGGGCAGGATTTCGAGTTCTGCGCGGCGGTCGAGCAGGTTGTAGTGGTTTTCAGCGACGATGAACCGTTCGGTGCCGAGTTCGCGGGCGCAATGTTCGGCGTGGGCGAGCTGCCAGCCGGAGAAGTTGGAGTGGCCCAGGTAGCGGACCTTACCGTCGCGTACGAGCTGGTCGAGGGCGCTGAGGGTTTCTTCGATGGGGGTGTTCGGGTCGGGGCTGTGGTAGAAGTACAGGTCGATGTAGTCGGTGCCGAGGCGGCGGAGGGACCCTTCGACGGCGCGCATGATGTAGCGGCGGGATCCGCGGGCGTTGCGGTCGTTGCCGTTGAGGTCACCGACGGGCAGACCGAATTTGGTGACGATGGTCAGTTCGTCGCGGTCGAGGCCGAGCTGGGTGAGGGCGGTGCCGAACATGGTTTCTGAGAGGCCGGGTTCGGCGCCGTAGAGGTCGGCGATGTCGAAGAAGCTGATGCCGGCGTCGACTGCGGCGGCGATGACTTCGTTGGTGCCTTCTTGGGTGCGGGTGGGGGTGCCGGGGCGGCCGAGGTTGTTGCAGCCGATGCCGACGCTGGGTACGACGAGGCCGGAGTTGCCGAGCCTGCGGTAGACGGGAGATTCAATACGTTCCATGCTTTTAACTCTACGTTGTGTGGGTATGTTGCGAGGTTATTTCCCTTCCAGTTGGGAGGCGAAGAGCTTCCTGAAGCGTGATGTAGGGTCGGTCGTTAGGTCTTGGTAGGTTCCTTGCTCCACAACACACCCACCATCCAACACCACCACAGAATCAACACCACGCAACGTCCACGCACGATGAGACACCAACACCACCAAACGCCCCACAGCAGCCACCTTCAACCGAGCAAAAATCTCCTCCTCAGTCTCAGCATCCACAGCACTGGTCGGCTCATCCAAAACCCACACCGGCGCATCCCGAAGAACCACACGCGCCAACGCCAAACGCTGCCACTGACCACCCGAAAGACCAACACCACCAAACGACTCACCCAACTGAGCATCCAAACCACCCTCAAGACCACGCACAAAATCATCAGCACAAGCCACCGACAAAGCCGACCACAAATCAGCATCACCAAGACGCTCAACCGCCTCCTGCGACAAACCCAGAAGAAGATTTTCACGCACAGTCAGTTCATAACGGCCGTAGTCTTGACTCACCACACCCACATTTGCCAATAAATCATCAGGCGATATGTCCTGTACCGACTTACCTCCAATGAGAATGTCTCCACTGGAGGGCTTCAGCATACCCATAAGTGCATTTACTAGGGTTGTCTTTCCTGATCCACTGGGCCCGACAATACCAATCATCTGCCCGGGACCAAAAGTGAGATTGATGTTTTTAAGAGCTAAAGAATCAGCTTTTGGATACTGGATAGCAAGATTCCTGATGGAAACGCTGGAGATTTCAGGGTAGATATCGGCAATCGGATTTTTCTGCCCGGGCTGTGCGCTAGAAATAAACTTTCGATATATATCAATGGCGTTTGACCCCGCTGCCATCGAGCTAAGGTCGCTTCCCATCGAGCCAAGCGAGACTATAGCCGAGGTAATACCTATAACAGCTCCAGCAAGAACACCGGGAGGCGGCGACGAGGTGGCTAGAAGAATAAGGGCTAAAGCTAGCAATGCAGCGCTTATAAAACCAACAATTGTATGTATTCTGAGGATGTAACGAGCTAGGCCAATTTCCTCCTCACCAGATTTTTTCCGTTCTTGATTAGCGCGATGCGCAAAGAATGAACGAGCGTTAAGAATTGCAAGCTCACGAGCAGTAGTTATTTGTGCAATCTGGTTAGTGCTATGCCATGCGTTGTAGCTATATGAATATATTTTTTCCATTGCCTCAGCATTTTTACTCGAATAGAGATGTGACATCAAGGCAACAGGAATCATGCCTGCAAGCATGCAGAGTGAAGCATATACATTGATCTTTCCTACGGAATAACTAAGGGCTCCCGTTGAAAAAATAATGAATATCAGAGCACCCATAGTAGAAACTTGAGACCCCAGGCTCCCCCCTGTCACAGCATCATGAGCTGCCCTTGATGAGCGAGCATAATCACCACTCGCGATTTCCTGAGAAGAACAAGTCGCCAAACGAGAAGATACATTCTGAATACCTGTACTTGACATTCGAGAATTTAGAATCATACGCAGAGAGTCTGATGCTTGTCCCAGGGCAATGTATCCTGCCAGCACAAAACTAACCCCCAGAGCTAGTGGGAGCACCTCATCCTGGCTCTGACCCAAATGCTCAACAAGCCTAGTGACAGCCTCCATCTGCAAAGCGGGGAATAGCGATAGGCACACAACAGACGCTAGATAGGAGACGGTCCATACGGGGTGATTTCTGAAAGCATAAACCACGGACCAAACAGTATTAGCCATAATCTTACGCATCTTTATAGCCCCTTTCAGTAGAAGTTTTGCGCCCTGCAGAATCTTCAGAGATCTGATTTTTGAAAATTTCCATAAACTTTCCCTCTGCCTTCAGTAGCTCCCGGTAGGTTCCTTGCTCCACCACACACCCACCATCCAACACCACCACAGAATCAACACCACGCAACGTCCACGCACGATGAGACACCAACACCACCAAACGCCCCACAGCAGCCACCTTCAACCGAGCAAAAATCTCCTCCTCAGTCTCAGCATCCACAGCACTGGTCGGCTCATCCAAAACCCACACCGGCGCATCCCGAAGAACCACACGCGCCAACGCCAAACGCTGCCACTGACCACCCGAAAGACCAACACCACCAAACGACTCACCCAACTGAGCATCCAAACCACCCTCAAGACCACGCACAAAATCATCAGCACAAGCCACCGACAAAGCCGACCACAAATCAGCATCATCAAGACGCTCAACCGCCTCCTGCGGCAAACCCAGAAGAAGATTTTCACGCACAGTCAGTTCATAACGGCCGTAGTCTTGACTCACCAAACCAACATTTGCCAACATGTTGTATTTACTCTCAGAAGAAGCACCCTTATACGTTATGCTCCCCTGGGCAATTGGTGTAATTCCAAGAATTGCATTTATTAGTGTTGTTTTTCCCGCGCCCGAGGCACCAACTACTGCAATCATTTGATTATTCATCAGCTCAAGATTAATATCTTTAAGCGCAAAAGACGACGCGCCCTCATACTGAACGGATACATCTTTGCATATAATTTTTGAAATATTTTCATGGTTAGGGTTAGAAGTTTTTATCTCAGAAGCATGCTCGTAAGTATCAGAGTCGCACACCCTTCGGAATTGCTGAACAGATAATGCTCCATTAATAATCTGACCAAATGAATATCCCACCTCTTGGGTCGCGGCAACACAGGCAATGATTCCAATCAGCGATCCGGCCACATACGATATATCGGCGCCTGAATCCACAAGGAAGTACAGGGACGCAAAAAGTAAGACAGAGCAGAGTAGCCCTGCAACTATGGAGATGATTCCTCTAACACTTTCAAGGCTCAATTCCCTACCGGCTGCCCGGCGTCGCCAGGACGCTACGCGTTGCGAGAAAAATTGGGAGGCTCTCATGAGGTGAAGTTCTTGGGCGCGACTTTGAGCCATCAGATTGTCTAGATAGTAGTTCTCTACCCGATAGTCCTCGTACATTAGGGTGTATATTGCGTAATCACGTTTAGCGAGGATTACCATTGCAATAGATAGAGGTAGTGAACACAGCGCCGCAAAAATTGCTGCCACAATGCTGACGTTCGCAATATTAAAACAGAGGAGAAAAACCATCGCAAAGGAACTCACCAGTGTCATAACTGACATGGTGTGAACCTGCAATTCCTGTTTCGATATTGCCTCTCTAGCAGCACGTATATCTTCCTGTGATTTTGTGCTACCTATATCAGATAACGGAAATGTAGATAACCTGGTATTTAACATGCAGTGAACCCGATAGTTCATCTTTGATTTGAGGATAAGCATGTTACTTCTTACCCAGCGTTGAGCAATGATATTAATTCCGACGACAAGAGCAAGAGCAATAATATAAATCCATGCTGCGCCACCATATGAACCACTCAAGGCTGATACTGTATTACCGATCAGCAGGGACTGGCTCACAGGAATGCAGGCGATGACGGCTAGCGATAGGGCGGTGCTCACCAGGGTCGCGGGACAGGTTTTCCAGGCTAGGCGGAAGGACCAGAGTATAGAGGAAAATAGATTTTTCATTCTCACCACGCTCACAAAGTCGTATTGAACTCATCTTTGAGCCCTGAAACTCCTCGATGAGCGGACATCGAAACACTACCGGTACCTCATTAGTTATTAGTTACCCTACCTCTCACTGAAAGATAAAACACACATATTCGCGCGTGTCTACGAATATTAAGCAGGTATATCTGCGATAGTGCCGGGCACCCAAGAGCCAGCCGACGCCTCTACCCGCAATACCCCCAGCCCCCTTCGTCATAGTCAGTCATATTAAGTTCATATTTCGCCTCAATGTCATGTCCAGAAATATTAGGACATCAACCGCCGCACATCTTGCACACCCTCGGAGGCGGTGGGTAGAGTGAAGGCGTTATCTATCAAGAGCGACCGAGAGATCTGGCTCGTCGACGTCGCAGCAACCTCGCCAGTATCCCCCACCGTCACGGTGCAGGGTGCGGACAAGGTGCTCCCGCCAGAACCGATAGAGAAGAATACCCTTCGGCACCCCACGATGAGCCGTACCAGCAAACCGGTACAGCGCATCCCGCAGAAGAATTCACGCACCCTGCCGGTGCGTATCTATCGGGTGAACACGAAGGATGGTTATGACGACAGTTCACCCGGCTCTTTCTTTTGAGCTGTTCCCTCCGCGCTCACACGCGAGCTGCGAGTCGCTACTGCACACGATTGCGGAGCTTGAGGGCACCAACCCCGACTACGTGTCGGTCACCTACGCCGGTGACGCGAAGCGCCGCCAGAAGACCTTGGCGCTGCTCGACCACCTGGTGCATGAAACCTCCCTCACCCCGCTGGCTCACCTGATTTGTGCGGGCCATTCGGTGCACGAGCTGGAGCGTGCGGTCCGCCTGATTCTGGGTCTGGGCGTGCGCGGCTTCCTGGCTCTTCGCGGTGACATTCAGGAGGGTCAGGTTTCTGAACTTCCTTTCGCCCGCTACCTGGTAGAGCTCATTCGCCGCGTGGAGCGTGAAGATTTCGCTCACCTGGCTGCTGGCAAGGTGTCGATTGGTGTGGCGGCGTACCCGCAGAAGCACCCCGAGTCCGCATCCCTGCTGCAGGACATTGAGATTCTGCTGTCCAAGCAGCGTGCCGGCGCGGATTTCGCGATCACTCAGGTGTTCTTTGAGGATGAGCGCTACAGCGCCCTGGTCGATTCGGCACGCCTGGCGGGCGTGGACATTCCGATTATTCCGGGCATCATGCCGGTGACCTCGCTGAAGCGCCTGCAGAACCTCTGCCAGATGGCGGGCATGGAAGTCCCGACGGACCTCGCCTACGCCCTAGAGACAGCAACCAGTGACGCTGAGCTGCACCGCATCGGTGTTGAGTACGCGTTGAACCAGTGCCGCGCCGTGATGGATGCGGGCGCACCGGGTCTGCACTTCTTCACCTTCAACGAGCATGCGGCGGTTCTGGACGTTCTGGACCAGCTGGACCTGCCCCGATACAGCAACCGTTTCTCCCAGCCCCTGAGCGAGCTGGAATTCGCCTAAACGCGACCCCCTCCACCCGGCGCGGATGCGCCACCTAAGTTTCCCCCAAAGTACCCCGGGAGCATCCCGCGGATCTCGGCCCCATCGACGGGGCCGGCAGGGCCCGCTGATTCTCCCAGTTCTATCCCCAGTAAAGGAAAAAATTATTATGTCGAACACCGCATTCCCCGCCGCCACCATTGTTGGCTACCCCCGCGTGGGCCGCTTCCGCGAGCTGAAGAAGGCTCAGGAGGCTTTCTGGAAGGGCAAGGCAACCCTGCAGGAGCTGCAGGACACCGCCGCTGACGTGCAGCGCACCTACTTCGAGCGCGTGACCGCTGCGGGCCTGAAGGCTGATAACTACTCGATTCCGGCAACCTTCTCCTACTACGACCAGGTGCTCGACGTGGTTCGCCTGTTCACCCTGGTTCCCGAACGTCTGGCTGAGGCTAAGGACGGCCGCGGCCTGCTGGATCTGCCCGGCTACTTCGCACTGGCGCGCGGTACCGAGACCCTGCCTCCGCTGGAGATGACTAAGTGGTTCGACACCAACTACCACTACCTGGTGCCCGAGATCGGTGCCGGCACCGAGATTAAGCTGAACCTTGAGGCTATTGACGAGCAGCTCGAGGTCGCAAAGCAGGCTGGCGTGAAGGTCCGCCCGCAGATTGTTGGCCCGCTGACCCTGCTGCTGGGCGCTAAGGCTGAGCAGGGTTCCGCTGAGGACTTCTCCCCCGTCGACCGTCTGGACGAGTTCGTTGCCGCATACGCTCAGGTGCTGGAGCAGCTGGCTGAGCGCGGTGTTGAGTGGGTTCAGCTGGATGAGCCGGGCCTGACCGTGGACCGTGCCGACAACGCGAAGGTCGCTGAACTTGCCGAGCGCACCTACCGCACCCTGGCTGCCGGCGAGAAGCGCCCGCAGATTCTGGTGACCAGCCCCTACGGTTCCCTGCGTGAGAACCTGCCGGCACTGCTGGGTACCGGCATTGAGGCTCTGCACCTTGACCTGGTGCACGGCGTGTACTCGAAGGCTGAGTTGGAGTCTGTTTCTGCCGCTGGCGTGCACCTGGTTGCCGGTGTTGTGAACGGCCGTAACGTGTGGCGTGCCGATGTTCGCGCGGCACTGAAGACTCTGGAGGCGCTGCCCGGCGCATTCGAGGGTGCCGTGTCGGTTTCCTCTTCGACCTCCCTGCAGCACGTGCCGCACGACCTGGAGCTGGAAGACCCCGCCGAGGTTCCCGTGGACGGCCTGGCATTCGCTGACCAGAAGGTCGCTGAGATTGCTCTGCTGGCTCGCGGCCTGGCTGAGGGTGAGGCTGCTGTTGAGCCGGAGCTGAAGGCTGCTGATGAGGCGCTGGCTCGCTTCGCCGCTGACCCGCGCAAGCACAACGAAGAGATTCGTGCCCGCGCCGCAGCTGTGGCTCCCGAGGACTTCGACCGCCCGACCATTGATGTTCGCCGCGCGGCTCAGGCTGACCTGAACCTGCCGAAGCTGCCGACCACCACCATTGGTTCTTTCCCGCAGACCGCTGAGATTCGCCGCCACCGTGCGGAGGCTCGTGCGGGCAAGATTTCCGCTGAGGAGCTGAACGGCTTCCTGCGTGACGAGATTGCCTCGGTCATCAAGCTGCAGGAGGAGCTGGGCCTGGACGTGCTGGTTCACGGTGAGGCTGAGCGTAACGACATGGTTCAGTACTTCGCTGAGAACTTCGACGGCTTCGCAACCACCCGCCACGGCTGGGTTCAGTCCTACGGTTCGCGTTGCACCCGCCCCTCGATCCTGTTCGGTGACGTGAAGCGTCACGGTGAGGGCCTGCGCGGTGAGGCATTCACCGTTCCGTGGAGCTCCCACGCACAGTCGCTGAGCGACAAGCCGGTCAAGGGCATGCTCACCGGCCCGGTGACGATTCTGGCGTGGTCCTTCGTGCGTGACGACCAGCCGCGCCGCGAGACCGCTAACCAGGTGGCTCTGGCTCTTGCCGACGAAATTGCTGACCTGGAGCAGGCGGGCATCCGCATCATTCAGGTGGACGAGCCGGCTCTGCGTGAGCTGCTGCCCCTGCGCCGCGATGAGCAGCCGCAGTACCTGGACTGGTCGGTGAACTCCTTCCGCCTGGCAACCAGCGGCGTGAAGGATTCCACTCAGATTCACACCCACCTGTGCTACTCGGAGTTCAACGAGATTATCGACTCGATTAACGCTCTGAACGCTGACGTGACCAGCATCGAGGCCGCCCGCTCGCACATGGAGCTGCTGGCTGACATTCCGGAGAGCTTCGTTTCCGGTCTGGGCCCGGGCGTGTGGGACATCCACTCCCCGCGTGTTCCTTCTCAGGAGGAGATTGAGTCCCTGCTGAAGGCTGCGATTGGTTACGGCACCATTGCTGACCTGTGGGTGAACCCCGACTGTGGCCTGAAGACTCGTGATTACGAGGAGACCAAGCAGTCTCTGCGTCACCTGGTGGATGCCACCAAGGCGATCCGCGCGTCCCTCTAGGAGGCGCCTATTGGTTCCGCTGCCTGCTGCGGGTTGACCGGATGATGGTTTGCTCGCGGTAACCTGCGGCAGGTGGCGGCTGTTCGGCTTCGTGCCGGTATGCGTACCGACTGTATGCCGAGCTTTTGGGGATAGATAACAGGCCCGCCCGTACGGTTTTTCTTCTGCACCGTGCGGGCGGGTTTTCTGCATCCTTGGAGGGGCTACCGCTTTCTCTGCCACCCGCGTAGCCCGCTGAGGAGCGGCAAAATGCCCCTGAGAAGCGTCTGGTACCGGTGAGTCACCATATGGTGGCTTGTCGGTAATCGTGTGGCTTCTTACGTTAAGAACCTAGAATGGAACCATGACTACTAACTCTGGAATCACTAAAGAATGGGTGGATGAAACCGTCAAGCCGGGCGACGATTTCTTCCGCCACGTCAACGGTAAGTGGCTTGCTACCCACGAAATCCCGGCGGACCGCCCCAAGGACGGCGGCCTGTACACCCTCCGCGATAACGCAGAGAAGCACGTGCGTGAGCTGGTGGAGAAGATTGCGAAGGAGCAGCCGGAGTCCCGTATTGGCGCACTCTACAACTCCTTCATGGATGTTGAGAAGATTGAGGCGGACGGCCTGGAGCCGCTGCTGAAGGAAATCGCCCCGATTCTGAACTCGGCAACCCCCTCCCACCTGGCTGTGACCCTGGCGCTGCTGTCTCGTGCGGGTCTGCCGCAGCTGTTCGCCTGGTACACCAGCAACGACCCGAAGGACCCGAAGAACTACACGTTCTTCCTGTACCAGTCGGGTCTGGGTCTGCCGGATGAATCCTACTACCGTGAAGAGAAGCACGAGGCTGCATGCGCGGCGTACGTTGAGCATATTGCCCGCATGTTTGAGCTGACCGGTCTGGCTGAGGGCTTCGGCCTGACCCCGGAGCAGGCGGCTCAGCTGGTGTTCACTCACGAGTCTGAGCTGGCTCGCCTGCACTGGAACGTTGTGGAGAACCGCGACGCCGAGGCGACCTACAACCCGTACCAGGCGACCGAGCTGGAGGAGAAGTTCCCCGGCTTCCCGTTCTCCCAGTGGCTGCTGGCGCTCGGTGCCGACCCGGAGACCCTGGGTCAGGTTATTGTGGCTCAGCCGTCCTTCTTTGAGGGTGCGGCTAAGCTGTTCACCTCCATCCCGCTGATGAGCTGGAAGCTGTGGGCTGTGTGGACTGTTCTGCGTTCACGTGCGCCGTTCATGTACGACGAACTGGTTCAGGAAAGCTTCAACTTCTACGGCAAGACCCTCTCCGGTACCCAGCAGATTCGTGAGCGCTGGAAGCGCGGCGTGGGCGCTGTCGAGAAGGCTCTGGGTGAGGAGATTGGCCAGGAGTACGTGGCTGTGCACTTCCCGCCTTCGCACAAGGAGAAGATGCTGGTTCTGGTCGGCAACCTCCTTGAGGCGTACCGCGAGTCTATTGAGTCGCTGGACTGGATGACTGAGGCAACCCGCGAGAAGGCGCTGGAGAAGCTGTCGAAGTTCGTCACCAAGATCGGTTACCCCGATAAGTGGCGTGACTTCTCCGCACTGGAGCTGGTGCCCGGTGACCTGTTTGAGAACCTGCGCCGTACTGGTGCGTTTGATGCTGACTGGCTGATTGCCCGTAAGGGTCAGCCGGTGGATAAGTCGGAGTGGCTGATGACTCCGCAGACCGTGAACGCGTACTACATGCCGCCGGCGAATGAGATTGTGTTCCCGGCAGCGATTCTGCAGCCGCCGTACTTCAACCCGGATGCTGACGATGCGGCGAACTACGGCAATATCGGCATGATTATTGGCCACGAGATTGGTCACGGTTTTGACGATCAGGGTTCCCGCTATGACGGCGACGGCAAGCTGGAGAGCTGGTGGACCGAGGAGGATTACGCGAAGTTCAAGGAGCGTACCGCAGCGCTGGTGGAGCAGTACAACGCGTACGTTCCGGTGGGTCTGGACCCGAAGTTCCACGTGAATGGTGAGCTGACTCTGGGTGAGAACATTGGCGACCTGGCTGGCATGTCGATTGCATTGAAGGCGTACCGCCTGGCGCTGAAGAAGCAGGGCATTGAGTCGCTGGATGACGCACCGGTGATTGACGGCATGACCGGTATTCAGCGTTTCTTCTTCTCGAATGCTCGCGGCTGGTGCACGAAGTCCCGCCCGCAGCATGCTGAGGTGATGATTTCTGTGGATCCGCATTCGCCGGATGAGTTCCGTGTGAACGGTGTGGTGCGCAATATTGATGAGTTCTATGAGGCGTTTGATGTCTCTGAGGGCGATGCACTGTACCTGGCTCCGGAGGAGCGCGTGCGCATCTGGTAGCATCCCGATAAGGGTATATGCTTTATTGCGTATATAAGAAAGGCGCCCGCCTCGTGGGTTTATTCCACGGGGCGGGCGCCTTTTAGATGTAGAAGCTATGCGCTTCTAGGCTGAAGCTTTTAGGAAGCAGAAGCCGAAGCGGTAGCCAATGCAGAAGAAGAGGAAGAAGAATTACGCATACCGGTCAGCTTCCACGCGCCGTTCTCGTACACACCGTGCAGGGTACGCTTCACCTCATCCTTACGTTCCGATTCAGAGGGGGCCTCCTGCACGCGTTCCTTGCTTGCAATGAACTCGCCGGGGTCCATGGTCAGGCGAATATCCCAGTTGTAGGTATCGCCATCACGCTCAGGCTGCGGGGTAAGCATGGTGATGGTGACAGCCGGGTCCTGCATCCAAATCTTGCCCTGCTGCAGACCAGCGCCCAGGGAACGTGCGTCAGGTTCGAGGAAGTTCTTCAGCTCAGAGTTATCGAGTGCACATTCACGCAGCGGCTCGGTCTTGCCGGTGCGCATGTAGTACTCAATGGCTGCACCGAAGAACGCGATGGACTGGTACAGACCCTCGACGCTGTTCTCGTTAGCAACGGCGGGCTTCACGGGCACGGGAGCGTTCTTAGAGGGCTCGGTGCGGGTTCCGGGCTGGTAGTCAGCGGGCTTGGAGGTGTAGCCCTCCAGGACTGCCACGCCGGAGTAGTCGCTACGTACGCTCTTAGATGCCGACGCAGAAGCAGACGCGCTGCCGGATGCAGAAGCAGAGCCACTGGTTGCCTGGGGCTGCGCGCCACATGCGGCGAGGAGGGTTGCACCACCGGCGGCTACAACCATACCGAGTGCGGATCGGCGGGTTACGTTCTTCATTGGGTTCTCTCTATCTACGGTGGTAGCGCCCGCCTCGTGGTTTTCAAGCCACGGGGCGGGCGCCTTTTAGGTGTAGAAGCTATACACTTCTAGGCTGCTGAATTTTAGGAAGCAGAAGCCGATGCAGAAGCCTCAGATTCAGACTTCATGCCAGTCAGCTTCCATGCACCGTTCTCGTAAACACCGCGCAGGGTACGCTCGACGACGTTCTCACGACCGCTTTCAGGAACCTCCAGAACCTTATCCTTGGATGCCATGAATTCACCACGGGTCACGGTGAAGCGGGTATTCCAGGTGTATGCCTTACCGTCACGGGTGGGCTGTGCGGTAAGCATAGTGATGGTGACAGTCGGGTCGTGCATCCAAACTTCGCCCTTGACCAGCTTTTCGCCAAGAGTGCCGTCTTCCGGCTCGAGCATTGACTTGATTTCGCTCTTGTCCATAGCGCTTTCACGCAGCGGCTCGGTCTTGCCGGTGCGCATGTAGTATTCCATGGCTGCACCGAAGAAGGCGATGGACTGGTACAGGCCCTCTACGCTGTTCTCATTAGCGACGGCGGGCTTGGTCGGCACGGGCACGTTCTTGGACGGCTCGGTGCGGGTTGCCAGCTGGTAGTCAGCAGGCTTGGAGGTGTAACCGTCCAGGACTGCAACGCCGGAGTAATCGGCGCGTGCGTTGTTAACTTCGGCGTTCGAGGTAGATGCGCTACCGGATGCAGATGCAGAGCCACTGGAAGCCTGGGACTGCGAACCGCATGCAGCCAGGAGGGTTGCGCCACCGGCAGCGGCAAACAGGCCGAGTGCGGATCGGCGGGTTACGTTCTTCATTTTTTCTCTCTATCTGTGGTGTGGTTCCGCACCGTGGTGCGGGTGATGCCTGGGGCATCTAACGGGAAGACGGCACTACACGAATGTAGCGCCGTCTTCCAGTATATGTTTTGTGGCTTGGGATTCTTTAGCCGCCGTAATAGTAGTAGTGGCTGTAGGAGCTGCCGTAGTAGTCGCTGATGACAACGCGGCCGCGGCGGCCGTAACGGTTGGAGTAGTAGCCGTTGTGGAGGGTGCGGCGCACGGTCGGGCGGTAGGTGGTTGCCTGTGCGGGGGTGAGCAGTGCGCCGAGGGCGGTTGCTGCGCCTGCGCCTGCGGCGGCGAGTGCTGCGCGGCGGGTGAGGCGTGCGGGCTTCTTGGTGGCCATGATGTGCCTTTCGGGGTCGGTGTTTCTGTGAAGTGACAGGTGCGTGCACGGCGTGCGGCTGTGCATCGACCATTTCTTATTGTAAGCCTCAACGTTAATGTTTTTACGTGCAGAGTACACCTTCTAGTTGAGGCTTAAACCATGCGGGCTAGTCCACGTTTTTCCGGCAGAAAAATTACGGAAATATTGGTTGAGAAGCACGCCGTGCGCGCGCTAAATACGGGCTGAATCGCGGGCTACATGTCCACTTCGGCGAGGCCGGTGATTTCCTTGTCCTTAATGTGCGGGATGGTGGAGTTCCAGTTCATCCACGCCTTAACCTGGGCGGCTTCTTCGGGGTTGTTCATGTCTGGCCAGCGGTCGTTTTCCATCTTGAATCGGGTCATTGCGAGGAGGTAGTAACCGTCATCGCCGGGGCTGAAATTCGTAATTGTCTTGCCTGATTTTGTTTTAAAAGTAACGCTGTCTGACTCGTCGCTATCAGAGGCCTGGCTGTATGAGACTGCGTCGATTGCGTTGAGCGGGTAGAAGACCGTATCTAGAAATGATTCGCCCCTTTCGATTCCTTCCGGCGAGATTTCGGTGTAATCCTCAACGGGTCCGTAGAAGAAGCAGATAGCGATGCACATGGCGCAGAACGCTGCGATGTCGTAGAAAAGGTGGAATCCCATGTCGCCGAGTAGGTGCATTAGGAACATTCCGGTAGGAAATATGAGAGCTACAAAGCTGGCCAGAATGATGATGCGAAGCTTGCCTCGGATGATGTATATGTTTTCGGCGCGTAGCTTCTTGTCGTGGTGGCGGCTCATTTCATGGGCGATAACGGAGCGGCAGATTTTGTACATCAGCCCAAGGCATAGTACGCCCCATACGGCAGTCATGGTGTAGGTAATTATCATGGCCGTTCACTAACCTTTCTGTTTATCGGTGACCCGCAGCCTTCCGGCAACAGCGCGGAGGGTGCGGGTTCGTTCTCAGAGTAGCCGAGGAAATCGGGTGGTTAGGCACGGATTCGGGCTATCTGCGAAGTGGTTGCCGAGTCTTCACCCGAGCATTGCGTCGAGTTAACCTCCCGTCCAGATAGGGTGCGATAGGCTAAGAACGTGCCCGCCACCACTGGGGCGGGCGCGATTCACCAACCACCGCACAAGGACGTACATACTATGAACGCTGCTGAAACCGGAACCCTTTGGGGACTTATTGTCGCCCTGATACCGGGCTACCGTATTAAGCTCGGCAAACCCACCCTAAACAAGAGGCAGAAGAGGCCCATCCTGGCATATATCTTCTTCTGGTTTGTAACTATCCTCGGGTTTGTTGCATGGCCAGCATTCATAGCTTCTTATAGTCTTCTGACCGCTCCCGAATATGCGTCTCAGCGTACTGAAGCGATTGCCGCTCTTCTGATTGGTGTTTTAGGTATAGGCCTGCTGGGGGCCATCCCTCTAAACCACTGCTACGCCTTCTACCTCGAGCTGCGTGAGGATTGTGTGCGGTGGCGTAATTGGCGGTGGAAGGAACGCGCTTTCACCTACCCCTCGATTACGTTCGCCCATGTGGAAAACAACAGCAAGAACGGCTTCTTGCGCATTGGTAGCACTGAGATGGGTAAGCGTACTTGCAGCTTCGACCCGTACCAGTTTGATGCAACCATCCTTATGGCGCAGGTGCTGTACCGTGACGATCACGGGCGCTGGGCTGAGGAGGACGGCATGGATGTGATGAGTGTAGTGGGGATGTATGGCTCCTCGCAGGACATTTATGCCCAGTTCTATGACTTGTGTGAGACGAAGTACGTTGTTGGGCAGACGAAGAGTGAGCGTCAGAAGCGCCGCCGTAGGGTTGCCCGTAATGAGGCGCGTAGGCTGGAGCGTCAGCGGGCGCGTGAGGCAAAGAAGGCCCCGAATTCTCATGAGAAATGAGGTGAGTGATGGAATCTCATAACAAATGGTCAGAAAGAATAACAATGCTTTTTCTGACGATGTGCGTTGGATATATCTTTTTTATTATTCCCATAAATCTACGTGATGACAGTGACGGTTTCACCGCTACCTGCACCGTAACTAAGGCGTACACGCAGGAGCGTCGCGGAACGGACCTGGGCGGCATGACTGACATTGGTTTGAAGGGGGTCTTTGAGACTGAGGAGTGTGGCACGCTCACGATGTACGAAGCACCCGAGGGATGGAAGATTCCTGCATATGTTAAGACCGCGCAGCCCGGGAAAAAGTACCTGTTCCATGTGTCTAATCGTTCAAATAGGAAAGATAGAGATTTTGATATGACCCGCTTTGAAGAAATCAAAGAATAATGATTCCAAGAGGCAGATTGAATATAGATTCATCTGGCCTGCGACCACTTCTAAGGTGAGTGTTTCAATATGTTTATCATAGACTGCATAAAAGATTTTATAAAAGGATTCCTAGAGGAGTTCTTCGGTGATAGGCGCCCAAGCAGTATCATAATCATGACAAGCATCGTAGCAATTATCATTTATGTCCTCGTACGCTTTCCATATGAATTACGAGATGACAGTGATGGTATCACTGCTACTTGCACCGTAACGAAGGCATACACCAGGCCTCGAGGCGGCACGATTGGAGAGTTGAATGATAATGCTCCGGTGGGCGTCTTCGAAACAGAAGAATGCGGCACTCTCACGATGATTACCTCTCCGGAAGGTCGGAAGATTCCTGAGTATGTTGCAACAGCTCAGCCTGGCAAAAAATACCTATTCCATGTATTAAATTCGTCCACAAAAAAGGAACGGGATTTTGAGACAACCCGCTTTGAAGAAATCAAAGAATAACCAGCTCATGAGCTAAAAATAGAGCCTCGGGTGGTGCGAGTCGAAGACTCGCACCACCCGAGGCTCTCTATACGGCATCTGCGGCCTATTTCGCTTTGTCCGCGTCTTCAACGATGCAGGGGCATGCTCCCCCAAAGCAGCTCAGAAAATCGGGTGGTTACGCACGGTTCTTGGCCCTCTGATGAATGGTTGCCGAGTCTTCATCTTAGCCTTGCACCCAGTTAACCTTCTGGTCAGATACCGTGCGATAGGCTAAGGGTGTGCCCGCCACCTCGCCGTAGCGAGCACGATTCACCAACCACCACACAAGGACGTACACACCATGAGCACAGTTTTTGAGACGACCCGCTTTGAAGACATCACAGAATAACAACCTGCAGCCCAGAAAGAAGGTGAAGAGTAGTGAAAAAGAACTCCCCGAGGAAAAAGAACGTTTCAAAGAAAAGGAACATCTCGAAGAAAAAGAGTTACCCAGAGGCAAATTACATTACCGAAACTGGGGCTATAAAGAAAACCAACAAAAAGAGATACACCAAGAAAAAGAAGAATAAAGTCGACTTCAAAGAATATCTTCGCGACATAGCAAAAGATGTATGGGATGCACGCGGCGCCATCATAACCATAGCAGTCATGCTAGGGTTCTTCGCGTCCATACATTTCATGACCAACTACAACCCGGGCAATGAATCCGCTATCTGCACTGTCACCTCCGTCGAAATCATTGAGCACGAGGACCCCTATTGGACCTCCGGTGAATTCGAAACGGAAGAGTGCGGAATCATCACATCGAGCAAATCCCCTGATGGTATACCCATTCGCAAATACCTCCAGAACTTTGAGACGGGCAAGAAATACAGGGCGTACAAGTCCTTCGATACCCGTAACGATGAATACGACTTCAGCGTCCTCCGCTTTGAAGAGATCAAAGAATAACCCCACCTCCGCAGAAAGGAATCCACCATGGAAGATATCGGCGACTTTATCATCGGCTTTTTTGAAGGGGCCATCGCGTCCTCACCAACACTGCGGCGAATATTCCTGTGGATTCTTTTTTCTATATCCATTCTTCTATCGTTTGTCCCCGTCATGACGGGCGAGTACGCGTGGAGCATCCTATCCATCTCCACGATGCTGTTTTCCGTCGTGATGATTGACGGCACGCGTGAGCACGGTGTGCAGGATGCAAAGAACGGCGGCGCGTACCATTACTTTCTGCTGACGGTGGGCACGTTCTGCGTTGCCGCGATTGTTCTGCTCGCTGCTCTCTCCCTGGCGGGTGTCCCGCCGGTTGCCTCCACCCCGCAGGTGGACGGTATCAATTTCGCGCCCTGGTATGTGGTGGTGTCCGCGCTGGTTCTGCTGCTGTTCTTCTACAATGCCGCGCAGCCGAGCGAGGAGATCCCTAACCTGCACCGTATGGAGCGCATCAACCGGTATGTGCGCACCGTGGTGCTGGGTGTGAGCGCCCTGATGGTGCTCTTCTGCCTGGTTATTCCGGTGGTTTCGTTCGCTGCTGCCGGTTATGAGCCTGTGGGTGTTTCAGTGGTGCTGTGCCTGGTGCCGGTTTTCCTGATTTTTGTGCGCCGCACCCTGTTCAAGCTGTGGGCGGCGACCTTTGAGGAGGGCACTGCCGGGTATGGCGTGTTGCGTGGCTTCTGCGTAGCCCTGGTGGGTTTGGGCGGATGTTTGGCGGCGGCCCGTCTTGCCGTGGATGTTGTGCAGTCCGGTAGTGGGTTGTCGCTGGTGTACGTGGTGCCGGTGATCGCCTCGTACCTGCTGGTGAAGAGGTACCTGACCGTGGGTGTTGCTATCCCCGAGAAGGAAGATGAGGAGGACCCGGAGGCAGAACCTACAGCAAGCTAAACCGTGGAACCCCGCGAGTTGAGGAGCCTTGTGCGCCAAGCGCACGGTCTAGGACGATTCGCACACCGGGGTATCCTTGGGGGAAGGTACGCCACCTGCGGGTGGTGCGCTTCCGGATATTCACCAACCACACGAAACGAGAACCCGTCATGCGCATTTTCCTGATTATTATCTGGGGCATTATGGCCTTCATCTCGGTAACCGGGACGCTCTATATCATTATCAACTATGAGATTCAGCGATGGAAGGATATGGAGCGCCGCCGCCAAGGCGCGTATATCCGACGGGTTAATCAGGCCGAGGCTCTTCTAACAATATTTACCCCTGGGTTCCCGTGCCTTTTTCTTTACCTTCATCTTGTTGACGAGGGTTCTGCGGGTATCTTCTATGAATCAATTGCATTACTTGGGTCAATTGGGCTCATGATGTATGCCTGGTACGTACACGTTGCCTACGTGAAGATTTCCCCTGAAGGTATTGAGCAGCGTATGTGGTCAGCACGCACGACCGTCTATCCCTTCAACGCTATTGACGGCATTGAATACTACGAAGCAACCTCTACAGATGACCAGGATCTTGTGTCTTTCTACAGTAAATCCGGAAAACTCATTGCCGCCTTCTGCCCGATTATTCACAAGAATTATCGTCTAATGGCGATTGTGCGGTTCAGGATTGAGAACGAGCGTTGGCCTGATATGGATAATCCGAGTGATATTGCTCGGGTGGATGCTCTAGATAGTGGCCCTGATACAGTCCCGTACTTCAGGGGAAAAGAGAAAGTCACCGGCCTCGCCGACGTTGATATGTAGCACCGCGCGACAGCCGATACGATAGCCCTAAACACCGAACTCTATTCACCAACCACACGAAACGAGAAACCACCACCATGCGCACTTTCCTGATTATCTTCTGGGGTGTCTTCGCTGTATTCACTACAGTTGCGACGTTTTACGTCATCATCAATTACGAGGTGCAACGTTGGAAAGATAAAAAGCGGCGGCGCGAGGGTATTTATATTCGACGAGTTAATCAGGCTGAAGCTCTCTTGATGATATTTACTCCCGCCTTTCCGTGCCTTATGTTTGTAGGTCACATATACGGTCCTAAATCATTAGATATAGCGACTGAAATAGCGGCCTTATTACTATCGGCTATGTTCATTTCTTTCTTGCGTTATGTGCATGTCGCTTATGTGAAGCTTTCTCCCGAAGGTATCGAGCAGCGTGTCTGGTCAGCTAACCCAACGGTCTACCCGATAGGTGCGATTGATAGCGTTACCTATTACGAGACTGTGGATGTTGAAGACCAGGATATGGTGGGCTTCTATACCCGGTCAGGTAAACAGATTGCTGCCTTCGGTCCGACCACCCACAATAACTATCGAATCTTGGCGATTGTGCGGTTTAGGATTGAGAACGAGCGTTGGCCTGATATGGATAATCCGGGTGATGTGGCGCAGGTGGACGCGCTTGATAAGAGGGGTATGACAATTTCTTATTTCAGGGATTTGGAGAAGGTCTCCGGTCTTGCCGACGTCGACATGTAGCACCGCATAGAGAAAGCCCCTGGGCTGAGAGATTACCTCTCAGCCGAGGGGCTTTCTGCGTACACCAGGGTCAGCCAAGAAACTCGGGCGGATACGGGTCCAATCCCACCCGCCGGTGAATGGTCGCCCAGTCTTCACCCAAGCCTTGCACCGAGTTAACTTTTTAGCCACCTAACCCATAGACCATCAAAGTGCTCGACATTTCCACTTGTCAGAGCTTTCAAGCACATAGAGTATCCTTGGGAAATGTACGCCACCTGCAAGTGGTGCGCTTCCGGATATTCACCAACCACATACGAAATGAGGACTTTCATGTCTGAAAACACCCCGCAGCCGGCTGCACCGCAGCAGCCGCAGTTCACCCAGCAAGCACCCGCCGTACAGCCTGCATACGGCGCACCCGTCGAGGCTCCGAAGAAGAAGTGGGCGGCAGTAACCGCGCTGGTCTTGGGCATTATTTCCGCCCTGACCGGCATTTTTGTGATCGGTTCGTTCCTGACCATCCCGACCATTATTTTCGCGGTGATTGCTCTGATCATGGTCAAGAATGGCACCGGCAAGGGTAAGGGCATGGCGATTACCGCTCTTGCGCTGGTTCTGGTGGCGTACATCGCTACGTTTGCTTTCTTCCAGATTCGTGCCGCGAACCTTGAGAAGTCTAACCGAGAGGCCCGTGAGGTTATCCAGAAGTGCGAGAACCACGAGCCCGGCTACTACATCATTGAGAAGGATGGTAAGCGTTACTGCAACGCTGGCGGCTGGGTCTACGAGATGGATAAGTAAACCGGCTTATTTGGTTCCATGATTAGCCGTCACTGATGGAGGGGCGTTCGTTCACGCGGCAGTCGCCGTGCCTGCGAGTGCCCCTCAACCGTATCTCCCGTGGGTGCTTCAGCATCTGACGGCGAGTATGCCCCGGAACACCTGCAGCGCATCCTTGATGCGCACTCCACTACCACCACCGACTCCAACCCGACCGAAGGAGCGAATAGCTAAAATGATGTCTCAAGAATCTGCTATTACCTTTTGGGGCGTATGCTCCATCATCACAACTATTTTCACGATTCTCACCCTTGCCGCTTACATCATCAATCGACGCCGCGACGAGAAGAAGAAGCGTGAAGGCATCTACATTAGTCGTCTGCGAGCGCTACTGGTGTACGTTATTGTCTTTATCCCGGGCTTCCCGATTATCCGCTATTTTTTGTCGCTCAATGGCCCCGAGACTAACCCCTATGCAGAGGGTATTTACATCTTCATGACTGCTTTCCTCTTGTTCTACCTGTGGCACGTCAACGCCACGTACATGAAGATTTCTTCTGAGGGTATTAATATGCACACCCCCGTTCGCGGGTCGAGGATCTGCCCCATCGGCGCGATTGATAGCGTTGTTTATAGCGAGTCCAAGGATGAAGATACCCCAAGCCGGATGTGGTTTCTCACTAAGTCGCGTGCACGTATTAACCCGTTGAACCCGAATTATGATGAGTACTATCTCTTGGTCATTACTCGGTTCAGGATTGAGTATGGTCGCTGGCCTGACCTGGATAATCCGGCTGACGTGGATAAGGTGAACCAGCTGGATAACCGTTATGAAGTCATTCCGTATTTCATGAATAATCAAGAGATTTCGGGTCTTGCTGACGTCGATATGTAGCCCCCGGTTTGCGGGCTGAAAGCTCCCGGGGATGCGCGGCTCACCCCCGCGCTACCCCGGGGCTTTCGGGGCTCATGCGCTGGTATCCTCAGCACGTAGGCACCGCCGCCTAATTTGGGTGGGGTGCATACCCTTCCTATTCACCAACCACACGAAACGAGAACCCGCCATGCGCACTTTCCTGATTATCTTCTGGGGTATCTTTGCTACGTTCACAACAGTTGCGACGTTTTACGTCATCATCAATTACGAGGTGCAGCGCTGGAAAGATAAGCAACGGCTACGTGAGGGTATTTATATCCGACGGGTTACGCGGCTCAAAGCTCTCATGACGATATTTACCCCCGTTTTTCCGTGCCTTATGTTTGCAGGTCATATATTTTTTGACCCTGAATCAGCAAGGATAACGATTGACATAACGGCCTTGTTAGTATCAGTACCATTTGCCGCATACTTGCGCTATGTGCATGTCGCCTACGTGAAGACCTCCGCCGAGGGCATCGAGCAACGTATCTGGTTCTCCAACCCGACCCGCTACCCCTTCAACGCGATCAACCGCGTCGTGTTCTACAAGGCATCGAATTATGAAGACGATGACATGGTGGGGTTCTACGCCAAGTCAGGCACCCAGATTGCCCTGTTTAGCCCGATGCCTCATAAAAATTACCGACTTCTGGCGATTGTACGGTTCAGGATTGAGAACGAACGTTGGCCTGACATGGACAACCCGGATGATGTGGCGCAGGTGGACCGTTTGGATTGTGCCGGGAAGACGATGCGCTACTTTGAAAATTTGGGGAAGGTTACTGGCCTTGCCGACGTCTACATGTAACCCTCCCAATAAGCGCCGGCTACCCCCTGCATCCGAAGAGCCGCAACCGGCACGAACACCACCAACACCGCGAAAGAGGAGAACGGCATCATGCACACCTTTTTCCTTCTACTCTGGGGCACCTGCACCCTCGCATCAATCATCGGCGCCATCATTGTCGTTATCCTGCATAATAGGCACCTGCGCCAGGACATGCAGCTACGCGACGAAGGCATCTACATTACGCGCGTGCCCCGCCGTGAAGCACTCATAAGCCTCCTCACGCCCACACTCCCGGCAGGTTTCTTCGCGTTCTACCTCTACACGCAGGCAGAGCTCGGCATCCTCTTCAACCTCCTGATGTTCATCCTGCTGCTGGTCTTCCTCTACCACCTTCTGCACGTTCACCTGGTGTACACGAAAATCACGCCCGACACTGTGGAACAGAAACTCTCACCGTTCGCTACCGTGACCCCCTACCCGATTAGGGCTATCGACCAGGTTTTCTACTTCCAGGGTAAGACGGAGGCGGAGGATTGGGATGGGGAAGCGACCGACAGCGCCACCTTCTACACCAAGAAAGGCAAGCAAATCGCCAAGCTAGACCCCGTTGGAAGGAACCACCGGCTGCTGGCAATCGTACGGTTCAGGCTCGAGTTCGACCGCTGGCCCGATATGCGGAACCCGCAAGATCTGGCGTGGGTTGATACATGGGATAACCTCGAGTGGACCCGACCCCTGTTCAGGAAGCTGTACAGAAGACGCAACAAAATCACCGGCCTAGCGGATATCAAGATGTAGCGCCGCACGGCAGCCGATACGATAGACCCAAACGCCGAACCCTATTCACCAACCACACGAAACGAGAACCAACCATGCGTATTTTCCTCATCATCATATGGGGCGTTATGGCCTTCATCTCGGTAACCGGGACGCTCTACATCATCATCAATTACGAGATTCAGCGCTGGAAGGATATGGAGCGCCGCCGCCAAGGCGCGTACATCCGGCGAGTCAATCAGGCAGAGGCTCTCCTGACAATATTTACTCCTGGATTTCCGTGCCTCTATCTCTTTGCTCATCTTATAGACGAGGGGTCTCCAGGTGCCTTTTATGAACTCCTTGGGATATTTCTGTCAATCGGATTCATGATGTATGCCTGGTATGTGCATGTTGCCTATGTGAAGATCTCCCCTGAAGGTATTGAGCAGCGCATGTGGTCAGCACGCACGACCGTCTATCCCTTCAACGCTATTGACGGCATTGAATACTATGAGGCAACCTCTACAGACGACCAGGATCTTGTGTCTTTCTACAGTAAATCCGGAAAACTAATTGCCGCCTTCTGCCCGATTATTCACAAGAATTATCGTCTAATGGCGATTGTGCGGTTCAGGATTGATAATGACCGCTGGCCTGATATGAATAATCCGAGTGATATTGCTCGGGTGGATGCTCTAGATAGTGGCCCTGATACAGTCCCGTACTTCAGGGAAAAAGAGAAAGTCACCGGCCTCGCCGACGTCTACATGTAACCAACCACCACACTAGGACACCCCATGCTCAGGAAATTCCTTGCCGAAACCGTCACCAACGGCTCCATAGGACTCAACCGCCCCAAAGGCTATATTCCTCTGGGACAGCGGCAGAAAAAGCCGCTGCTGGCTGTGTTAATTTTGGACGCTTGTACAGTGGTTGTTTGTCTTCTGTGTCCTCTACTTTTCAGAGCAGAGAGCCTTGTTGACTACATTCCAGCCTACATATTTACAAACATAGTTGGAATGCATTTCTGGTTTATGTCCATCCATGTTCACTCTTTCTACATCCAGCAGAATGCAACCTCCGTGAAATGGCGGAACTGGCGATTCAAAACCCGCGAGTTCGACTACAGCAGCATCACCAAAATACACATGCAGGTCAACGGCAAAGGCGGACACCTACTCATCAGCAGTAGCCAGATGGGACGCTACCGTCTGGGTTTCAGCCCCGTCTTCTTTGACGCAACCTACATCTACCACATGATTCTCTTCCGCGAGCGCTACGGCGTTTGGCCACCCAAGTACATCCCTGAGCTCTTCGTAGAGTTCGGTGATTACGAGGACATGGACGCTCTGATTAAGGTCATCTGTTATGCCCGCACGTATGAGATTGGTTCCCCCGAGGCTGGGGAGTACCGACAGATCCCGGAACACCTGCAGCGCATCCTCGACCGCGCCGCGGCAGAGTCCAAATAGTTGAAAGGGAAATAGCATGAACGCTATCTCTGAAACCTTCAGAATCCTATGGCTAATCTTCCTGTGGTTCTGCTTTAGCTTCATAGCTCTTGCATCTCTAGTGATGGCCGTTATTGGGGTATGGCCTTGGGGTGCGCTGTTCTTCGTTTTAAGCCCTCTGAATCTTGCTTACATAGATATGATTAACGCTGAAAATATTGGCTATAAAGCGACCGGAGGCCTCTTCCACCGCTTCTTTATTTTCGTTTACTCCATCAACGCGGTGGGCTTGATTGTTCTGACGGTTCTGACGGCTTTCGGTGTACTCCAGGGGGACCCGGCTCCGTGGACCCCTGAGACGAACTTTGCTTCCTGGTACATGGTTGGCGGGCTAATCATCGTCGCCTTCCTCATCTACCGCATCGAGCCTAATGATGAGATTCCTGACCTGCTGCGCATGGAGCAGATGAATAGGCGCTCAACCCGTGTGGGCGTTGTGTCGGCGGCTATTTTCACGGTTCTGTGCCTCGTGGTTCCTCTGACCAGTTTCATGACTGCAGGCTATGATCCGGTGGCTCTGGCGGTTGCGCTTTTCCTGGCCCCTGGGTTCCTGCGTGTTGTGCGTGAGGGCCTCTTCTACCTGCAGGGCACCCGCTTTGAGGAGGGATCTGAGGGGTACCGTACCCTGCGTGCCGTGTGTATTGGCGTGGCTGGTTTGGCTGGGTGTATTGCGCTCGGGTATGTGGGCTATTCGCTGGTTCGTCTGGAGTTGCTGCCTGCGCTGTTCTTTGCTGCCTCGGTAGCGATGAATGGGTGGTCGGTGAAGAAGTACATCACCGTGGGTATCACCATTCCCGAGGAGGAAGACGAGGATTCCTCTTCCAATGCCGCTGTTCAGGAGGCGGAGTAAAACATGCTAGATACCATCTTTAGTATCTTCTGGGGAATTATTTTGGTGCTGTCCATTGCTTCTATCCCCTACATTATTATTAGGTACGAGATTAATCGACGCCAAGATAAGAAAAAGGAAGCACAGGGAATTTTTAATAAGATTGATTTAAAGAAGTGGGACATTTAATGAGATTACCTTTTTCCACTAAGTTATAAATAGGGGAGCCGATGGAAATTAATTATGCTCGCCGCCAAATAATAGGGTTGACCCTTTTGATAATGCTTGCTGTATACATGTTTTTGTTGTTCCTCAACATTTACGTGATGACAGTGATGGCATTACCGCAACCTGTACCGTGACTAAGGCATATTCGGTACCGCGCGGAGGAACAGTAAGCGGCATGAATGATATTAGACCCAAAGGTCTTTTTGAGACGGAAGAGTGCGGCACGCTCACAATGATTACTCCTCCGGAAGGTCGCAAGATTCCCGAGTATGTTGAGAGCGTCAAGCCTGGCAAAAAATACCTATTCCATGTGTCGAATCGTTCAACTAATAAAGAGCGGGATTTTACTACGACCCGCTTTGAAGAAATCAAAGAATAACAACCTCATAAATTAAAAACAAAGCCCCCGCGGCCGAGAGTCATTCTCTCAGCCGCGGGGGCTTTATCGTATCAGCGTGTCCTCACGCGGCGAGCGCTAAGAAGCGCGGCGGCGGGAACGCAGCACCATCACAGTGCCGGCACCGAGCACCAGTGCGCCGCCCACAGCCACAGACACCGCACCAAAACCAGTACGCGCCAGGCCGCCCTGCTGAGCGCCACCAGACGAAGCAGACACACCAGACTGACCCAGGGAGCCGCCACCGGTACCACCGCCGGAGACACCGCCCGGGTACACGCCGCCAGCAGAACCATCAGCCGAACCGTCAGAGGAGCCCTGAGCGTTCACGCCACCAGCGGCACCAGAAGCACCAGTCTGACCGGACTGACCAGACTGTGCGGTACCAGACTGTGCGGAGCCGGGCTGGTTAGCACCAGCGGTACCGCCCGGGGTTGCCGAATCCACACGGCGCACGCCACTAAAGTCGTCCGCAGCCGCGTTCGGGTCCTTCGGCACGGCAGTCTCAAACGAGCACGCATCCGACGCCTTCTTACCCACAGCAACCGCAAGTTGCTGCACCGGGCTGTTCACCTCAGTACCATCAGCCAGAGTCGCGGAATAGTGCACGTCAAACATGTACTGGCCGGGCTCAGAGAACACCCAGTTCGCGTGTGCGTGCGTCGCGTAATCAATGTCGATCGTGGTCTTGCCGGTCGTCGAGTCCAGCAGCACATCCGCACCATTCAGCGACTCAGTGAACATGCCGAAGCGTGCACCCTCAGGCATGACCTTCGGCACCACGTGCAGGCGCACGGGGCCGCGCAGCTGCGAGTAGTCAATGTCCTGCGTGTTGTAGCCGGGCCAGGGCAGGCCGCTCTGCTGGGTCTGCGGCAGGCCGTAGAAGGCGGTGCCGACCGGGCCCATGAAGTTCAGCTTCTCGTCAGCCATACGTTCGGTGCGAACACGGCGGGCGTTCTCGCTGACAGTCCACACGACCGAATCGAGCGGGCGCACGGTCGAATCAGCGTCAATGATGCCGCTGTCGTCACGCAGACCCACGGACAGCTGGCGGTCCTTCAGGGTCGCCTGAATGTCCAGGTGGCCGTGCGAGATCTTGGTGCGACCGTCAATCTGGCCGGGCACGCACTGGTTACCGGGGGTTCCGGGGGTGGACGGCTGCGCAGACGGCGCCGGGCTAGTCGGAGCAGGTGCGCTCGGGGTCGGGTTCGCGGGCGCCGGAGTCGTCGGTGCCGGAGTGGAGGGTGCCGGAGCAGGTACGCTCGGCTCTGCGGAGGCGGTCGGCACCGCAGGCACGGTCGGAACCTCGCTGGGGGACACCGACGGAACGGTGCTGGGCTCAGCGGTCGGAGCCTCGGAGGGAGCCTCGCTCGGCTCAGCAGAAGGCTCGGCAGAGGGCGCGACGGTAGGCTCAGCGCTCGGCGACGGATCCACCGGAGCAGGCTTCGGCGCATCGCTAATGGGTGCGCTATCGGGAGCCAGCGCACCGTGCGCGGTGTACTTGGTGCCCGGCTCGTAGTTCGCCGCAACCTCAGTGGTGGAGGCGGAAGCGTTCATATCCGGGTGGGTCAGCATCTTCACGCGCAGAGCCGTGCCCTTGTAGAACGACTCGTCACGGAAGGTAAAGCGCGCCACACCATCCTCGACGGAGCCTTCCAGGTCGAGGTACGGGTAGACCGGGTCATCCTGGGCGTAGAAGCCGCCACGCATGAAGCCGCGCACCTTCGGGTCCTTGAAGCGGACCTCAACGGTGCTGAAGCCGTTGCCGTTTGGGGTGACGGTCACGTCGTAGTCCATGCTGGTCGGCGTGTACTGCTGGGTGCTGAGTACGGTGTTCGCATGATCCGGGATTTCTTCGGGCCAGGAACCGTTACCGTCGTCGCTGTACACGCTCTCAGCCTTACCGGGTTCGTAGGTGAGCTTGTGCGAGATCCAGCGGGACGCCTCCGCGCTATTCTCGTCGGAGGTGTCGGGGGTGAAGACCGCCTGCAGCTGGGAGCCCTCGCTACCGAGCATTTCAGACCAGGTGGCGGTACCGTTCACGACCGGCAGGTCGGTCAGGAAGTAGCCGTTGTTGTACAGGGTCAGGGTGCCCTTGAGGTTCTTGTTCGCGGCGGTGAAGGTGATGTCGCTGAGCTTGTCGTCGGCATCCTTGTTCTTAGCCGGGTCGGCGTCCAGGCGGTGCGGTGCCACGGACAGCATGTACTTTGCGGCGTCCAGGTCACCGACGGGTGCCGCGTTGTAGCGGTCGACGGTGGGCACGGCGGTGGGGGTGCCGTCACCGAGCACGGGCTGCATGCCGCCAACCTGCCAGACCAGCTTCGACGGCTTGGAGCTGATGATGCGGCCGTCGGTGGAGCGTGCCACGGTGCGGTAGGTGACCACGTAGCGGCCGGGGCGGGTGAAGGTCGTGGTGTTGTGGGTGTGGCTACCCTTGTCGAGCAGCCAGGAGTGCCAGCCGGTGGAGCTGCTGGAGAGCATGCGGTACACGTCGGCGGGGGCGTCGTCCGGGTTGTAGCGGAAGAGCTCCATACGGCCGGGGCCCTCAACGGAGAGAATGTCGGTAGCGAACACGCCGTCACGGAAACGCTCGGTGGGCACCTTCGTGGATGCGCCCAGACCAGCCCAGATAGGGTCCTGGTTGCCGTAGGTCAGGTGCGGTGCCATGTAGAGGGTCTGACCCGGTTCGCCGAGGAACGCCAGGGAGGGGGAGGTGCCCAGAGTCATGGTGTACTGCGACTTGCCGTCCCTGGTGCTGTAGCCCTTGCCAACCCAGTTGACGGTCTTGTCCAGTTCGTAGGTGTCTGCGCCGGTCTTGTAGGGGTTCGCCTCGTTCATGAGGACGAAGGTGCCGTTCTGCTCGTCCCAGTATGCCTTGGGGGCGTCAACGTGGCCCTTGGTGGTGACGATTTTGCCGTCGTCGGGGCCTGCTGCGGCGGGCAGGGAGGGGGCAGCGCCGGCGAGCGCGAGCAACGCTGCGGCGGAGAGGAATGCGGCTGCGCGGCGGAGGGCGGGCTTGCCGCCGGGGATGAAGAGTGCGGGTGTGTGTGTGGTGACCCGTCGTTGGGTCTGCTTCTGAGAGTTCATGACAACCTTTCTCATTTTTCTATTTCCTAGGGTAGCTCTTTTGCAAATAATTGTCATTTAGAACCTAAGTGAGTATAGTGATTCTCAGAAATACGTGTGCGCAGAGGCGCGCCCAAAAACGCACACCATACACATCCACAAAGAGAAAAACACGGCAGAGCACACCCCGGACGCAAGGGAGAAACCGGCAACAGGTCGCCGGATCTAACACCGGACCCAGTACCGGGCAAACCCCGAAAGCACCGGGCAACGCGCCAGCCAACGAGCAGTCATCCAAGGAGCCACCATGCAAGGACGCACCAAACCCCTGAGCCTACTCAGCGCAACCACCCTCGGATGCACCCTCGCACTCGGGGCACCCCTCGCCCTCCCCCAGGTCGGCACCTTCACCGCCGCACAGGCACAGGAAAATCAGGCGCAGGAAAACCAGACCGGTGCCCAGGCAGGTACCGAGTCGCGCAGCTACGTCAACTACGAAGGCGACTACGTCATCGCGGGCGTACACACCGAAATGCTCAACGCATTCCTCGACGGCAACCAGTTCACCCTCGGCACCCTCGCAGACACCGGCCCCGGCCAGCAGGGACGATTCAACCCCGCCCGCACCGTCTTCCACCTGCCCGACGTCGAGGACGCACACACCAACGTCGTAGCAGGCTACGACTACATTGCCCCCGAAGGCACCGACATCTTCTACATTCCCTCCACCCGCACCCGCGGCCTGCTCTACCCCGGCCTCGGTGCGGAAGGAATCCGCCCCGGCGCGCTCAAGGACAACACCATCAACCTTGAACTCGTGCGCAGCAGCGTACCCGAAGGCGGCCGCGCCGAAGTCTTCACCGAATCCGGTCGCGACAACCCGCGCGTCTTCAGCACCAACGACCAGCTCGCACCGCACACCATCACCGCGGGCGGCCACGAGCACCTCAGCTGGGCGTTCACCCGCAAGGGCATCTACCAGCTGACCTTCCGCGCCACCGCAACCCTTGCGGATGGCACCCCGGTCAGCTCCGAGGCGACCTACACCATCGCCGTGGGCACCAACGCCGAGGACGGCTTCAAGCTCCTGAACGCGCAGAACGCCGCGAAGGAAGCAACCAGCGAGGCAACGAAGGAAGCGACCGAAACCCCCGAGGCGACCTCCACCGCTACCGAGAGCGCCACCAGCAGCCCCAGTGCATCTACCTCCGCAAGTGCCGAGGCGAGTGCATCTGCTGAGGCGAGCGCATCCACCGGTATTCGCCGCGTGGATGGATCCGTGAACGGTCAGAACGCCGCGCAGGTGACCGACCCGAACGGCGCGAAGGCGGCGGCAAATGGTGAGCAGGCATCCCAGGGCGGATCCGGTGTAACCGCTATCAGCGGCACCGACAACACCAATAACGGCTCTGACAAGGGTGAAAACAAGGACAGCAACGCCACCAGCGCGAAGGGATCCAGTGTGAAGGGCTCCAACGCCCAGAACATTAGCGCCCCCAGCAACGGCGGCGGCATTACCGGCAACGGTGTGCTGTCCTCCGGTCTGCCCGGCAGCCTGAACCAGCAGTGCATCGCCACCGAGGTTCCCGCCGAAGATGCCAAGGGCTCTAAGGACTCTAAGGACGCTCAGAAGGACAACAAGCAGAGCAACCAGGCAGCCCAGGCACCGACCAGCATCCCCACCCTCGCTGTTGTCAACACTGCCGAGCACAGCGGCCGTGAAGAAGTCACCCACGGCCACTTTGACGTAGGCCCGATCCTCAACGGCGGCAACCTCACCAGCAGCGTGAAGGACGACCGCACCAGCCCCGCCCGCCACGTCTCCCCCGGCGCCCTCGAGTTCGTACTCAATGACGCCGCGAAGATCAACCTGCCCGCAGGCATGGAGAACATCGCCCCGGCGGGCACCCCCGTGCACATGATCGGTGCAACCCAGCAGCAGGGCGTGCCCTGGCTCGGCTGGAGCACCCAGGACCCCGAACTGCTCAAGCAGCTCGACGGCCCCGTCACCATGAGCCTCAACGGTTTTGAGGGCCCCGGCACCATGTCCACCTTCCTCTCCGGTAACTTCGGTTCCGCAGGTCAGAAGGTCTTCGATTCGCGTAGCGGCGGCTCCTTCCAGGTGCCCGCAAACACCCACCAGCACAGCAACTGGGTGTTCACCGCTGAGGGTCGCTACACCGTGACCATCGGCTGGACTGCACGCCTGAAGAACGGTCAGCAGGTCAGCAGCGAATCGGTTCTGCACTTCACCGTCGGCAACCCCGATAACGCCCCGGCAAGCGATAACGCGCAGGGCGCGGCAGGCACCAAGCAGGACGGCGGCAACGCTAACAGCGCTAACGGCGCCAACAACGGCGGCGAGAAGAGCACCGCAAAGAACCCCGTCAACGGCACCGTCGACGAAGCCACCGGCATCGTCACCAAGCCCGACGGATCCAAGGTGCGCATCGTCGGTAAGACCGCCTCCGGTGAGGATTGTGCCCTGACCAGCCAGGAACTCGCCAACGCACAGAAGGCAGCTGCGGCGGGTAAGCTGCCGAACACCGGTGTGGTCATCGACCCGTTCATGGTCAGCACCTCCATTCTGGCGCTGGCACTCGGTGCCATGATTCTGCGTTCGGCACGCCGAAAGGGCCGCAGCGGTGGCACCGCATAGCGGGCATACCGAAAACCGCGCGCAAGCATATAGTCGGCGTACCGCCCTCACCCTCGCCTCCCGCATTGCGGTGGGTGCGGGGGTGGGGGCTGGTGCCTTCGCACTGAGCGGATGCGCCAGCACCGTGAACGCTTCCTCCGACCGGATGCGCGTGGTCGCCACGACCCCGATCCTGGCGGACTTGGCGCAGCAGATTGCAGGAGAGCGCGCCAGCGTGCACTCCCTGGTGCCTGCCGGTGCTGACCCGCACTCGTATGAGCCGAGCCTGCGCGATATCCGCGATGTCGCCTACGCCCGCTGCGCCCTGACGAACGGTCTGCTGCTGGAGCAGCGTAAGCTCAGCAAAATGGTTGAGGCGAACCTGCCCGCAGGCGTTGTGTCCGTGGCGGTTGCGGAGAAGATTGAGCAGTACGGCGGCAAGCTCGAAGCCATTGTTGAGGATGCCTCCCTGGACTCCATCTGGCTGGGTTTGCGTGTTGAAGAGGGCGGGCAAAACGAGTCCGCCCCCGCCGATTCTTCGGATGCGGGAATGCGCTTTGAGGTGCAGAGCGTGCGGGCGCGCACCTCTACCGATTCGTCGAATGCACAGTTGGCGGCGTTCATTACGCAGACCTTCGGCGCGGTGGAGATGCTGTGCGATTCGCATGCGCGCGGCGTGAACCTCACCCGTGAGGGGGACACCGCAATCCGTACCGGCGATATGGGTTCGCTGGAGCTTCCGTTGCAGGCGCATACGCACCTGTCGTGGGCGTTTAGTGATGCCGGCGAGTACGCCATCGAGCTGAGCGCCACCGCGGTCAATGCGCCGGAGTCGGTGCGTTCTTCGCGCGGCACCCTGTACTGCGCGGTCGGTCGTGACCCGCAGGAGCTGGTGGACCGTCTGGCGAAGGAACAGAACATTTCTGCCGCCGAGATCAAGGTTCTTTCTGCAGGTCACGCCGATATTACGGCACGTACCGGCGACGGCAGGCTCGTGCTTCGCGCGGATTCCTCCCAGGGCGCCGTAGAGTACGAACTGAACCGCACCGTGGTGGCGGTCCCCTCCCGCACCCTGCAGGAGGTGCCCGCCGGCGGCAGCTACCGTTTCCTGCGTTCGGGTGCTTCGGAGCATCGCGGTCAGGTGTACCTGCTGGCGCAGGCCGTTCTGGGCAAGCACGTGCACGGCGAGATTGACCCGCACATTTGGCATTCGGTGCCGAACGCGAAGGCGAGCGTGCAGGTCATCCGTGACGCACTCACCTCCGCCGACCCGGAGGGTGCGAGCGAGTACGCGACCCGCACCGAGCAGGTCATGAAGGAGCTTGATGCCCTGGACGCTCAGCTGCGTCAGGTGTACGGAGGCCTGCCGGAGTCGGCACGCAACCTGGTCACCACGCACGACGGCTACCGCTACCTGGCGAGCACCTACGGGTTGCACATTGCCGGTTTTGTGAGCGCCAGTGCCAGCGGCGAACCGAGTATTCAGCAGCGTCAGCGCCTGCGTCGCACGGTCGAGGATTTGAAGGTTCCAGCGATTTATCTGGACAAGTCCACGGCGATGCGTTCACCGGTTCTCACGGAGCTTGCTCGGGAGGCTCAGGTGCGTACTGGGGTGCTCTATTCGGACACCCTGGATGCGCAGGCTCCTCACTACGCGCAGATGATGTTGGCGAATGCTCACACGATTGCACTGTGCTCTGGCAATGGCTCTGGCGGCGATTCTTCGGGTGCTAGTTGCTCGGACGCCAACTCCTCGTAACCTGGTTTTTAAGCTACCCACAAGCTCATATAGCCGTACCAGCATATAGATAATCTTTCACACACCACCTAGGTCATGATTCAAGGAAGTCCTCATGATGAACTCAACCACCCGCTCTTCTCGTAGCCTGTCCGCCCTGGCTCTGGGCGCTAGCCTCATGCTCGCACCCCTGGGCGTGGCACACGCGGAAACCACCCCGACAACTGCCGAGAGCGCCTCCGCTCAGCCGAGCGACAGCAACCTCAGCCGCGGCGAGCGCGCCCTCACCCAGACCCTGTCGGCGGAGCAGCCGGTCGCATCCGGCCGCACCGAAATTTCTGCCGGTCACGTGGATATGGGTCCTCGTTTCAACAACGGCAAGTTTGAGCTCATGCTCCACGACGACCACGGCGAAACCCCCGTCTGGCGCAGCCTGGACGAGGTCATCTACCGCGGCAGCGATAAGGCCATCCTGGAGGTGCCGAACGACCCGCGCTACTCCTTCGTGGGTGCGCCCGCCGGCTCTAAGGTGTACGTGATTCCGCAGACCGAAACTAAGGGCGTAATCTGGCCGGGTTGGAACACTCAGGATCCGCAGCTGGTGTCCAAGCTGAACCGCGGCGTGAACCTGACCCTGGAGCAGGTGAGCGGCCCCGGCACGTTCAGCCTGTACCTGGAGAACGGCAACTTCTCGGCACCGCAGGTGCTGTGGTCCTCGACCAAGAGTGAGCCGCAGAAGCTGTGGGTGGAGAAGAACACTCACACCCACGCGAACTGGGTGTTCACCGCCCCGGGCGAGTACCTGCTGAAGGTTACCGCGAGCGCTGAGCTGTCTGACGGTTCGACCGTGTCTGATACCCGCTACCTGAAGTTTGCGGTGGGTGATTCTGCGAGCGCCGATACCCTGTACGCGATGGAGGCGCAGGCCCGCGGTTCCTCGGGTTCGGCTTCTTCTGCTTCCTCCGATGCTTCGTCTACCTCTGCTTCTCAGGCTGCCGGTACCCAGGCGTCTGGTGCACAGGCATCCGGTTCTTCTTCTGCCGCCGCAGCGAGTGACCAGAGCGGTTTCCGTGCTGAGTTCACGATTTCCTGGAGTCCTATTGTCGCTGGCATCGTGGTCGTGGTGGGCGTGGGCGCGTTCATCGCCTCCCGTCGCCGCCGTTCCTCCGCTCAGCGTGAGGCACTGGACGAAGTGCGCGGTGACCGTTCGTGAGCGCGTCGGTAACAGCGGGTACTGAACCTGTTCTAGAGATTTCGAACCTGTACGCGGGCTACGCGCGCCGTTCCATCCTCAAAGATTTGTCCCTGACCCTGGAGCGCGGCGAGTTTACGGGTCTGATTGGTGCTAATGGTGCCGGTAAGACCACGCTGCTGCGCACTATTTTGGGTCTGATTCGCCCCGCCTCCGGGCAGGTTCGGGTGCTGGGTGAATCGCCCCGCGCGGCGCGTGCGCACATCGGTTACGTGCCGCAGAAGCACCAATTCCAGTGGGATTTTCCGCTGACCGTCAAGGATACGGTGATGACCGGTCGCGTGCGCGAGATTGGGTTCTTCCGCCGCCCGGCGAAGAAAGATTGGGTGCAGGTCTTTTCGGCGATGGAACGCACCGATGTCCTGCACCTGCAGGATGCCTCTATCGCAGAGCTCTCCGGCGGTCAGCGCCAGCGAGTGCTACTTGCGCGCGCCCTGGCGGCCGGCCCCTCCCTGCTGCTGCTGGACGAGCCGTTCACGGGCGTGGATGCGCCCACCCAGACCACTCTGACCCGCCTGTACCGCGAGCTAGCGGACGAGGGCATCACGATTCTGATGTCTACGCACGACATGTTGGCGGCGCGCGAGTCCTGCTCGCGTCTGTGCGGTGTGCGCGGCAATATTCATCTGGATGGTCCGGCGGACTCCTTTAGCCTGGAGCAGCTGCACACGTGGTTGCACGGTCACGATATTGAGGAGGCGCAGGGCCACGCCCGCACGGGCTTCACCTGTGCCGGTGGTGCGTTGGATGAGTACGGCCACGAACTGCCGGATTCCTGCGCTTCTGATTCTGCCCCCGCTGATACTGTTGCTTCTACCGGGGGTGCCCGTTGATTACTCCTATCGATTTTCTTGCCGACCTGTTCAACCCGTCCCTGGCCTTCCTTCCGCGCGCCCTGGCGGCTGTGCTACTCGCGTCGGTGGTGACGGGCGTGGTGGGCTGCCACGTGCTGATGCGCGGCATGGTCTTCATTGGCGATGCGGTGGCGCACTCGGTGTTCCCGGGCCTTGCGGTGGCGTTCGTGCTGGGCGGCAACCTGATGGTGGGCGGCCTGACCGCGGGCGTGGTGACGGCTATTCTGGTGGCTATTTTTAGTCAGAATCAGCGGTTGCGCGAGGATTCGGTCATCGGTATTTTCTTCGCCGCCTCTTTTGCGTTGGGTATTGTGATTATTTCTTTGGCACCGGGCTATTCGGGGTCGGTGCAGGATTTCTTGTTCGGCTCGATTGTGGGTGTTTCGAATGAGGACATCACCAACGCCGCGATTATGGGCGCCGTGATTCTGCTGGTGCTGTGGCTGTTCCACCGGCAGATTGTGACGGTCAGCCTGGACCGCGAGAGCGCCCGCGCGATGGGCCTGCCGGTGCTTGCCCTGGACATTGTGCTGTACGTTCTGGTGACCATTTCTGTGGTGCTGGGTCTGCAGACGCTCGGTAATGTGCTGGTGCTGGCGCTTCTGGTGATTCCGGCGTCGGCAGCCCGCCTGGCGTGCCGCCGTCTGGGGTCGATGATGGTGTTCTCGCCGGTGTTTGGCGGTATCTGCTCGATTGTTGGCCTGTACCTGTCGTGGGCGTTTAACCTACCGACTGGTGGCACGATTGTGCTGTCGATGGTGGCGGCTTTTGTGCTGGTGTGGGCGGTGACGGCGGTTCGTTCGCGAGCGCGTGCCCAGCTGAAGAGCTAAATCCAGTTGAAGAGCTAAGCCCAGCTCAACCTCGACTCAACCCAACTTTTCTCGGCTAAACGCACGAGTAAACGCACGAGGCGCATCCCTGTTTTGGGGGTGCGCCTCGTGCGTTTTTTACAGGTCTTAAATACCCAAAGTGAATCATGTTCATGTTTAAAGAACCAAAAGATACACTCCGCGTAATAAAAGCGCATAATTCAACACGTCGGGTTTAATGAAAATACAACCTATCAAATATTTCTTATGGGTTGATACATGTAGTGATAAAGCAGTCACTGCACCCTCATTAGAGCTTCAAAGAAGGAGTCATCATGAAGGCATATGTATACCACGGCCCCGACCAGAAGGGCGCCTGGGAGGAAGTCCCGAACCCCACCATTCTTGAGCCCACGGACGTTATTGCCCGTGTCGACACCACCACCATTTGCGGTACTGACCTGCACATCCTGAAGGGTGACTGCCCCGAGGTGGACCACGGACGCATCCTCGGCCACGAGGCTGTCGGTACCATTACCGAGGTTGGCTCCGCGGTGACTGACTTGAAGGTCGGCGACCGCATCATCATCCCCGCCGTGACCAGCTGCGGTAAGTGCTCCTACTGTAAGGCGAACCAGCCTTCGCACTGCCAGACCGTTGGTGGTGTCGGCTGGATTTTCGGTTACATGATTGACGGCACCCAGGCAGAGTACGTGCGTGTTCCCTACGCAGAGACCTCGGTTCACCTGGTTCCGGAGGGCCTGACCGATGAGGACGTCCTCTTCCTCACCGACGCACTGCCCACCGGCTTCGAGATCGGTATTCTGAACGGCAACACTAAGCCCGGCGACACCGTCGCTGTCGTGGGTGCGGGCCCCGTGGGTCTGGGTGCGATTATGACCGCTAACCTCTGCGGTGCCGGCCGCGTCATCACCATCGACTTCGACGAGAACCGCATGAACAAGGCGCTGGAGCTGGGCGCAACCGATAAGGTCAACGCGGGCGACCCGGACTTCATCGAGAAGATTAAGGCTCTCTCCCCCGACGGCCTGGGCGTGGACGTGGCAATTGAGGCTGTGGGTGTTCCGCAGACCTTCGAGACCTGCACCAAGATTGTTCGCCCCTACGGCAATATCGCTAACGCTGGCGTGCACGGCAAGCCCGTTGAGTTGCCCCTGAACACCATGTGGATCTCTAACGTTCGCATCAACATGGGTCTGGTCAACTGCAACACCGTCGGTAACCTGCTGAACATGGTCCGCTCGGGTCGCCTGAACGCTAAGGCTATGGCAACCCACCGTTTCACCTTCGACCAGTTCGAGGAAGCCTACGACCTGTTCACCCACGCTGCTGAGCACAACGTGGTGAAGGTTGTTATCTCCCGCAACCCCGAGGTTGCGGCATAGACTGCGGTAGGCTCATATACCGCTCATACTGAAACCCCGAACATTCGTTAGAGGTTTCGGTGGGATGTCTTCATGACACTGCGAACATCCCCACGATTCGCCTCCGGGTGGGAGAGGGTAGGTCCCACCCGGAGCGCGAATCGTCCTCCCCTACCCCGAGATGTAGTTATTTTCTGATGATGTAAGAAATCTGAAGATGTAGAGATGCGCCAGCTCGGGGTTTTCTGTTCCCTCAGCCCCCTCTCCGGTGGGCTCTGGGGCGGTTCCTCAAGCGTGATGCACCCTCTGCCGGGCGCTCTGCCAACCTGCTTCGGCGGGTTCTTCTGCCAGGCAACCTCTACTGGTGGAGGGGCGCATCATTTGGCTCTTCTTGGTCGGGCGGTACCTCCGATTCTGCTCCTCCTTGAAGGGAAAGGAAAAGGGTCGCACGCTTACGATTCAATGGCGATTCGTAGGCTGCGACCCTCTTCTCATGCCCAGATTTTCTGTGCTCAGGGCGGGCTATTTAGTTTTTAGGCTTCTCAGTACTGGGTTTCTCACCGGCGTTCTTTTCACCGGCGCTCTCATGGTCGACGGCATCTTCTGGGATGCGGGTGAACGCCTCCGTGGGGTCGTCTGCCCCAGCTGCGGCAGAAGAGTCGGTAGCACCTCCGGTGACGGGTTCGGTGGGTGCATCAGCCGGATCCTCGGCAGGTGCTTCAACGGGCACCTCCGCAACGATGGGCTCTTCTGAGGCGGGTACTTCCGCGGCCTTCTGCGCATCCTGAGCCTCTGCAGGCTGCTCAGAAACACTCTGCCCAGAAACAGGCTGCTCGGTAGCTACAGGTTCACCGTGCGCTTCCTTCTTCGCATCCTTGTGCGCGTCCTTATGTTCGAGCGTGTAGATGATGCGCGGTTCCAGCCGCTCAAACCCGATCTTGGAGCGCACCCAGTTCACGAAGCGGTCGATTCGGTCCTCCGGGTCCTCCGCCTCGCGAGTCTTCACCACGCGGTAGTTGTGTGGCAGCATCACGCTATCGCTGAGCACGCGTGGGTACTCGTCAATCTCCTGAATACCCGCCATGTACATGTTCTCGCGGAATTGCTGGGCGAACTCCTGCTGGCCGAGGAACAGCTGGTCGGCGTAGGTTTTAGCCGCCAGGCGCTCGCTGTAGGCGTCCTTGGAATCGCGGGCGCCCTTCTTAGAGCCGTAAATATCCCAGAAGTAAAAGTACACGTTGTTCGCGATAATGGCGGAGATAATGCGGTTCTGCAGGTACACGAGGGAACCCACCGCAATCGCGCCAACAATCAGGAGCACCACGGCAAGCGGGGAGAGCGCAAAGTCAGGCAGATTGCCGCGGTGGTTCGGGAACAGGCCAATCAGGTAGGCGATGGTGACCACGACGATGGGCACACCGATGAACACCACGGCGAGCGGCACCCAAATGTACAGCAGGCCGCGCAGAATCAGGCGGTAGTAGAACACCGAGTCGCCAATGGGGATGGGCGTGGGCTTCACGGAAGAGTGCGCACGCTTCATGAGCAGGCTGAAGATGCGGTTGCTGTCGATACCAACTTTACGCAGCTTCGATTCGAGGGACGCACGCTTGAGGAAGACCCGATAGTTTTCGAGGACGACACGCTGGTCGGAGGTGAGCTTTTCGGGGTCGGGTAGCGCACTGATGTCCAAGCCGGCTTCGGTGAGGAGCTTGCTCCACAGTTCCAGTCGCGCCAATTCGGAGGGTTTTGCCGCCGCCTGCGCCTGGTAGTTTTTGTAGGAGATGAAGATGGTGCTGGCACCGATGAGTAGCGTAATAAAGGGTGCTATCCAGTCTTTGAGTCCCATGGTGGCGTTCCTCCTTGAGTGTGTGGAGCCGCTGGTTCCTCGGTCTTTTCATCGCGTCTTTTCAGGACGTCTTTTCGGGCGCGAGCCCGCTGTTTTTACCGTACCACCGGTACCTGTGCTGAACCTTTATACGCGCAGGTGGGTGCGTAAGAATAAGCCCCGCCTCCCGATGCTACGGTAGCGTCAGGAGGCGGGGCTTACGTACCCGAATTAGTGCGCTGGGTTAGCGCGGCAGGTTAGTGTTCTGCGGGCTTCATTTCGCGCGGTGCCTTGCGGATCATGAAGTAGCTAATGACGGCCATAACACCCATGAGCACGGCGCTGAATGCGGAGCTCAGCACCACGCCGGAGTCGAAGGCAGCGAATGCGGAGGAGAGCAGCTGGTTCGCCTGCTCGCCACCCACCTGGCTTGCGACCGTCACGGCACCGCCGAGGGTTTCGTGGGCGTGGTCGGCGAGAGTCTCATCCAGGCCGTCGGGTACAACCACATTTGCGCGGTAGACGGCGGTGAGCATGCCACCAATGATGACGGTGCCGAGCACCGTACCTGTCTCGTAGGAGGTCTCCGAGATCGCGGATGCCGCACCAGCCTTACGCGGCGGCACGCTGGAGAGCATCAGGTCGTTCGAAATGGTCTGCGCAATACCGATGCCGGTACCGAGCACAATGAAGATCAGGATAATCACCAAGTCGTTGTGCGCACCCAGGAAGGCGAGCACCGCGAACGCGGCAGCGTGGAGCGCCAGACCGAAAGACACCACCTGCGCCGGGTGGAAGTGCACCGCCACGCGCGCAATCACCAGACCGGCGATAATGATCGCCAGGGTACCGGGAATCAGCAGCATACCGGCGTACATGGGCGGCAGACCGGAGACCAACTGCAGGTGCTGGGAGGCGAAGTAGATGAAGCCAACGTCCACCATCATGGAGATGAGGTTTGCGGTAATCGCGCCGGTGAACACGGTGTTGCGGAAGAGGCGCACATCCAGCATGGGCTGAATATCGTTCTTCTCGCGGTTGAGCTGACGCAGCACGAACAGGACAATGAAGCACAGGCCGGCAAGGATGGTGCTGATAGCCACCGCATCGAACCCGGTTTCGGAGGTGTGAGTCAGACCGAAGGTAATGCCGGTCATGCCGGTCATAATCAGCAGGATGCTCAGCGGATCCACCGGGCTGGGGTTCGGGTCCTTCGACTCGGGAACCATAATCGGGGCGAGAATCAGCAGAGGAATCAGAATCGGCACAGCGAGCAGGAACACCGAACCCCAGTCGAAGTGCTCCAGCAGGAAACCACCCACAATCGGGCCCAGCGCCGCACCCGCCGAGAAGCCCGAAGCCCACACGGCAATAGCGATGCGGCGCTCGGTCGCATCCACAAAGATATTGCGAATAATCGACAGGGTTGCCGGCATGAGCATGGCGCCAAAAATGCCAAGCAGGGCGCGGGCAACCACGAGCATCAGCGCGGAGGGCGCGAATGCCGCGAGCGCAGAGATTGCCGCGAAGCCGGTCGAACCGATGAGCAGCAGCTTGCGGCGACCGATGCGGTCACCGATAGCGCCCATGGGCACGAGCAGGGCGGAGAGCACCAGGGAGTAGGAGTCAACGATCCACAGCTGCTCCGCGGAGGAGGGGCTCAGCGCCTTAGCGATTGCGGGCACCGCGAAGGCAAGCACTGTGTTGTCGATGGAGACCAGGAGCACCGGGAGCATGAGCACACCGAGTGCCGCCCAGCGCTTGGTCTTCTGGTCGGGGGCGTGAATGGGCAGAGCCGTGGTGTGCGGATTGTGATTCGTCATGGGTTGTTTTCGTGCGTCTATAAGGTGTCGGCTGATGCGGCGGACGCGGCGGCATCAGCTCGGCCTGTCTTTTGGGCCAGGTCTTTTAGTAAGTCTTTTGGTGAGGTTTTGGGGCTTGCCCGGAGGTTTTAAGGGATCCGGGAGGGTCCACAAACGAAGATTAACTATACCAACTGGACGGTATAGTTTCAAGCGGTTAGACTGGTACACATGACCACCCCCAACCACCGAAAACAACGCGCCACCAACCCCCGCGAACACATCCTCGACACCTACGTCGACCTGCTGATTCGCTCGGGAGAACGCGCCGCGACCCTCGACGCCGTCGCCACCGCCGCCAAGGTTTCCAAGGGCGGGCTGCTCTACCACTTCTCCTCCAAGAAGGCACTGCTTGAGGCGCTCGCAGAACGCACCCTCGCCCTGGCTGAAGAGGACTTCGCAGCAATGGAGCAGGCACCCGAGGGGGCAAGCGCCTACTACATCAATTCCTCCACGCCCGATAATTCGCCGTTCGACCGTTCCCTGATCGCCCTGAGTCGCCTGGCGCAGAGCAATAACGAACTTGCCCAACAGACCATGGCACGCGTGCAGGACGGCTGGCACGCGCTCGTCCTCGCGGAGATTGGTGACGAGCAGATTGCCCGCGCCGTACTGCTTCTGGGTGACGGCATGTACTACAACGCGGCCTTCGGGGGTGGTGCCACCAACCCGCAGACCGCAGACATGCTCAAGTCCGACCGCGCGGCGCTGGAACGCGCCCTGCAGGTTCTCAAAGCGGCGGCTCATTAAAACCGCACAAGCCACCCGACACAGCGGTTAAAGCCACAAGCTAAAACCGCCGCCTCACACCGTATTCTCCAGCACCGGCAAGCCCCCAGACCTTAAACTGGGAGGGTACGTACCCGCTCTTCAACCAAGGAGTTCCCATGATTTTTATTGCCGTAAAGTTCCCTGTCAAGCCCGAATACGCTGACCAGTGGATCGAGAAGACCCGCGCTTTCACCGAGGCAACCCGCGCCGAGGAAGGCAACAAGTTCTTCGAGTGGTCCCGCAGCGTTGAGGACCCGAACGAGTTCGTTCTGCTCGAGGCTTTCAACGACGACGCAGCTGGCCCGCACGTGAACTCTGACCACTTCCAGCAGGCTATGAAGGACATGCGTCCGCTGCTGACCGCAACCCCGAAGATTATTTCTCGTCTGATTGACGGCGACGACTGGGAAGCAATGGGCGAGCTGCAGATCGACTAGTCTGCACCCCAACTCAGCATCTAAACTGCATAATTAGACCCTCGAGTGTCCCTCCGCGCTGTTCTTATGGACAGCGCGGAGGGACACTTTCGCGTGCGCCACACCTGAACTTTTTTCCCTTGACACGACGCGGAGGGTACCGGTTTTCGGGTCGGCGGGTGCCTTGCGTGCATTTTTACCCTATTAACCCCTTAAAATGGGTAGAGTATGCACACCTATCGATACCCATTCGCACAGGAGGCCTGAATGAGCATCGCATCTGAGCCTCTTCCCGGCGCAGTCGCCGTTGAAGAGCACAACGACGTGGACCACACCTCTGTATCCCTCGCCGTTTCAACCGTTATTCTGGCCCTGCGCCCCAAGGAGAACGAGACCCACCCGACCCTGTGGCTGCCGCTGGTTCGCCGCCTCCGCGAGCCCTATAAGGGCCAGTGGGCGCTTCCTGGCGGTCCGCTCAACCCGAATCTTTCTCTGGAAGAGGCTGCCGCTTCGACCCTGAAGCGTGCCACCAACCTGGAGCCCGGCTACCTGGAGCAGCTCTACGCGTTCGGCGACGTTCTGCGCGCCCCCGAGGCACGCGCCGCCCGCCTGAGCGGCGCCCCGGTTCCCACCCCCGCCGCCGATCACGAGCGCGTGGTGTCCGTGGTGTACTGGGCATCGATTCCCGCCACCGAGGTTGCGAACACTCGCGTGCACGAGAACATCCGCTGGTTCCCGGTGGATGAACTGCCCGAGCTGGCATTCGACCACAACGAAATCATTGAGTACGCGCTCTACCGTCTGCAGAACAAGGTCGAGTACTCGCGTATTGCGCACTCTTTCTTGGGTGAGGAGTTCACCCTGGCGCAGCTGCGTGAGGTGTACGAGGCGATTCTGGGTCGTACCCTGGATCCGGCGAACTTCCGCCGCCAGATTGCGGCGTCGAAGTCAATTATTGACACCGGCCGCCGCGTGGAGGGCACCCGTCACCGCCCGCCGCGCCTGTACCGTTACAACGACGCTCAGGCGTACGCGGATGCGGGCCCGCTGGGTATGTACCGTGAGCGCCACGAGGCGTAATAGCTTTTATTTTCGGGCATGAGCCGCGTTTTACGCGCGCAGATTTAATGCTTAAAAGGAGGGGCGGCACCGAATGGTGTCGCTTCTCTTTTTGTGTTCTCTAGTGCCCTCTAGTGCTCTCTAGGGAGTATCAGTGCTTATTAGAAGGTTTTATAGGAGGGTACTTGACCCGCCGCTCACATAGTTCTATGCTGGATTCATCAGCTCTCTATCCGTGTTGCCCCGCCGCGGGGATAACCTACAGAGCTGATCGCATTGTTGAACCGAAGCCACCCAAGGCGCGACCGGGGTGTTCTTCGGAATCTAGGAGGCATCAAAGAAATGACCCACCGAGCATAAGCCCGGACCTCACATAATTTTTTCGCGCGCTCACGCAGCTATTTGCGCAGACATATTCCCCTGCGCACGTCCATTTTTCTGCGTGTCTCCATCAGCGCGCACGCACCCGGGCACAGGTACATCTACCGTTACGCTCGGGTTTTTTCATGCCTTCACGCCTTCATGTGCGCTGGCAGGAATCCGAGCACCTACTCGAAGGAACTCGGCCCATGTCACGTCACATTACACTCGATCATATTTCGTATGCGCATCCGACCCAACCTCCGCTTTTTGCGGATCTATCGGCAGTATTTTCGGCGCCTCTGACCGGACTCATTGGCGACAACGGTTGCGGAAAAACAACCCTCATGAGGTTGATTTTGGGTGATTTAACCCCGGATTCTGGCTCTTTGGCGGTCCCGGAGCGCATGGCGTATCTACCCCAGGATTTGGGCCTGGGTCGGGAGCAGACCCTCGCCGAGCTCTGCGGTATCTCTGAGACTCTGCGGGCGCTGCAGGCGGTAGAATCCGGTGAGTACTCCCCCGAACTCTACGAGGTCATCGGGGATAATTGGGACGTTGAGGAGCGTACCCTAGCTACTTTGGCAACCTACGGGTTTACCCCAGCAACCCTGGTTGATCGTGATAATCCGGAGGCTATCCGAGCTCTCTTTACTCGCGATATGCGCAGCTTCTCCGGTGGCGAGGCGGTCATTGCGGCACTTGCCTCACTCATGGTTTCTGACCCCGAGTTCATTCTGTTGGATGAGCCAACAAATAACCTGGACTCCGTGGCGAAGGCGCAGCTCTTCACCGCGCTGGAGGCACTGCCCTGCCCGGCGCTGATTATTAGTCACGACCGCGACCTGCTGGAGCGTGTGAACGTGATTGCGGAGCTTCACGCGGACCGTCAGGGACTGGCTCATCTACGCATCTTCGAGAGCAACTACAGCACCTACCGGCAGGCGCTGGAGACCGAACAGCAGGCAGCTCAGCGTCGCGTGACCGAGGCGAAGAATGAGGTGCGTTCGGCACAGCGTGAGTGGGTGCAGGCTCAGGAGATTATCTCGAAGAACATGTCCCGCGTGTGGAAGGATGATCAGCCTGACACGATTCTTGCCCTCGCCAAGGATGCCTCACGGCAGGCGGCGGCGAAGCTTCGAGTTCTGCGCGTGGGCAAGCAGGAGGAGGCTCAAGAGGCGTATCAGAACGCTCAGGATCAGGTGCGCATCCAGGAGAAAATCTATGCCGAGCTGAGCCAGCGGCCCCTACCCGCGGGACGTAAGGTGCTGGAGCTGAGCAGGGTTGATTCCAGCCAGGTTTCACGTGAAACATTTACTGTTCAGCAACCTACCAAGGTTGATTCTCTGCATTTTTCACCCGCCGAGGCGAATAGCGAGAGTCAGCAGGGAACCCCGGCGGAGCACCCCGAACATCTGATTCTCAGCGGCCCCGAGCACCTGCGTATTACCGGCGCAAACGGTAGCGGCAAGACCACCCTTTTGAACGCTATCGCCCACGCAGGCGATGCGGACTACCTCTCCCCCGTGCAGCCCGCCTACCGCGTCGACTATTGCATCGAGGGGGCGTATATTCCGCAGCGCATTACCCTCGACCCGGAGCTGACTCTTCTGCAGAGCGTGCAGCGGGCTAACCCCGGGGTGAGCGAACAGCATCTTCGTGATCAGCTGGCGCGGCTACTTTTCCGTCGTGAGAGCGTGCACCATAAGACCGGTGAGCTCTCCGGTGGTGAGCGTTTCCGTGCAGCGGTGGCGCAGGTTCTTTTGGCGGATCCGGTGCCGCAGCTGCTCATGCTGGATGAGCCGACGAATAACCTCGATATTTCGTCGGTGGATTGGTTGGTGCAGGCGCTCGAAGCCTATACTGGCGCGCTCATCGTGGTGAGCCATGATGAGGATTTCTGCCGCCGCATCCGCATTGACCGCACGCTGGCACTCTAGGGTTCCCGCCAAACACTCCGAACCCCGCGGGTACTGCACGGGGCTTAATGAACGGGTGCCCGGCACCTCCGAATATGGAGGCGCCGGGCACCCGCCATAGCAACAGCCACATAATTCACCCAAGTTCGCAGGCCGCCTCCTATTGACATGACAAATTATCGCCAATAGTTACATCTTTATCACAAAAATCACCCTTATTTGTAACTAACATTCCACGATTAGGTCCAAAATGTCACTCCAGGAATTACAATATGTACATGTATACGCCTGAAGAACTAACACAAACACTCAATGAGCTACGACTTCTAGGCAGGGACAGCCTGACTGTGGAAGTTAAGTCAGCCCACATGGGTTACCCTTCCTCCATTGCTGAAACTATCTGTAGCTTTGCTAATCGTCCAGACGGAGGCACCATCATATGCGGCGTGGATGAATCCCAAGATTTCACTCCAGTAGGTGTCTACGACGTCGAAGACTTACGAGCAAAAATTATTGATGCTGCGCAGAATCTCAAACCAAAAATTGCAGTAGAAACCAGTGACATGGTTCTGGACGACCATCAGCTACTTATTGTGTCTGTTCCAGGGTTGCCGGTTCAGGAACGTCCCTGTTTCAAAGGCAATGTAGCGTATCAACGGCTGGGGGATGGTGATTATCCGATGGACAGTTACGCCCTAAGTCTGATGTACGCCCAACGTCACAAACCGCACAATGACCTGCAAAGCATCGCTCATACGTCCATTGATGATTTAGACAAGTCCTACACCCAGGACTTCCTGCGCCAGGTACGTCTCTCCTCGGCCCGTTTGCGTCAGAGCTCTGACCAAGAAATTTTGTATAAACGCAATGTACTAGCGGCAGATAATCATTTAACCTTGGCTGGGTTGTGCGCTCTAGGTGACTACCCTCAGCAGTTTTATTCCGGGGCGAGCGTTATTGGCGTAGTGTCTACAAGCGGAACAACCCGTAATGATGACCGTTTTCGAAGCGAAGGTCCTATTCCCGCCATGCTTGAAGATACCCTTGCATGGCTTATGCGCAACATTAAGAACCGCACCGTAACTGCTCCTAATGGTGCTGGGCTCATCGATCAGCCAGAAATCCCTCCGGTAGCTCTCCGAGAATTTGTAGCCAACGCACTCGTCCACCGTAGTTACGAACAAGATGCTTCAGGGAAATTTATACAGATCTTTATCAAACGCGGGCGTATTGAAATCATCAGCCCCGGCGGTTTTTGGGGTATTTTGCCCAGTCAGGTAGGTGTTGTACATCGTCCCGCGGCTGTAAACGAGGCGTTATACGCTATCTGCCAGAATGTTCGTCTCAGTGACGGTCATCGACTTATCGAAGGCGAAGGCGGCGGTATCCTCGCTGCGCAACAGGCCCTGGTTGATGCTGGACTGCGTAAGGCACATATTATCGACGAGGGTATACAGGTGCGCGTCATCATCTACCGCTCTGCCGATGACACGCAACCTACTAACACAATGGGGGTATCCTCTGCTCCTCAGCATGCTGAGATACCAGAAAATTTGTCCCCCACGGAATCCCAGGTGTACGTTGCTTTGACCCGCGGACCAGCTACGGTCGCTGACATTGTGGAAAGCACCCAGTTGACTGCACGGCAGGTGCGGTACGCGTTGCCCAAGCTAATCCAACGAGGTTTGGTGGAGCAAAAAGCGCGTTCGGGACGCCGCGGCTCGGTATACCGTATGGTAGCAGCCTAGAGTCTTACTCTCTCTGTCGCACCGCGCAGTTCAGGGATAAACGAACGGGTGCCCGGCACCTCCGAATATGGAGGCGCCGGGCACCCGTTTCAGTTATCTCACCGCGGTCACTTCACCGCGCTGACGAAAACCTAGATTAGAGGACCAGGCCCTTGGTCTGGGACACTGCGCGCTCAAAGCGAGCCTGAACGTCAGCCCAGTTCACAATGTTCCAGAATGCCTTGACGTAGTCGCCCTTAACGTTCTGGTAGTCCAGGTAGAATGCGTGCTCCCACATGTCCAGCTGCAGAACGGGGATCAGTGCAACGGAGATGTTGCCCTGCTGATCGTAAAGCTGCTCGATGATGAGGCGCTTGCCAACGGTGTCCCACGCGAGGATTGCCCAGCCGGAGCCCTGAATGGTCAGTGCAACGTTGGTGAAGTGCTCGCGGAACTTGTCGAAGGAGCCGAAGAACTCGTCAATTGCTGCTGCCAGCTCGCCGGTGGGCTTGTCGCCGCCCTCGGGGGACAGGTTGTTCCAGAAAATCGAGTGGTTGGTGTGGCCACCCAGGTTGAACGCCAGGTCCTTGGAGAGCTTGGAGACGTTGCCGTACGCACCGTTCTCGCGTGCCTCTTCGAGCTGCTCAAGAGCTGCGTTAGCACCTGCAACGTATGCTGCGTGGTGCTTGTCGTGGTGCAGCTCCATGATCTTTGCGGAGATGTGGGGCTCGAGCGCCGCGTAGTCGTAGGGAAGCTCGGGGAGAGTGTACTTTTCAGCCATGATGATGCCTTTCATTAGAAAACTTGGCTCGTATTAAAGATTACCAGCGTAGCGTTTACTTTACCTTTCATGAATTGGGGAGCGTCACATGTGCGCACCAACCCGCTCGAGCCTGTGGATTTTAGGCGGGAGCTTTTCCCTACATCTGTGGATAACCCTGTGTATCAACAGGCTTTTCAGGCTCGGTACCCTCTTCTGCCTTGAAATAACAGGGTATGCACTCATGTGAATAACAGTGCTGTAAGTTCTCCACACTGTGGATAACTGCTGTGGATAACAGCCGATTTTGGGGATGTGCGGGGGATAAACTGCAGAATTTTCGCTCTCATTCGAGGCATTTTTCCTTCTACTAGCCAAAATTTTGGACGCCAACAGGGGTGTCGAGCGGTCTTACACGCCTCTTTACGCCGGCGGCGGTGGATTAAGTGCACAGGGTTATCCACAGGTGTGGAAACTTTGAGGTTCCGCGGATTTAAAGGTGAAAAGCTCTTCTGTTTAAGAACTGACCCTCGGTTTTAACGGCTGCGAAAGCCTGTAATTACAAGAATTTTTCTGCAGAGCCCTTAAATTGCATCCGTGGCGAGCCTCGACTCCGCTCCACCAAATCACATGCGTGTAAGTTCTCCACACTGTGGATAACCCCTGTGGATAACACTCCCGACACGATACGGCGCAACAATACCGCAGTCCCACAGCGCAGCCACGCAACACGACCTCACCGCGCAACCTCACCGTGCAGCCGCACTGTGTAGCTGCACCATGCAACCACACAGCGCAGGTGTTTGCACCTCCTCACTCCCCCGCCCCCCCCCCGGGCCCGTACGGCGCTCTTACCGGTACCAATACGAGAGCAAAGAAAAAGAGCACCCGATCATTGGATGCTCTTAGAGTGAGTTGATAGAAATTTGAGTTAAAAAGATACGGTACGGAATGCAGCCCAACCACGAACTGCACCCGCACCGCACATCCGTCGGTAGAAATACGAGTTACTCGTACACCGACGACAATCACCGATAAATAGAGAGTCGAACCTATCGAAGCGAGCTTCCGGTCTCGCCTCGGAGGCTTCCTTCGACCCCGTTATGTAATTAGTGTACACGGTTTCATTACGGTTGCAAAGCCAAAACCGAGATTTTTTTAAAATTTTTGTTACCGTTTCGTTATTTTTCGACCTCGGAACACTCTTTGCCGGCCCGAGAATTTTCTTCCACCACCTAAAAAACCTTGATATTCCGCGGAAGTTGGCATTATGCACGGAGGTGCTTCTTGGTATGGTCTCGTCTATACTTGTACCAGAAATCTTTTTAAATATGCCGTATATCACTTGCTTACCTTGGGTATTTGCAGTCACCGCGTGCAAAAAGATACCCCTAGCACCCCTCAAAAAATTAGCACCAAAGTGTCAACCATTACTTGACCGTACCAATTTTGAGTCACCTAGTCAGACCTTTCGCTACAATGGGTGCCAACACGCCACTTCTCTCTTTATTTAAGAGAGCTCCATATCCGATAAAAGAGGAACCAATCTCGTGTCCATACCAACCACGTCTGCGCAGCAGCCGGAGAATGCCTCGCACAGCGAATCCACCCAGTGGCTCTCCCCGCAAGAGAGAGAAGGCTGGCTCTTTATCAGCTCCATCATCTTCAGCCTCACCCGCAAGCTAGAGAATCAGCTACAAACCGAGGCTGGCATCAGCTTCGTTGAATACATGGTGCTTGCAATGCTTTCCGAGTCCAAGGATCATTCCCTGACCATGACCGAGCTGGCAATCACTACGAACACTCTTCCCGCACGCCTCTCACGAGTCGTAGCGCGTTTGGAGAAGGATGGATACGTCCGCCGTTCCCTCAGCGCCGAAGACCGCCGAGTCAGCATCTGTCACCTGCTCCCCGCAGGCGAGCAGAAGGTTCAGGAGGTCGCACCCGGCCACGTGAACGAAGTACGCCGCCAGATTTTCGACCACCTCACGACCGAGCAGGTTGAGCACCTCGCAGAAATCGGCGAGGCAGTCCTGGGCAACACACCCTCAAACGTCATCTCCATTGATGCACTCCAGCGCGGAGAATACCCCGCACAATAACCTCCTCCACCCTTGGTGAGAGTTGAGAGAATCAGAGATAAGGCACATTCCCCACCGGAAACGTGCCTTATCTCTTTAATAGACTTTCTTATAAACAGCCTCTTGCGGCCGCGAGCGCTACGGCATACGTGAACCCCAAAACTGCCTCAAGTACCCCCAGCCATCGCCACATGCAAAGAATTTTAAAAAAATTTTTACAGCTCGAGGACCACTCAGGAACGCCGGATGAACGGCAGTCGAGCACAAGCCACCTCGTGTAAGTGTGTGGGAGATTGAGGTATCCAGTGCCTCCCTCAACCGCGAAATCTCAAGGGAACACACGCAATACCACTCAATCCAAAGAAAGTATTCAGGGTATCCACACTAAGGGTTGTGGTGACAATATGTCAGGGGTACCTCATCTACCCCACCGATTAGCCTTTTCTCTCTGTACAGGACGCACCCCACCCCTTACGATAAATATCAACAGGTTGCACCGCGCCATCCGGCACCCAAAAGCAACCACCATATAAGGAGAAACCATATGTCTAAGTCTTTCTACGACCTTCTGAACGAGCAGATTGGCCACGAGTTCGCTGCATCCCACCAGTACCTGTCCATGGCTATCTGGCTCGACGGTGAGGACCTGCCCCAGCTGGCTAAGTTCTTCTACCAGCAGTCCCTCGAAGAGCGCGAGCACGCACTCATGATGGTTCAGTACAAGCTGGACCGCGGCCACAAGGTCGAGATTCCCGCTGTTCCCGCCGTCAAGAACGACTTCGAGAACGTTCAGGAAATCGTTGACATGTCCCTGGCTCAGGAGAAGGTTGTCACCGGTCAGATCGAGGCTCTGTTCTCCGCAGCACGCGCTGAGAACTACGCACTGGGCGAGCAGTTCATCCTCTGGTTCCTGAAGGAGCAGGTTGAGGAAGTTGCCACCATGGAGACCCTGGTGACCATCGTGAAGCGCGCAAACGGCAACCTCTTCGACCTGGAGAACTACGTTGCACGCGAGCTGGCACACGACCACGGTCAGGAATCCGGCGCACCCGCAATCGCTGGTTCCTAATCTTTCGCTTGCCGGCTAGGCACCTAGTCGACCACGCAGAATATTAAAACGTTCCGCCCTCACCGCACCACGCGGCGAGGGCGGAACGTTTATGCATATAAACCACGAAAAACCATTGCAACGCACCGTCCAGGAGTTAAAAGCCGCCAGCGGGTACTCGAATACTCATACAGTGCGGAGTAAACTTAAAAGCCTTAGATGCCGCAGAATACCGCGGCAGAAAGAGGAGAGAATGACTCACACCAACCCAGATACCCTCAGCCGCGGCTCGTATAGCAACTCACGCCGCGTAGCCGATATTCTGCGTGCAGAATCAGTCGGCGGTACCGTGCTTCTGATCGCAACGGTACTGGCAGTAGTACTCGCCAACACCCCCGCCTCCACCCTCTACTTTGGTCTGCGAGACACCGTGGTCGGCCCGGTTATCCCCGGCTTCAACCACCTACAGATGAGCGTCGGTACCTGGGCGGCAGACGGTCTGCTCGTCGTTTTCTTCTTCCTCACCGGTCTGGAGCTGAAGAAAGAATTCGTGATCGGTGACCTCAAGTCGCCGTCCACCGCTATTGTGCCGATTGCGGCTGCTTTCGGCGGCGTTGCGGTGCCCGCAATTATCTACACGGCTCTGAACTTCACCAGCCCCACCGCTCTGCGCGGTTGGGCTATCCCCACCGCAACCGATATTGCGTTTGCGGTGTCTGTTCTCGCCGCAGTGGGCACTTTCCTCCCCTCGGCGATGCGTGTCTTCCTGCTGACCCTGGCTGTGGTCGACGACCTGATTGCAATCTGCATTATCGCGATTTTCTACACCAATAACTTCCACGGCGAGTACCTGCTCTTTGCACTCATCCCCCTCGCCCTTTTCGCGTTCATCGCCTACCGCGGTGAGACCATGCTGCACCTGAAGCCGCTGGCTGCCTGGTTGCTGCTTCTGCCCCTGGGTATTATCACCTGGGCGCTCTTCCTTGAGTCCGGTATTCACGCCACCATTTCTGGTGTGGTTCTGGGCTTCCTAGTGCCCGTGAAGATGTCCGCTCGCTCTGAGGCGGCGCAGGCTGAACACGGTCTTGCGGAGGTGCTGGAGCACCGCTTCCGCCCCCTCTCTACCGGCATCTGCGTGCCGATTTTCGCGTTCTTCAGCGCGGGTGTGGCTGTGGGCGGTTTTGAAGGCCTCGGACGCGCCCTCACCGACTCCGTGGCGGTCGGCATTATGGTTGGGCTGGTTGCCGGTAAGACCATCGGTATTTTTGGTACCACCTGGCTCGTCACCCGCTTCAAGAACGCTAACCTCGACCCGGATATCGCCTGGATTGACGTGGTCGGTCTGGCTGCAACCAGTGGTATCGGTTTCACCGTGTCCCTGCTGGTGGCTGAGCTGTCCTTCCCGCACGGCTCGGCGCACACCGAGGACGCAAAGATTGCGATTCTCGTCGGCTCTGTTCTGGCTGCCATTGTGGGTGCGTCTATCCTGTCTCGCCGAAACAAGCACTACCGTGCGCTGGCTGAGAAGGAAAGCGTGGATGCTGACGACAACGGCATCCCCGACGTCTTCGAAGACACCTACCGTGACCCAAAGGCTGAAGCCTAGCCAGATTCTTTAGGTCCAATACCTTCTCTACACCCCGATTCCTCGCTAATAATGATGTCTCACCGCACTACCTCACGTCGCCGTACAGCACGAGCAGGGCAGGCGTCTGCGCCTCCCTCTAGGTATGCAGAGACATCAGCACGCGTGGTCATCGGGGTGTATTCTTTTGCCGCGCTTCTGACCACGTTCGCGTGGATTATCTCTCCTCTGCGGCACGGCCGTGGCTTCACCTGGTGGGAAGTCATTGCGGACCTGCTGAATATTCCCTCCACGCATACTCTGCCCAGCGCCATCACGATGATTGTGATGGTGTCCGGGCTGATTGTGCGCAAGCGCGCTGCCCTCATTGCGGCGATTGTTTTTCAGGTGCTCGGCGCGCTGATCGCGACCCATAGCGCTTTCACGCTGGCGTTCCCGGCGGGAATCATGCCGAAGGACCGTATTTTCTCCTCGACGGTCGATACTCTCTCCATCGTGTTTGCGTGTGTGCTGGTGCCGTTCCTTTTCTCGATTCGTTCGGCGTTCCCGGCACGCATTGGTCGCCTCTCGTGGGTGGGTGCGGCATTGACGGCTGTTGGCGGTATCCTGCTGACTACCCTGGTGCTCTGGTACCTCTGCCACATTGGTGTGTGGGAGCCGTTGCGTTTCATCACCCCGTGGGAGCTACTCATGCACGGCATGGGTATTGAGCGTACGCATCCTGGTGTTTGGGCTGCTGATGTGGTGGCTTTCTTGGCTTCGTTTGGTTACGGTGCCTCGCTGGTTGCGGCGCTGTACCTGTTGGCGCGCGGTTACCGTGCCCCGGATGCGTGGACCGGTGAGAAGGAGCTGAAGATTCGCGCCCTGCTGCAGCAGTACGGTGCCAATGATTCGCTCTCCTATTTTGCGACGCGCCGCGATAAGCAGGTTATTTTCTCTCCCGATCAGAGGGCGGCGATTACGTACCGCTCGGTGGGTTCGGTGTGTTTGGCGTCGAGCGACCCGGTGGGTGACCCTGATTCGTGGGATGCCGCGATTGAGCAGTGGATGCTGCAGGCGCGTAGTTACGGTTGGGTTCCTGCGGCTCTGAGCGTGAGTGAGGCGGGTGCTCGCGCCTATAACCGTGCGGGCTTGTCGATTATTCAGATGGGTGAGGAGGCGGTTCTTGAGGCGGACCGTTTCACGCTCAATGACACGTCGATGCTGCCGGTGCGTCAGGCGGTTCAGCGTGTGCGCCGCGGCGGGTACACGGTGCAGATGCGCCGTTTTTCAGAGCTGGATGAGCAGCAGCGCCAGCAGGTTGCGGAGAATATTTCTGCGTGGCGTCATGGGCGTGTGGAGCGCGGTTTTTCGATGGCTCTGAATCGTGTGAATGATCCGGCGGATTCTTCCTCGCTGCTGGTTTCGACTCATGATGAGTCAGGCCGGATGGTGGCTCTGCTGTCGTTCGTCCCGTGGGGTCCTACCGGCCTGTCGTTGGATGTTATGCGCCGCTCCCCCGATGCGCCTAATGGTGTGGTGGAGTTTATGGTGGCGTCGCTGATGGAGCAGGCGGCGTCTTTGGGTGTGCGTCGGGTGTCGCTGAATTTTGCGATGTTCGGCCATATTTTTGAGGCTGCTGATCAGGTGGGTGCGTCGGCGTGGAACCGTTTTGCTTCCCGCTCTTTGGGTGTGCTGGATCGTTTTCTGCAATTGCGCCGTCTGTACCGTTTCAATCTGAAGTTTGCCCCACTGTGGGTTCCTCGTTTTTTGGCGACGGAGCCGACGTTGGCGATGGCGAATGTTGTGTTTGCTGCGGGTATGGCGGAGGGTTTCTTGCCGAACCTGTCGGCGCGCCGTTTGCAGGATCAGGAGCAGCGTCTTTCTGCTGATGAGTTGGAGGCTCTTCAGCAGATGCAGCTTGCTGCCGTGGATGAGCTTCCTGAGGTGTCGCGTAGCGATCAGACTCAGCATCGTCTGCGCCATCTGGAGGCGCTGCGTGCGGCGGGTATGGAGCCGTATCCGCTGGGTGGTGAGAAGGGCAGTAATGGCGCCTCTGTGCTGGGTATCAAGGATGCTCTGCGTATATTCTCTTCCGCAAATATTCCAGATTCGGAATTTATAGTTTCGGGCCGTATTCGCGCGCTTCGCAACCACGGTGGGGTCCTTTTTGTGACCCTTATTGAAGGTGGCATAACCCTGCAGGTCGTCATGGAGCGCAACCTGGTGGGTGAACGCCTGCTGAACCTCGCCTCCCGCAACCTGGATACTGGCGATATCATCACCGTGCAGGGTAGCTACGGGGCGAGCCGCAATGGCACCCCATCGCTGATTGCATCCACCTGGTCCATGGCGTCGAAGAGTCTGCACCCCATCCCCTTCGACTCCTTTACCGACCCGGAGGCGCGTCTGCGTCGCCGTTCCACGGACCTGTTGGTGCATCCGGATCAGATGCGGAATCTGCGTTTGCGCACCGCGGTGATTAAGGCGTTGCGTGCCCGACTGGATGCGGAGGGTTTCCTTGAGGTGGAGACCCCGATTCTGCATACGGTGCATGGTGGCGCGAGCGCGCGTCCGTTCCGCACGTATATCAACGCCTATGGTGAGGATTTGACGCTGCGTATTGCGCCGGAGCTGTACCTGAAGCGTCTGGTGGTGGGTGGTAGCGGTCCGGTGTATGAGCTGGGTCGTGATTTCCGTAATGAGGGTGCTGATGCGACCCATAATCCGGAGTTTACGGTGCTTGAGGCGTATCGTCCGTATGCGGATTATGTGCAGATGCGAGAGTTGACGGAGCGTCTGATTAAGGATGCTGCGCAGGCGGTGTTTGGTTCGGTGTCTTTGCCGCTGGGTCATAAGGCGTCGAGTGAGCGCACGGTATCTGATGTGTCGGGTCCGTGGCGTGTGGTGTCGGTGTGTGATGCCCTGTCGGAGGCGCTGGGTCGCCGCGTGGATGTGCAGACGGATTTTGAGGAGCTGCTGGTTCTGGCGCAGCAGCACGGTGTGCGTGTTCATGAGGGTATGGGTCCGGGCGCCATCGTTGAGGAGCTGTATGGTGAGCTGGTTGAGGCGCATACGGTGGAGCCGACGTTCTATACGGATTTCTCTGCGGAGACGAGTCCGCTTGCGGCGCCGCATCGTAGTGTTCCGGGTTTGGCGGAGCGTTGGGATTTGGTGATTAACGGCATGGAGATGGGCTGTGCGTATTCCGAGTTGGCGGATCCGCTGGTGCAGCGTGAGCGTCTGACGGAGCAGTCGTTGAAGGCGGCTTCGGGTGATCTGGAGGCGATGGAGGTGGATGAGGATTTCCTGTACGCCTTGGAGACGGGTATGCCGCCGACGGGTGGTTTGGGTCTGGGTGTGGACCGTTTGGTGATGCTGTTGGCTCAGACGCAGATTCGTGGGGTTTTGTCGTTCCCGTTTGTGAAGCCTGAGCGTTCATAGCCCCGGCCAGAACCCTCGTTTATTTGCGAACCCCCGTTTATTTGCTAAGCCCGGTGCGAGGTTTTATGCCTTGCGCCGGGCTTTTCGCGCCCGCCCCGCTAGTGTTGGTGGACCCCGTACGGGAGTCTATATTTACTCTGCTCGTATATTAAATATTCGTTACATTTTGGATTGCACTCCTTTTTAAGTTGCCTAGCGGGGGTTGCTCCCGACACAATGGGGTGACTAATTATACGGAGCATATACCCCTCCGTTACGCGGCTTTGAGTCCGCGCCACCCAGCAATGTAGCCCACACGTTGTCCGTCTTTCGGATTTGAGCGTGCGGGCTTTTTGCTTTCAAGATTGGAGTGCCGAGTGGATTTTCTTCTGAATATCATCGGGGACATTAATACGCAGACTGCGGAACTGACTTCCTCCGTGGATGCCGTGCAGAACTGGATGTGGAGTAATTTCCTCTACTACGCTCTGATTGCGGCTGGTCTGTACATTACGATCCGCACTCGCGGTGTGCAGTGGCGTTCCATTAAGGAAATGATCCGCGTCCTGGGTGACCCGGTTGCTCGTGAGGCTGACGGTAAGAAGAGTATTTCTTCGTTCCGTGCGTTTACTGTTTCGGCTGCTTCTCGTGTGGGTACCGGTACTGTTGCGGGTGTTGCTTTGGCTATTGCTATGGGCGGCCCGGGTGCTGTGTTCTGGATGTGGGTTATTGCTGCTGTTGGTGCAGCTTCTGCTTTCGCGGAGTCCCTTCTGGGTCAGCTGTACAAGGAGCGCGGTAAGGATTCTTACATTGGTGGTCCGGCGTACTACATGAAGCGCGGTCTGAATGCTCCGTGGATGGGTTACATCTTCGTGGCGTTCATTGTGGTCACTTATGCGTTTGTGTTTGTGGCGGTTCAGACGAATGCTGTGGTGGATGCTGCGGCGAACTCGTTCAACATTGATGTTTCGGGTACTAACTCGATGGGCTTCCGCATCACTATTGGTCTGATTATGGTGGCGCTGACTGCGGCTATTATTTTCGGTGGTATTCGCGCGATTTCTTCGGTGACTGAGTGGCTGGTACCGATTATGGCGGTGCTGTATCTGCTGCTGGGCCTGCTGGTTGTTCTGCTGAACATCTCTGAGGTTCCGAATATGCTGCTGATGATTTTCCAGGGTGCTTTCGGTATTAAGGAGTTTGTGACCGGTGGCGCGATGGGCGCCGTGATTTGGGGTATGAAGCGTGGCCTGCTGACTAACGAGGCGGGTATGGGTACTGCTCCGAACGCTGGTGCGACCGCTACTATTTCTCACCCGGCTAAGCAGGGTTACGTGCAGACTCTGGGTGTTTACTTTGACACGATGATGGCGTGTACTGTGACCGCGTTTATTGTTCTGCTGTCGAATCCGACCTATGGTGATCGTTCGCGCGGTGCGTCGCTGACTCAGTCGGCGCTGGCTATGCAGCTGGGTGACTGGGCGGTTCACTTCCTGACTATCGCTATTTTCATGTTTGCGTTCTCGACTGTGATTGGTAACTACTACTACGGCGAGTCGAATATGCGTTTCGTGACTGAGCATAAGCTGCCGATGACTATTTTCCGTGCGCTGGTTCTGGTGTTCGTGTTCTTCGGCGCGATTTCTTCGCTGGATCTGGTGTGGACTACCGCGGATATGTTGAATGCCGGCATGGTGATTGTGAACTTGACGGCGGTTCTGTTGATGACTCCGCAGGTTGTTGCGGTGTTGAAGAACTATGAGGCTCAGCGTAAGGCTGGTTTGGAGCCGATTTTCAAGGCTTCGGATATGCCTGAGTTGAAGAATCTTGCGGCGTGGGATGGTACCGATGCGGTGACCACCCGTGAGTTCTGGGCTGAGTATGATGCGAAGGCTGCTGAGCGTCGTGCTGCAAAGAAAGCTAAGAAGGTTAGCCGCTAGTTTCTAAGCCTTGTATAGGCTTTTGTGGAGGGGTCCGTCCTGCTGTGTGTGGGGCGGGCCCTTTTATGTGCCGGGGGCGTCTGTGAGGGGGTTCCTGCAGCCTGTATGTTCTTGTGGGGTCTGTATGCTTAGGAAGGATATTAGGAGGGCTCATGAATTGGAATGCTGTACTGGAGCTGGTGGTCACGGTCGTTTTTCTGGCTGGTATTGCGCTGGCGCTACTGTGCTTGGTGACCATTCATCGGAATCCGTATTTTTCTGAGGTGCAGAAGTTGAAGTGGCTTCTGCTGGTGTTGTGCCTACCGTATGTGGGTCCGGTGACGTGGTTGTTGCGTGCGCGTTTGGAACGTATTGACCGGGAACGTGCTGAACACGAGCGTATGGTGCGGGGTTCCGCGACTGCTTCCAGTGCGACTGCATCCAGTGCGACTGCATCCGGTGCGGCGGCTTCCGGTGGAGTGTCCGATAGCGCCTCATAGTGTCTCGGAGGCTCTTTCTGATCCCTCCACCACCTCCAAGTAACAAAGCAAACAGCAAGGCAAGTAACGAAGGTCACACTCTCTCAATTGGACAGCACCGCATGCAGTCCGTATAGTTTTATGTGTTGCCTGCGGTGATACACCGTAAGACACATGCGCGAGTGGCGGAATAGGCAGACGCGCACGGTTCAGGTCCGTGTGCCCGTGAGGGCGTGGGGGTTCAACTCCCCCCTCGCGCACCAACGATCCCCGGTTCGAAAGAACCGGGGATTTTTTCATATCCATAACCAATTCCCCGCTAAATGACGGGGTTCCAGAGCGATGGCGAGTGCATCACCTAAAATAGAATCGGGTGTGTTCATTCACAGGGCACACAGCAAACGCACAGACACGCTCGTTAAACTGAGCCTTTCGGATAAAGACCGTTTGCGCGGTCTGTTGCTCGGAATGGTCGTTGAGAAGGAGGCGGCATGAAGTTTTTCGACAAGCTGGGCAAGCTGGAGCAAGGCATCGGTCGCACTGTCGGCCTTTCCAAGGGCTTCGGCACCTTTGCGAAGGCGGATGTCGCTAACCGCGTCCGCATCATGATGGATGACGAGTCCTATGTGGACGGCAGTGGCCGCACTATGGCTCCTAATGTCTATACTCTCCGTTTTGCACCGGTTGATTTCCCTCGCGTGCGCGAGTGGGGCAACCCGTTCGCTGTTGAGCTGTGCGATTTGGCGATTTCACACGCCCGCGCGCAGGGTTACACCCTGATCGGTGCGGTTCGCGTGACGTTCAACGTTCTTGATTCTCTCTCTGAGGGCGAGTTTGAGGTTGTTGCGACCTTCGAGCCGTTCTCTGTGCCGGAGGCTCCGGCGTCCCCGTCGTCTCTGCGCGGTGCTACTAACTATGCGCCGGTGCGTCCGCCGCGTGAGTCTTCTTTGCCGACCCGCATTACGAAGCCTGCAGCTCAGCCGGCTCCGCCCGTTCAGCCTGCGCCTCAGCAGGCTCCGGCACCTCGCCTGAACATGCCGGTACCGTCCCCTGCGGCGGGTGCTCCCCGTTTCTTCTTGGAGATTGAGGGTCGCATGCACCCGGTGGATCGTCTGCCGTTTGTGTTGGGCCGCGGTTCTGATGCTGATTTTCGTCTGGATGATAAGGGCGTTTCTCGCCGTCACCTGCAGCTTTCGATGCAGGGTGGTGCGGTGGTCGCCTCCGATATGGGTTCTACTAATGGCACGCTGATTAATGGGGTGCCTTTGCGTGCGCCCGTGGTGCTGGCGAACGGTTCGCTGCTTCGCATGGGTAATACCCGCATCATTTTCCATAGTTCGACCGGAGGTGCCCGTTAATGGCGTCCGAACTGACTGTTACTATCCTTCGTTACGCTTTTCTGGCGCTCATCTGGTTCTTTGTTTTCCTGGTGGTTTCGGCTGCTCGCCGTGACCTTGGTTTGGGTAAGAACTATCGTGCGGCGCCGGTTGATGCTGTTCCGGAGGCTACCCATATTGCGCCTCCGCCGACTCGCCCTTCGCAGCTTGTGATTACTGCGGGTGCGCAGGCTGGCGCGATGATGCAGCTGGGTGATCACCCGATTACTATTGGCCGCGCTAATGACATTGAGGTGTCCCTGCAGGATGATTACGCCTCGGGCCGTCATGCGCGTCTGTTCCCTCAGGGTTCCCGTTGGTTCCTGGAGGATTTGAATTCTACTAATGGTACGTTCGTCAATGGCGAGCGTCTGACTCGTGCGACCCCGATTGAGCCCGGTGATGATTTCCGCGTTGGCGGTACCACCATGCAGTTGAGGGGCTAGTGTATGAAGATTGCTTTTCGTTTTGAGGCCCGCTCTGATACGGGTCTGAAACGCTCGAAAAATGATGACTCCGGCTACGGTGGTCGTTTCCTTGCTGTCGTTGCTGACGGCATGGGCGGTCACGTGGGCGGCGATGTCGCGTCGGCTACGACGGTTCTGAATCTGACTCCGCTTGACCACCCTGACTTTGAGGATGGTACCGGTAGCGTTTATCTGGCTGATGAGATTCAGAGTGCGAATCTGATTATTAATGAGCTGGCGGCGAATGATCCGCAGTTGGCGGGTATGGGTACGACCTGTACTGCCCTGCTGATTGATGGTGATTGCATTGAGTTCGCCCATATTGGTGACTCGCGTGCGTATCGTCTGCGCCCGGGCGCTGATGGTGAGTTTGAGCAGATTTCTACTGACCATACGTTTGTGCAGCGTCTGCTCAATGAGGGTCGTATTACCCCGCAGGAGGCGGAGAACCACCCGCATAAGAACGTGATTATGCGCGTTCTGGGTGATGTTGACGCCTCCCCCGAGCTGGAGTTGAAGACTCTGGACGCTGTTCCCGGCGAGCGCTGGGTGCTCTCTTCGGACGGTTTGGATGCTGTGGTGTCCCTGGCGGAGATTGAGCAGGTGATGCGTTCTACCGATGACCTGTCTGAGATTGCTGACACTCTGATTGCGATGACGTTGGAGCGTGGCGCTCCGGATAACGTGACGGTTGTGTCCCTGCAGGTGATTGACCGTGAGGTTCTGCCGGTGGATGAGCCAGTGGGTCCTTCGAGCCTGCCTGAGTCTGCTCTGCCTGATTCGATTGTGGCGGAGCAGGAGGTCAGCACGAATACTCAGAAGCTTCCCGAGGTTGCTGCCACGGCTGAGGCTGCTGAGGCTATTTTGGGTGCGCACCATGATGAGGACTCTGAGGAGTCTCGTCGTCGGTCGTTGCGCCGTTTCCGTCGTGCTCGTGACTTCTCTGGAACCCTGTTGCATAGCGGTTCTGGGGCGGTGCGTCACCATATCGGTACGTACGATAACGCCGTGGATGCGGCTCTTACGAACGCTGCGATTTTGCGTAGCGAGTTGGGTTCCCGCCCGCATCAGCTGGTTGGTGCCGCTTCGGTGGCTACTGAGACCGGCATGATTCCGGCGGTGACTTCGCGTACCCTGGAGCACCGCGCGACGGTGGCTCAGCGTGTGCCGTTGAAGGTTGAGTCTGATGAGGCGGCTCTGCCGGCTGAGTTGGAGGAGCTGATCGCTGAGGATACTGTGGAGCGTTCGCGTCCGCGGGCTTGGTCGATTCGCCTGTTCATTGCTCTGCTGGTTGCGGCTGTTTTGACGCTGGGTGCGTGGACCGGTCTGCGCTATGTGGAGCGTAGCTACTACGTGGGTGAGAGTGATGGCACGGTTGCGGTGTACAACGGTATTCCGCATGCCTTGGGCCCGATTCGTCTTTCTCACGTGGTGGAGAATACCGATATTTCTACGAGTGAGCTGAACGATCATACTCGTTCTTTGTTGCGTAATGCGATTACGGCGAAGGACCTGGATGATGCGCATCAGATTGTGTCTCGTTTGAAGACTCAGGCGGATCAGACGCGTGAGAAGGCTGAGCAGGCTGCAGCGTCTGCCTCGGCTTCCGCTTCCGCTTCCCCGAGCTCTGCGGCACCCAGTGAGGCTCCGAGCTCTGAAGCACCGGGCTCTGATTCGGCATCCCCGGCTCCTGAGCAGGCTTCTTCGGAGGCTCCTGCTGCGGTAGGCGGTGAGAATAATGGCTAAGTTCTCGTTCCGTCGTGAGTCGGATGCGCCTCGTGCACGCCGTTTCACGGAGCTTTTCCTGCTGGTTTTGGCGGTGGGTATCAGCTCGTTCGGCATGTATCTGATTGATCCGGAGCATGCTTTTGATACGTCGAAGAGCCAGTGGTTGCCGTGCACGGTGGTGCTGGGTGCCGGTGCTCTTCTGATTCACCTAGTCATGCAGTTCCGCGCACGTTATGCTGATCCGTTTATTCTGCCGCTGGTGGTGGCGCTGAACGGTATTGGTTTGACCATGATTTATCGTCTGGACCCGCAGATTGCGGCGCCGGTGGGTGATGGTCAGCTGATGTGGACCGGCGTGTCTATGGTGCTGTGCGCGATTATCGTGTTCGTGCTCAGGGATTACCGTCTGCTACGTAAGGTCACGTACACCTCGCTGGTGTTGTCGATGATTCTGCTCATCATGCCGCTGGTTCCGGGTCTGGGTATGGAGCTTAATGGTGCTCGTATTTGGATTCATATCGGTAACCGCACGTTCCAGCCGGGTGAGGTCGCGAAGATTACTTTGGCGATTTTCTTCGCCGGCTATTTGGCGACGCACCGTGACCTGATTCTGGTGGCTGGCCGCCGTATTGGTCCGATTAATCTGCCGCGTCTGCGTGATTTGGCGCCGGTGTTCTTGGCGTGGATTGTGAGCCTGGGTGTTCTGGTGTTCCAGAAGGACCTTGGTTCGGCAATCATGTTCTTTGGTCTGTTCATGGCGATGCTGTACCTGTCGACCGGTCGTATTTCGTGGCTGGTGGTTGCGGGTATCGGTATGGCTGTGGGTGGCTATTTCGCGTACCACTATGTCTCGCACGTGCACGCCCGTATTTATGCGTGGGTGCATGCTTTTGATCCGGAGATTTACCAGGCGTCTCCTGGCGGTTCGGGTCAGATTCTGCAGGGCGTTTTCGGCCTGGCTTATGGCGGTCTTTTTGGCCGCGGTTGGGGTCAGGGCCGCGCGAACCTCGTCCCGTACGCTAACTCGGACATGATTATTTCCTCGTTGGGTGAGGAGCTGGGCCTGGTTGGTCTGGGCGCGATCCTGATGATGTTCATGCTCCTGGTTTCGCGCGGTTACCGTGCGGCGTTGGGTACTCGTGATGGTTTCGGTAAGCTGCTGGCTGCTGGCCTGTCTACGGTCATGGTTCTGCAGCTGTTCGTGGTGATTGGTGGCGTGACTCGCTTGATTCCGCTGACTGGTCTGACGACTCCTTTCATGTCTGCCGGTGGCTCCTCGTTGGTGGCTAACTGGATTATTGTGGCGCTGTGGCTGTCGATTTCTCATAGTGCCCGCGCACCTCACCTGGTGGCTGGTTATGATGCTCCGCAGGGTATTGACCATGCGGACACTAGCTACGAGCCGGAGGGTGCTACTAGCGTTCTGGCGCGTATTACGGCTAAGGATTCTGGAGGTGAGAAGAATGGATAGGGCTATTCGCCGCATGTGGATGTCTGCCGCGTGCGTGTTTGTCCTGCTGATGGGTACCCTCAGCTATATTCAGTTCTTCGATTCGAAGACGCTGATGAATAATCAGTGGAATTCTCGAGCGCTCTACGACAATTACGGTTCGGCACGTGGTTCGATTGTGGTTGATGGTACGGAGATTGCTTCGTCGGTGAAGTCTGATGATGAGTACAACTACCAGCGTGTGTATAACCACCCGCTTAAGTATGCGGCTCTGACCGGTTATTTCTCCACGATTTATGGCGCGACCGGTTTGGAAGCTGCTATGGATAAGGAGCTTGCCGGCACGAGCGATAGCCAGTTCTACGACCGTGTGGCGCAGCTGTTCAGTGGTTCTTCTGCGCAGGGCGCTAGCGTGGAGCTGACGATTAATTCGAAGCTTCAGGATATTGCCTATAACGCGTTGCAGGGCCGTAAGGGTGCTGTGGTGGCGTTGAACCCGAAGACTGGTGAGATTCTGGCGATGGCTTCTTCGCCGTCCTATGATCCGAATCTTCTGTCGTCTCATACGAGCTCTTCGGTGTTGGCAAATTACCAGGCTCTGACTTCTGATGAGGACAGCCCCCTGTTTAACCGTGCGATTGCGGGTAACACCTATTCGCCGGGTTCGACCTTCAAGATTATTGATGCGGTGGCGGCGCTGGAGTCCGGCAAGTACAACGCATCTTCGGTCATTGCGAACCCCGCGCAGTTGCCGCTGCCGGGCACGAACATCAGCCTGCCGAACTATACGGGCAGTCAGTGTTCGACCCGCACTCAGGTGACGATTGAGTGGGCTTTGGCTCAGTCCTGTAATACGCCGTTTGCGCAGATTGCGATGGATTTGGGTCAGGAGCGTATCGCGAAGACCGCTGAGAATTTTGGTTACGGCCAGGATTTGAAGATTCCGTTGACGGTTTCTAAGTCGTCTTTCCCGTCGAATCTGACGCAGAGCCAGCTGGCCCAGTCGGCGATTGGTCAGTACGACGTGAAGACCACTCCGCTGCAGGTGGCGATGACTTCTGCAGCGATTGCAAATGGCGGCGTGCAGATGAAGCCGAACCTGATTCGTTCGGTGAAGACCAGCAACCTGAGCACTTTGCAGGAGTTCTCTCCTGAGAAGCTGCGTACGTCCACTAGCCCTGAAATTGCTAACCAGGTGAAGCAGTGGATGGTGAATGCGGTTGATAATGGTATTGCACGTAATGCTGGTGTCTCCGGTGTGAAGGTGGCGGGTAAGACCGGTACCGCGGAGACCACGGCAGGTTTGAATAATTCTTGGTTTACCGGTTTCGCGCCGGCTGATGATCCTCAGATTGCGATTGCTGTGGTTTATGAGGATATTGACGTGGCGACCGGTGCCCAGTTGGCAACCAGTACTAGTAAGCAACTCTTTGAGGCGGTGTTGAACAAGTGAGGCCTGCGGCTGATATCACTTTGGGCGGGCGCTACACCCTAACCGAACGTATCGCGATTGGCGGTATGGGCGAGGTGTGGAAAGCTCGCGACAAGGTGCTTGGGCGCATCGTTGCGGTCAAGATCCTCAAGGAGGAGTACACCGGTGACCCGGGCTTCTTGGAGCGTTTCCGCGCTGAGGCCCGTAATACGGCGCTGTTGAACCACCCCGGCGTAGCGAACGTTTTCGACTACGGCGAGGAGGACAACTCCGCGTACCTGGTCATGGAGCTGGTGCCGGGTAATCCGCTCTCGAGCATTATCGAGCACGAGACTACCTTGCCGCCCGATCGTATTCTGAACTTCATTGCTCAGACCGCTCGCGCGTTGGCTGCGGCTCATTCGCAGGGTCTGGTGCATCGTGACGTGAAGCCGGGTAACCTGATCATCACTCCGGATGACCGTGTGAAGGTGACCGATTTCGGTATTGCTCGTCTGGCTAACCAGGTGCCGTTGACGGCTACCGGCCAGGTGATGGGCACTGCCCAGTATTTGGCGCCGGAACAGGCAACCGGTCAGGCGGCTACCGCGTCTTCGGATATGTACTCGTTGGGCATTATTGGTTATGAGTGCTTGGTGGGTCGTCGTCCGTTTACGGGTGAGTCGCAGATTGCGATTGCTTTGGCTCAGGTGAATGATCCGCCGCCGCCGCTTCCGGAGACCATCCCGGCTCCTGCTCGTGCGCTCATCATGTGCTTGTTGGCGAAGGACCCGGCTCAGCGTCCTAAGGATGCGACCGCTCTGGCTTCTGCGGTGGATGCGATTCGTCGCCGCGATCTGAAGGCAGCGGTGAAGGCTGTTCCTCCGCTGGCGCAGTTCTTGGCTGAGGAGAATGCTGACGACGGTACTGTCGCGATGACCGCTATGGATGTTGCGGCTGAGCCGATTAGTGCTTCTGCTACTCCGCGTTTTGGTTCTGGTGGTCGTTTCTCGCCGGAGCCGACGACGGCGCCTATTCCTCGTACGGGTGCGCAGACGATGCGTCCGGCTTCGGGCCGCGTGAAGTCTACTCCTGCTCCTGCAGCGAAGCGTGGCCCGAACGTGTGGATGTGGGTTGCTCTGCTTCTGGCAATCGTGCTGATTGCTGGCGGTATTTGGACGGTTCTTTCCTCCAATAATGGTGGCGGTTCGACTGATCCGGTTCCGAGCGCTTCTTCGTCTGCTGTTCCGACGAACACGGGTACCGTTTCTACGGTGGAGCCGACTGAGTCTGCTTCTGCCCGTGCCGCTAAGCAGAAGGTGACCGTCAACGCGATTAACTACGAGGGTCGCGAGCTGCAGGATGCGGTGAACGAGCTGAAGAACCTTGGCCTGTCCCCCAAGACTGAGGGTGTTGAGTCGACTCAGCCGGAGAACACGGTGATTTCGGTTTCTCCGACGGGTACTTTGGAGCAGGGTAATAGCGTGACTGTTCGCTATTCAACCGGTCCGAAGTCGGTGACTTTGCCGTCGAACCTTGAGGGTAAGAATGTTGATGAGGCGTCGAAGGCTGTTGCCGCTCTGGGTGTGAATGTTTCTCTGCATTATGAGAATTCGGACACTGCGGCCCCCGGTACGGTGCTTCGTACTACCCCCTCATCTGGCACCAAGGTCACGGTTGGTAGTAATGTAGACATGTATGTGGCCTCTTCCAGTTCGGGTAGGGGTTCGAGTGCGAGCGCTTCTGCTGCACCGTCTGCGTCGGCTTCTGCTTCCGCTTCTGCGTCGGCGCGTTAGCCCCTACATTTTGATTTAGTTTTAGTCTTAGTAATCCAGGAGAACTTATGGACCTGTCGGTTCCCGACACGGTTGATAACCGTTACAAGGTACTCGAGGTAATCGGTACCGGTGCAATGGCAACCGTTTATGCTGCTGAGGATACTCGCCTCGGCCGCAAGGTTGCGCTTAAGATTCTGCGCCCGGAGCAGGCCCAGGACGCTACGTTCCGCGCACGCTTTAAGCGTGAGGCGGAGGCTGTTGCGTCTCTGAACAATCCTGCGATTGTTGCTGTCTATGACACCGGCTCATATAACCCCTCGAAGGATGGTGAGGAGTCTTCTTCGGAAGATAGCACCGCTATTCCTTATATTGTGATGGAGTACGTGGAGGGTCATACTCTGCGTTCCATTCTGTCTCGTGGCGGCCACCTGCCGGTCCGTGATGCTTTAGGTTACTCCGAGCAGCTTCTGGGCGCTTTGCAGTACAGCCACTCGATGGGCATTATTCACCGCGACATTAAGCCGGCGAATATTATGGTGCTGGAGCGTACCAGCGAGGACATCGCTAAGGGTCAGCCGGGCCAGATTAAGGTCATGGATTTCGGTATTTCCCGTGCCATTGAGGAAGCTGGCGAGGCGCTGACCAAGGCTAACGTGGTGATGGGTAGCGCACGCTACATGTCCCCGGAGCAGGTGAGCGGCAAGGATGTTGACGCCCGTAGTGACCTGTACTCTGCTGCGTGCGTGATTTACGAGATGATTGCTGGTCGTTCTCCGTTTGACGCTGAGTCGAATGTTGACCTGGCGGCTAAGCACCTCTCTGACGCTCCTGAGCCTCCGAGCAAGTTCACCCCGCTTGAGGTTCCTGCTGGTCTGGATGCTGTGATTCTGAAGGGTCTGGCGAAGAACCCGGATGAGCGTTATCAGAGTGCTGCTGAGTTCGCTCAGGCTTTGGTGTCGGTTGTTCGCCCGGGTGAAGAGACCGTAGTTCAGGATGCAGCGATGACTACTGCGTTTGTACCTTCGGCGACTACCGCTTCCTTGGGTGAGGATTACGCTCCGTACACCACCTCGATTACTGAGGCTTCGGTGGAGGACGGCGGCCTCAACGGCTTCTTCGAGTACGAAGACGATGAGGAACTGTACGACGATGAGGAGTACGCGGAGTACGATGAGTCTTCGCCGCGTAAGCGTGCGTGGGTTCGTTTCCTCGTGGGTACTCTGATTGCTGCTCTGCTGGTTTTCAGTGTCGGCTCGGTGCTGTACTACCAGAACAAGCTCAATGAGGTTCCGCAGGTTCAGGTTCCGGCTGTGGTGAATGTTTCCCGCGATGATGCCGATAACCAGCTGCGTAACCGAGGCTTCGTGGTGGAGTACCGTCAGGGCTACTCGGACAACATCAAGAAGGGTGACGTTATCAGCGTCGAGCCGGGTGTCGGTTCAAAGGTTAATAAGGGTTCGACTGTGACCGTGACTGTTTCTAGCGGTCCGGAGAAGGTCAAGTTGCCGGATAACCTGCAGGGTCAGAGTGAGGCGTATGTCCGTAACGCTCTGAAGGATCTTGGTCTGGTGGATGGCCGCGTCTCCACTGTGGAGAGCGCTTCGGTTCCTGCGGGTATGGTTGTGGAGCTTTCCCCGGAGAAGGGCTCGACCGATGATAAGGGCGTTCAGACCGTTGAGGCTGGTAGCACCGTGAACATCGTCCTGTCCTCCGGTAAGGTGAAGGTCCCCTCGCTGGTGGGTCTGACCAAGGATCAGGCGATTGCTGCTCTGACCGCTCAGGATGTTCTGCTGAACACCAACATTGAGACCGTTCAGACTAACGAGCGTCCTGCGGGCACTGTGCTTTCGCAGAGCTCTGCAGCGGGTACTCTGGTGGCTCAGAACAGCACTGTGACGATCCGTGTGGCTGCTACTCCGACTCAGACGACCGCGCCGACTACTGCGGCTACTCAGCCTGCGGCAGCAACCGGTAACCAGAACTCTGCTGCAACGACTGGTAATCAGAATTCTGCTGCGACCAATAACCAGCAGCGTTCTACCGCTACCCAGCCGACTACTGCGGCTACTCAGCCTGCGGCAGCGAATAACCAGCAGCGTTCTACCGCTACGGCTACTCCGGCACCGGCTGCGTCCACTACTGCGGGTACCCGTACGCTTCAGGGTACTAACGCGAACGCCAATGCGAACAACGCTAATAACGCTAACGCCCGCTAAGGGGTTCTAGCGGCTAGCAAAAGGGGCGGCGCTCCACACCAAATGGTGTGGGGTGCCGCCCCTTTTTGTGTACCTGAGGTTTCGTATACCTAGGTTTTGTGTACCTGGGTTCCGGTTAGGAAGTGTGCGGGGGTAGAGTTATCGCCTCCAGTTTCCCTATAGCGTGTCTGCTACGGGGCTTCTGGAGGCGATATAAGCCGTTGAGGGCGTCTAAGGCTAAAGGTTACTAAGCCATGAGGGGTGAGAGGCTCTTAGCGCGCTCTGCGGCTCCCTGCAGGCCGGTTTCTTCGAGCCAGTTGCCGAGCATGAGGTATCCGCTTTCCGTCAGGACCGATTCGGGGTGGAACTGCACGCCGTGCATGGGGGCTTCGCGGTGGCGCAGACCCATAATGATGCCGTTGTCGGTGGTGGAGGTGGTTTCCAGGACCTCGGGCATGGTTTCGGGTACGACTGCCAGGGAGTGGTAGCGGGTCGCGGTGAAGGGGCAGGGCACGTCCTTGAAGACGGAGACGTTCTCGTGCACGAGGCGGGAGGTCTTGCCGTGCATGAGTTCGGGGGCGTGGGTAACGGTGCCGCCGAATGCCTCCGCGATGGCCTGGTGGCCGAGGCATACGCCCAGTAGAGGCTTCTTCGCTTCGGCTGCCCAGCGGATGGTGTCGATGATGACGCCTGCTTCTGCGGGGGCGCCGGGGCCCGGGGAAACGAGCACGCCGTCGTGTTCTTCGGCGAGCTTAATGACGGTGTCGAGGTCGTATTCGTCGTTACGGATGACGGTGGTTTCAGCGCCGAGCTGCTGGATGTAGCCGACGAGGGTGAAGACGAAGCTGTCGTAGTTGTCGATGACAAGGATGCGGGTCATGGCACGTCCTTAGCGCTAATGGTTGATGGTGACGTTCAGGTTGAAGGGGCCGTACTCTGCGAAGTGGGGGAAGACGAATTCCATGAGCAGGTAGACTACGGCGAGTATCAGCACGATGGCGATGATGATGCGAACCCACAGGGGCCCGGGGAGGTGACGGAAAATCCATGCGTACATCTACTTTTCCTCTCAGATTTAGGATTTTGCGACGGAGGCGGCAATTTCTGCGGGCGCTCCGGCTGCTGCGGGCCGCCAGGATTCGAGGCGGGCGTGGACAATGTATCGTTCGGTGTCGCCGTAGCGCGGGTGGCAGGTGGTGAGCGTCAGGAGGCGCTCGGTGGGTGCTACGCCGGGCTGTCCGGGGACGGGTTCGATGACTTCTACCTGGTCGGGTTGCACGATTTCGTGGCTGTAGACGGTGTAAGTGTAGTAGCCGTCTTTGGTGCGCACGTAGATGTGGTCGCCTTCGGTGAGCAGGTCGATGTCGTTGAGGACTTTACCTCGGGTTTGGCGGTGGCCTGCGAGGGAGAAGTTGCCGACCTGTCCGGGCATGGCGCTTCCTTCGTAGTGACCGAGTCCGAGGGAGTCGAGCACGTCGGAGCTGGTGCCCTGGGTGGCGGGGCGCTGGTAGTCGGATCCGAACTTGGGGATGTAGACGACGCCGAAGACTTCACCGTGGCCGGGTTCGCTCAGACCGGCGGGCGGGGTGTTGGGGTCCCAGTCGGGGAGGGGTTCGGCGGGGTTGGAGTCGAATTCCTGGACGAGGGTGCTGACGGCTTGGGATTGGGTGCGGTCGGCGTCGATGTTGGTCCACCAGAGCTGCCATGCGACGAAGAGCAGTAGCAGCAGGCCGATGGTGATAAGGAGTTCGCCTGTAATCTGGATGATCCAGTGCAGCACGGTGCGGGGCCGGCGCTCTGCGGTGGGTGCCGTTCCTTGACTCATGCGTTCTCCTTTGTCCTTTGGGTTGTGTATGTTCTTGGGCGCCGGGTGGCGTTCCTTATCTTTCAACGCATAGAGAAGGTGAAATCATCCCGTAAGTCTGCAAAGATAGGTGTGAACATAATTTTTAGGTTACCCATACAACAATAAGCGGAGGAAGTATGTCGACCAACTCGGCTAAGGCATCGTCCAAGAAGAAGTCTCAGAAGTCTGCTAAGTCTGAGGTGGAGGATGCGAGCGAGCTGCGTCTGCGTGAGATTGCTCGTGAGATGGAGAGCGGCACGCAGCTGAAGGAGCAGACTCCGTTGTGGTACCGCGTGATTATGTTCTCGCTGTTGGCGGTGGGCATTCTGTGGATTATTGTTTTCTACATTACGCAGGGCCTGTTCCCGATTCCTGATTTGGGTATGTGGAATGTGAGTGTTGGTGTGGGCGCCATGATGGTGAGCATGCTGATGATGACTCGCTGGCGTTAGAGTTTAGACGTTAAGACTTAGGCGTTAGAGCTTATAGAGAGGCGGCCGTCCCGTGTGGGGCGGCCGCCTCTGTATGCGTGGTGGGGTATTGAGAGAGTTTATTACCCGGTTCTCATATTCTTATATAAACATATAGTCTAGTCAGACTTATATTTTTATTATTTTGGATTAAGTTCAGCCTCATGAACCAAGGGATCCTTTAGTAGATCAGGTCGCCTCGTGCCGCTTCGTGGACGCGGCGGGTTACGGTCTCCATAACGGGTGAGTTGATGTTCCACCGCTGCCAGTAGAGGGGGAATTCTACGGGGGTTGCGGCGAGCTTCACGAGGTGCCCACTTTCGAGTTCTTCGGCGCATTGCGCCTCAGGAATGAGGCCCCAGGCAATACCGGAGCTGACGGCACGCGCATAGTCCGGGGATGAGGGGATGTAGATGGTGGGGCTTTGGATGAAGGTTTCTTCAGCCTCCAGACCTACCTCTTTTTCAATGAGGGCTCGTGCTATATCCTGCACAAAGTCTTTACGGTCATATTCGACAACGGGGGCACGATTGAGCTCTTCGCGACTCATGGTCTTGGGCCAGCCGGGCAGGTACCGCTGCACGAAGTCGGGGGTGGCAACGCACCAGTAGCGTGCCACACCGAGGGTTTCGACGGAGCAGCCGGGGATTTTTTCGGGTTTGGAGGTGATGACTGCCATGACTTCTCCGGATCGGAGCATAGCGGAGGAGTGGAATTCGCCTTCTCGTCGCAGGTCACAGAAGATGCTGTCTTCGCGGCTGAGGATTCCTACGGCGTCGAGGAACCAGGTAGCGAGTGAGTCGGCGTTGACGGCAACGGAGACGCTCTGGAAGCCGCCGGCGCCCATGAGTTCGCGTTCCATTTCTTGCTGCAGGAATTCGCTTTGTCGGGCGATGCGCAGTACGCTTTGTCCGGCGTCGGTGGGGGTGACGGGGTTGCTTCGGCGTACCAGGACTTTTCCGGCAATCTGTTCCATGGCTTTGATGCGCTGGGAGATGGCGGAGGGGCTCACTCGCAGGATATCTGCTGCCGCGTCGAAGGTGCCGTATTCAATGACGGTGGCGAAGGTGGTGAGCTGGTCGGTACTGAAACGTGTCATAAGAATATCTTACGCAGTGTGAAAATATTTAGATAGATTTAGGGTCCTTTTTCCCGTATTCTCGTCTCTGGCACTTCACACTTCAGCTAACGCAGGCTTTATCCCTGCGTCGCGAGCTTTTGCCTGGCAAGCTGGTAGTAAGAGAGCCGCTACCCACCACTGCGTACGCGGGTTCATACCCCGTTTGATCAACAGAGAAAGTTTCACGATGTCCGCATCCCTCTCCCTGCTGTTTCTGGGTGCTACCACCACGATTTCTTTGGTGGCGGCTATTGGCGCCCAGGGAACTTTTGTGCTGCGTCAGGGTATTTTGGGTCGGCATATTACCCCGATTATTATTTTCTGCATTCTGTCGGATGCTCTGATGATTGGTTTGGGCGTTGTGGGTCTGGGTGCCCTGTTGGATGCGGCGCCGTGGTTTATTGAGGTGTTCCGCTACGTGGGTGCGGCGTTTTTGGCGTGGTTTGGTTTTGAGTCTGGCCGCCGCGTGTTTACTCCGCACTCCATCGTGGTTGATGAAGCGGATGGTGATTCTCAGTCGCTGAAGGCGGCCCTGCTGACCACGGCGGCGGTCACCTACCTCAACCCGCTGGCATGGTTGGACACAACGATTTTCCTCGGTTCTCTGGCTAATACGCAGGGCGATCCCGGCCGCTGGTGGTATTACCTGGGATGCTGCTGCGGTAGCGTGCTGTGGTTCCTCATGATTGGCTACGGCTCACGAATTTTACGTCCGCTCTTTGCCCGCCCGGAGGCCTGGCGTGTACTTGATGCGGCGGTGGCCCTACTCATGGTGTATCTGGTATTCAACCTGCTGACAGTGAACCTGTCGACCCACTAGCTTCTACCCCTACCTAACCTCTTTACGCCTTGTCAGGCTCTTTTTGCACTCTCTCCTCCTCGCTGAGGGGTATGAGTACTTCGTTCTTGGGCATGGTAAGCAGGCCCAGGTAGATATCGCGAATAACCAGGATGTGCTTAATTCGCGCAATCATGGGCTTGAGGAAGCTTCGGGCGTATTTTTCGTCGCTACTGGTGGTTGCGACAAAGCTGAGTCCGGAGAACACGGCAACGATCATGGACACCTTGATGACCACGGCGTTGATGTTGGTGTCTACGCCGAGGATTTTGAGGTGTTCGGGTTTGACGGTCATCCACGATTCAATGGTGGTATCGCTAATGGCGATGGACGAGAAGCCCATGAAGAATCCGAAGACGAGCATCATGAAGAGGGTCGCCTGAATAATCTGCCCAATCATGGGGATGATAATGAGGTTGCCCCAGGGCGCGGTTTTGAGGGGTCGGTGTTCGAGGATTTTCTTCTCTTCGACCCAGTCTTGGGCGGTGTTCCATATTCCACCTTCGAGGGCTGCGGCATGCTCGTAGTCGCTCTCGCTAAACCTTGCGATGTCGTCGCCTCTGTTGCGTCCTAGAAGGCGTGCTGTGCGCTCTAGGGAGGTCGTGACGACCACGAACACGGCGAGTAGCCCCATGAGGCCCAGAACCGCCCAGGTCCGCGGGAAGCTGAGTCCGTTGGCGAGCTTCCAGAGGTCTGCGTTCACGAAGATAAAGAGTACGGACACCATGAGTACGGGCAGTACTTTCGCGATCATGGGCGACAGGGATGCGAGCTGGTGGATGGCGTGCTTGAGGGACCAGCCGAGTACGGTATCTACGCCCAAGAAGATGGCGAGGTAGATTCCGATAACAATCAGGGGGAAGACCTGTCCGCCGTCATAGACGAAGTCTATGCCTTCAAGGGTGCTTGCTTCGAAGACGCCGGTGGTGAAGAGCATTCCGGCAAAAAGTAGGGTAAGAATACCCGTGGTGATTTGAACCCACTGCGGGGTACGGACCATCAGCATGTGAGCAAGAGCGATGAACGCACCGGAGATAATCGGCATAACGAGGAAAATCCCGCCGAGTACGAGCACTGGGAGTACTTCGTTGCTGAGGGCGCTATCGCTTGTGAGAGCTTTGATGTAGTTCGGTAGGGAACCCTTCACGTCCTCTACGACGAAGAGGAGAATGTCGCGCAGGAAGATATAGCAGATATGCATGATGCCAGCCCACAGGATCCACGGCACGGAGCGTGGGAACGCATCGAGAGCACGTTGACGGGCAGGAATAATGAGGGGCACGCCCTGTTTACGGAACCAGATATTGCTCTGCTTTAGCATGTCAGCCTTGCTATAGTGCAGGGGTTCTTCTCCCGATGCAGGGGTCTTCTTGTGAAGGCGCGCCCAGCGAGGGCGTGCGTCCTTCTGCTGCGGGGTGTTCTGGTCCTGTGTGCTCATGACATACCACTCTACAGGGGTTGAGAACCTCTTTTATCCGAAGGCCCCTATAGCTCTTCTCGCTGGAGTTCAGTTCCAATGAAACGACTGTAGGCACCCATAAGTAGGGCTGCTGCTGCTTCCTGTTCAGCGTAGATGCCCAGTTCCTCGTCTTCACGACCAGTGTAGGTGCCGCTACTGATTTCGAGCAGGGATAACGGTCCTTCTGCGGTCTCCGGTGCCAGGGCATCCAGGATGAAGCTCAGGCTTTCTTCTGATTCTTCAGCTACTCCCAGGAGGCGTCCCAAGTGTGTACCCGGGTAGGGTGCGATGGTGAGGACGTCTTCGTTCTCGCATTGGATAATGCGTGCGACAGGAATGATATCCCCGGCTGCGGTCTCTTCGAGCAGTAGCTCAGTGGAGAGGTCGATATGGCTTTCCTCGCTCTGTAGGAGCTGCCTGGGCCACCAGAGGTGAATGTATTCGGTCAGTGCCGCCCAGGTTTCGTGAGGCTCCAGTGTGCTCTCTACGTAGAGGGCTGCCGTTCGTTCTTCACCGTTGTGTTGGTGCTGCTGATCGACGGGCTCTGGTGCGTGGGAAAACATGGGGTAGTGCATGGTTCTACTCTATCCCAGTGTGTCTGTGAAGAGCATTCTTCCTTGTAGTCAGAGCCATAGACAAGGGTCTGAGGGTACAAAAAAAGGGGGCAGACCCATGCGGGTCTGCCCCCTTTCTAACTTTAGCTGTTAAAGCAAAAGAGCCCGCGCAAGCGGGCTCTTTTTATTGCCTATTGGATTGTTATCCAAAAACCATACAGTGAACGCAAACAACAAACATCTCGAAAAAGTAAGCCTTCGGCCTATTAGTACCAGTCAACTCCACGAGTCTTCAGTCCCCGCTTCCATACCCGGCCTATCAACCTCATCATCTATAAGGAGCCTCACACACCAAAAGTGCCAGGAAATCTCATCTCGAAACAGGCTTCCCGCTTAGATGCTTTCAGCGGTTATCCCTCCCGAACGTAGCCAATCAGCCATGCACCTGGCGGTACAACTGACATACCAGAGGTTCGTCCGTCCCGGTCCTCTCGTACTAAGGACAGCCTTTCTCAAATTTCCAACGCGCGCAGCGGATAGGGACCGAACTGTCTCACGACGTTCTGAACCCAGCTCGCGTACCGCTTTAATGGGCGAACAGCCCAACCCTTGGGACCGACTCCAGCCCCAGGATGCGACGAGCCGACATCGAGGTGCCAAACCATGCCGTCGATATGGACTCTTGGGCAAGATCAGCCTGTTATCCCCGAGGTACCTTTTATCCGTTGAGCGACGGCCGTTCCACAACGTACCGCCGGATCACTAGTCCCGACTTTCGTCCCTGCTCGACCTGCCAGTCTCACAGTCAAGCTCCCTTGTGCACTTACACTCAACACCTGATTGCCAACCAGGCTGAGGGAACCTTTGGGCGCCTCCGTTACACTTTAGGAGGCAACCGCCCCAGTTAAACTACCCATCAGGCACTGTCCCTGAACCAGATCATGGCCCGAAGTTAGACATCCAGATTGACCAGAGTGGTATTTCAACAACGACTCCACACAAACTAGCGTCCATGCTTCACAGTCTCCCACCTATCCTACACAAGCCAAACCAAACACCAATACCAAACTATAGTAAAGGTCACGGGGTCTTTCCGTCCTGCTGCGCGAAACGAGCATCTTTACTCGTACTGCAATTTCGCCGAGTTCATGGTTGAGACAGTAGGGAAGTCGTTACTCCATTCGTGCAGGTCGGAACTTACCCGACAAGGAATTTCGCTACCTTAGGATGGTTATAGTTACCACCGCCGTTTACTGGGGCTTAAATTCTCAGCTTCGCCCAAAAAAGGCTAACCAATCCTCTTAACCTTCCAGCACCGGGCAGGAGTCAGTCCGTATACATCGTCTTACGACTTCGCACGGACCTGTGTTTTTGATAAACAGTCGCTTCCCCCTGGTCTCTGCGACCCATACACGCTCCAGGCAGCAAATGCCCATCACGCTCAAGGTCCCCCTTCTCCCGAAGTTACGGGGGCATTTTGCCGAGTTCCTTAACCATGATTCTCTCGATCGCCTTAGTATTCTCTACCTGATCACCTGTGTCGGTTTAGGGTACGGGCGGCTAAAACCTCACGCCGATGCTTTTCTCGGCAGCATAGGATCACCAAATCCCCCAAAAACGGGGTCCCATCACGTCTCAGGCACACAGCCGGCGCATTTAACAACCGACAACCCTACACGCTTAGACCACGACAACCATCGCGTGGCTTGGCTACCTTCCTGCGTCACACCTGTTAACACGTTTACCTCCAAAGATCGGGTCCCACAACCCACACAACACACAAACAAAAGCCTGCACATCATGCTTCGCATGGTTAGCATCACAATATCAGTATGGGCGGTTTTTCACCGGTACGGGAATATCAACCCGTTATCCATCGACTACGCCTGTCGGCCTCGCCTTAGGCCCCGACTAACCCAGGGCAGATTAACTTGACCCTGGAACCCTTGATCATCCGGCGGATGAGTTTCTCACTCATCTTTCGCTACTCATGCCTGCATTCTCACTCGCATAGCCTCCACCACTGGTTTACACCGCAGCTTCACCGGCCACACGACGCTCCCCTACCCAACAACCCCAAAGGGTCATTGCCACAACTTCGGCGGTGTACTTGAGCCCCGCTACATTATCGGCGCAGAATCACTTGACCAGTGAGCTGTTACGCACTCTTTCAAGGATGGCTGCTTCTAAGCCAACCTCCTGGTTGTCTAAGCAACTCCACATCCTTTCCCACTTAGCACACGCTTAGGGGCCTTAGTTGGTGGTCTGGGCTGTTTCCCTCTCGACAATGAAGCTTATCCCCCACTGTCTCACTGCTACGCTCTCACTTACCGGCATTCGGAGTTTAGCTGACGTCAGTAACCCGTGAAGGCCCATCGGCCATCCAGTAGCTCTACCTCCGGCAAGAAACACGTAACGCTGCACCTAAATGCATTTCGGGGAGAACCAGCTATCACAGAGTTTGATTGGCCTTTCACCCCTATCCACAGCTCATCCCCTCCATTTTCAACTGAAGTGGGTTCGGTCCTCCACGACGTCTTACCGTCGCTTCAACCTGGCCATGGATAGATCACTCCGCTTCGGGTCTAGGTCATGCCACTCAAACGCCCTATTCAGACTCGCTTTCGCTACGGATACCCCACACGGGTTAACCTCGCGACATAACACTAACTCGCAGGCTCATTCTTCAAAAGGCACGCTGTCACCCCAAAAGGCTCCAACGGCTTGTAAGCACACGGTTTCAGGTACTATTTCACTCCCCTCCCGGGGTACTTTTCACCATTCCCTCACGGTACTGATTCACTATCGGTCACTAAGAAGTATTTAGACTTACCAGGTGGTCCTGGCAGATTCACACGAGATTCCACGAGCCCCGTGCTACTCGGGTGGCCACACCACGGACAGAACAATTTCGATTACGGGACTCTCACCCTCTACGGCCGACCATTCCAAGTCGTTCACCTACCATCCTGAACATCATGCCGGCAGCCAGTTAGAACTGCCACTGTGACTCCCACAACCCCCATGATGCAACGCCTAACCGCTATCACACACCACAGGTTTAGTCTCTTCCGCTTTCGCTCGCCACTACTCACAGAATCATTACTTTATTTTCTCTTCCTGCGGGTACTGAGATGTTTCACTTCCCCGCGTTCCCCCCAACCAGCCTATACATTCAGCTGGCGGTAACTCACCATGAAGATGAGCCAGGTTTCCCCATTCGGAAATCCTCGGATCACAGCCCAGTTATCGGCTCCCCGAGGCTTATCGCAGATTCACACGTCCTTCATCGGCTCTTAATGCCAAGGCATCCACCGTGTGCCCTTAATAACTTACACACAATCAAGAAAAATAAGAATCTAAAATCAACAATCAAACCAACACCAAAGCATTGATTCAACGCAAATTCCAGAAGATGCTCGCGTCCACTATATAGTTCTCAAACAACAACCCACAACACAACAACAACACAAACAAAAACACTTGCATCATCACCATGCCAGGCAAACAAAGGAACAACACACACGTGTTACCCCAAAACCCAACAATGCGCCTCATCCAACCCAAAACCAACATTCCACCCATGAGCAAAACCACCCACCCGACACTCGCGGGTAGCATGGCCAACTAAATGTGCTCCTTAGAAAGGAGGTGATCCAGCCGCACCTTCCGGTACGGCTACCTTGTTACGACTTAGTCCCAATCGCCAATCCCACCTTAGACGGCTCCCTCCAAAAAGGTTAGGCCACCGGCTTTGGGTGTTACCAACTTTCGTGACTTGACGGGCGGTGTGTACAAGGCCCGGGAACGTATTCACCGCAGCGTTGCTGATCTGCGATTACTAGCGACTCCGACTTCATGGGGTCGAGTTGCAGACCCCAATCCGAACTGAGACCGGCTTTTAGGGATTAGCTCCACCTCACAGTATCGCAACCCTCTGTACCGGCCATTGTAGCATGCGTGAAGCCCAAGACATAAGGGGCATGATGATTTGACGTCATCCCCACCTTCCTCCGAGTTGACCCCGGCAGTCTCCTATGAGTCCCCACCATAACGTGCTGGCAACATAGAACGAGGGTTGCGCTCGTTGCGGGACTTAACCCAACATCTCACGACACGAGCTGACGACAACCATGCACCACCTGTATACCAGCCCCGAAGGGAAACACCATCTCTGATGCGGTCCAGTATATGTCAAGCCTTGGTAAGGTTCTTCGCGTTGCATCGAATTAATCCGCATGCTCCGCCGCTTGTGCGGGCCCCCGTCAATTTCTTTGAGTTTTAGCCTTGCGGCCGTACTCCCCAGGCGGGGCACTTAATGCGTTAGCTACGGCGCGGAAAACGTGGAATGTCCCCCACACCTAGTGCCCAACGTTTACGGCATGGACTACCAGGGTATCTAATCCTGTTCGCTCCCCATGCTTTCGCTTCTCAGCGTCAGTTACAGCCCAGAGACCTGCCTTCGCCATCGGTGTTCCTCCTGATATCTGCGCATTCCACCGCTACACCAGGAATTCCAGTCTCCCCTACTGCACTCTAGTCTGCCCGTACCCACTGCAATACACGGAGTTAAGCCCCGGCCTTTCACAGCAGACGCGACAAACCGCCTACAAGCTCTTTACGCCCAATAATTCCGGACAACGCTCGCGCCCTACGTATTACCGCGGCTGCTGGCACGTAGTTAGCCGGCGCTTTCTCTGCAGGTACCGTCAATCTCTCTTCTTCCCTGCTAACAGAGGTTTACAACCCGAAGGCCGTCATCCCTCACGCGGCGTCGCTGCATCAGGCTTGCGCCCATTGTGCAATATTCCCCACTGCTGCCTCCCGTAGGAGTCTGGGCCGTGTCTCAGTCCCAGTGTGGCCGGTCACCCTCTCAGGCCGGCTACCCGTCGTCGCCTTGGTGAGCCGTTACCTCACCAACAAGCTGATAGGCCGTGAGCCCATCTATAACCACTACATAACGCTTTCCACCAACACCCCATGCGGAGATTGGTCGTATCCGGTATTAGACCCAGTTTCCCGGGCTTATCCCAGAGTTAAAGGTAGGTTACTCACGTATTACTCACCCGTTCGCCACTAATCCACCTAGCAAGCTAGGCTTCATCGTTCGACTTGCATGTGTTAAGCACGCCGCCAGCGTTCGTCCTGAGCCAGAATCAAACTCTCCGTTGAAAAAATAGAAAAGCTTGATAATCTGATCTCAAACAGCGAATCACACACGGGGGTGCGTGACTCAAGCTGACTAAATTTGAAACCATTTGATGATTATCAAATAAATAAATATTTGGTATTAGTTTCAGTTTCCATCACCATATTCGGTGATTTTATTGAACAAAGCACACTATTGAGTTCTCAAGCAACACACCGATTCAACACCTCAACTTACTCTTTCGAGAAGTCTTACCATTGAACGGTCATTCATGTTATTTTCATTGTTACCGCGTTCCCGCGGCAACTCAATCAACTATACCAGCGTCTTGTTTGCCATGCAAATCCGTTTTCCGTGATTCACACCACAATGTTTCTTCCCTAAACTCCTCCACCATCACCAACAGGCAACCTGAGATTCTTCTAAGCAAGAAACCAAAACACTATACAATTGAAAGTCGTTCAACCGCTTCTGACTAGGAGAAACACCGAAGAAGTTCTTCGTTTTTTCCTCCTCGCCGCGGCGACTCATACAACTATACAGACCACCAAACAGCCCTGCAACCCGAAAATGGGTGAAGTAGACCACAAGTGGGGCCTTGAAAGGGTCTCAAACACCCTCACAAACACCAAAGTGCCTAGTCAGGGCGTTTTATGGGCGCTAGAAAATCTTTAAAAAACTTCCAAAAAACCTCATAACCACAGAAGAAACCACTCAAACCCTCGCAGAATGCCCTCTAGAGCTCCCTCAGCAGCCCCTATTTACTATGCCCTGTGCTTGATTCCGAACCCTGCACTATTCCTATCCCTACATTTGGGCGCCCATATCTATACATACTGGGGAGGCGCCTCATTCGCCATATTGTTGAAGCGCGAATACTTACCGCTAAACGCCAACGGGATAGTACGAGTCGGACCACCACGGTGCTTAGCAATAATCATGTCCGCCTCACCCACGCGTTCACTATCCGGGTTATACATATCCTCACGATGCAGCAGAATCACCATATCCGCATCCTGCTCAATAGAACCCGACTCACGCAGATCCGAAACCATCGGACGCTTATCAGTACGTTGCTCCGAACCACGGTTCAACTGCGACAGCGCAATCACCGGAACATCCAGCTCCTTAGCCAACAGCTTCAGGCTACGAGAAAACTCCGAAACCTCCTGCTGACGCGACTCAACCTTCTTACCCGAACTCATCAGCTGCAGGTAGTCCAGCACCACAAGCTTCAAATCATTACGCTGCTTGAGGCGACGGCACTTCGCGCGAATCTCCATCAGAGTCATATTCGGCGAATCATCAATAAAGAGAGGCGCAGAATCAATACGACCCTGCAGAGTCGCCAAGTTCGTCCAACCCTCAGTATCCAGGTCGCCCTTCTTCAGACGACCCATCGAAATCTTGCCCTCCGCAGAGAGAATACGCATCGCCAACTCAGTACGACTCATCTCCAGCGAGAAAAACACAGTCGTCATCTGATGATGAATAGACGCAGAACGAGCAATATCAAGAGCCAAAGTCGACTTACCCACACCCGGACGAGCCGCAATAACAATCATCTGGCCACCGTGCAGACCACCGGTCAGCTCATCAAACTCAATAAAGTCAGTCGGCACACCGTACACGCCATCGGGGCGGTTCGAGTTCGCATCAATCTCATTGATGGTCTCCTCCAACGCCTCAGAGAAAGACACATAATCTTCCTTCGCGTTACCATCAGTCACCGCATAAATCTCAGCCTGCGCCTGATCCACCAAAGTATCGACCTCAGTCTCATTGGCGTAACCCAGCTGAGCGATCTTCGTACCCGCCTCAATCAGGCGGCGCATAATCGCGTGCTCCTTAACAATCTCAGCGTAATACTGAGCGTTAGCAGCAGTCGGAACCGACGCAATCAGCGTATGAATATAGGCCGCGCCGCCCACACGAGTCAGCTCGCCGCGCTTCTTCAGCTCATCAGCAACCGTAATCGCATCCGCAGGGCTACCGTGACCGTAAAGAGAAAGAATCGCCTCATAAATCGTCTCGTGCGCCGGCTTATAGAAATCAGACGCACGCAGGCTCTCAACCACATCCGCAATAGCGTCCTTTGACAGCAGCATGCCACCGAGCACCGACTGCTCAGCCACATCATCATGAGGCATAGTGCGGGAACCATAATCAATGGCAGTTTCAGACATGCTTATCCTCGCGTTTCAATCCGATATCTACGACGTTCCAGAAACAATTTCTGTAGAACTCCTATGCTAGTTTCTCACGAAGGCACACGCGAAACATATACACGCCTAATGGGCAGCGCGCAGATAATCCTCAATCTTCTCAACGGCGAGCGCCGCCCCATCCATGGTGCGCATTGCCTCACCCAGCTGCCGCGCCCTAGCGCGCATGCCCTCATCTCTGAGCAGACGGCCCAGAATATCGCGCACATTGCCGCGGCGCACATCATTCTTCGTAAAACGCAGGGCGTTACCGTAGCGCACGCACTCCTCAATATTCCAGCTTTGCTCCGCCTGCATCGCAATACCGGCAAACGGTACACCCGCCAGGCACGCCGTCTGCACCGTTCCCTCACCGCCGTGGGTCATCGAGGCGTCAATATGACCGGCAAGCAGATGAGCCGGAACGGTCCCCGCAAAGTGGATGTTATCGCCCAGTAGGCTGGTTTCTGCGTCCGGCAGCGGCACCCCGCCGCCGACCAGCACATCCACCGGAGCAGCTGACAGCTGCCGTAGCACCTGCGCCAAAATATCTGCAGACCCTGAGGAACCCATTCCCACGTAGACCAGTGGCCGCTCTCTCGGTTCGAGAACAATCTGCGGTAGCTCACCGGGCGCGCGGTAATAGATAGGACCCACACTAACGTCGGGCTCTACCAATGAGTCCCCGCGTAGCTGCGTAAACAGAGAGCAGATAAGGTTCACATCGGCGCTGAGCATATCGACGGTACGGCGAGGAAGCGTGAGCCCATGCTCACGCGCCACACGCGTAAAAGAAGCCGGCTTATACGAAAACACCCGCGCCACAGCCCGCAACCATCCCGGCGCCGCGAGCTCGCTGGCTGCAGGCTTCTTCGAAAAATACGTCGACGAATAAGCGTACGGGCGCGCATAGAAAATAGGGACACCCGCAATACGCGCAGACAGTAGCATCGTTAGGTTAGAACCAATCACCACAGCATCCGCGCTAAAGTCACGGATAGCCGCGAGCTCAGCGGTGACCCGCCGACGCACCATATCGGTCGTGAAAGGATGCCGCACTCCCCTGCCCTGATCCAGCGCCATAATCTGCTCAGCCTCAGCATCGCTCATAATCGGTTCGCGAAGATGCACGGGCAACCCCGCGTTTTCCAGCAGTCCCAGGTATTTAGGGGAATACACGTGGAATAAGACCGTATGGCCTCGCTCCTGAGCTGCACGCGCTATCTCGATACAGCGCGTGGTTTCACCCATATTGAAGCTTTCAGGCGAGAAAAGAATACGGCTCATAACATTCTCCGGCAGGCGCACACGTGACTGAGCCGATTCTGCGGCTCATACACCGCGGCTCATACACCTCAGTGTAAAACGGAGCCCCAGTATTCCCTCGGATAGAGGGGAATACTGGGGCTCCGTTTCGCTGTATAAGCTTTGCGGTGTGACTCTGTCTTACTTCTTACGCAGAATCAGACCGATAGCGCCAATGTGGTCCGCGTGGCGGCGGAACACACCGCGCATACCCAGCACACGCTCACGAATCTGCGGCTTACGCGCCAGATTGAACGCAATCTTCGCAACGCCAGCGGGACCCTCATCAGCCAGCAGACGCTTCGGCTCCAGCAGAGCCATATCGGTCTGGTACACATCCAGCACCTCAAAGCCAGCCTCTTCCGCCAGAGCAGTCCACTCGGCAACAGTCAACGGGCGGGCGTTCACACGGATAGTGCGCGCCAAATCCTTCTGGATCTCTTCCTTCAGCTCGGGGCGCAGATAATCGGGAACCAGCGACATCTCGTGAATAGCGTAGTAGCCGCCCGGACGCAGCAGACGAGCCGCCTCACGCATAATCTCCAGCTTGTGCTTATCGGTCTGCATGGTCAGCATCGCCTCGCCCACCACGGCATCGTAGCTTTCCGAGGGCAGACCGGTCTCCTGGGCGCTAGCGTTCACCACACGGTAGTTCGGCTTAGTCGATGCACCGATACGCTCGGTCACGATTTCAGCAGCCTTGGGATCAAGATCCACACCGGTGTAGCTCTTGGGGGAATGCTTCACAATCTCCAGGGCGGTAATACCCAGGCCCGGCGCAAACTCCACGACGTCAATGTCGCCACCCAGAGCGCGAGCCAACAGCCAGTTGGTGGTCTCGCGGCCGCCGGGGCGCAGAACCTTCTTGCCCAGCTGAGCCAGAAGCCAGTGACCTGCCGCCTTTTCAGCGGGGCGGTCGGTACCGGGAACGGAAGGGGTCTTAGACACGGAAGACAACTCCTCAATACTTGTATTTAATATGCAAAATTTATCTTTCCCAATTCTAGACCCGCCACCCCGAGAAAGGAAATATGACGTTATATAGAAGTATGGTTGCCCTTTATTACAGCATGCCGCAACACCACTACAGCCACCCTTGCTGCACACCCTAGAGATTAAACAGAAACTGGAGCTGGACCTCTCGATCCAACCCCAGTCTCATCACACACACATACATACGAAAATCAGAGCCACTTCCGCAAGGAAAGTCCAACTTTCTGATGGCCCTCTCGAACCATCTATATAAAGTATTACGCGTAAACCTTTATTCCCTGTAGGTTAAAGCTGTAAGAAAGCTGGGAATAGATTTTTCTTCAAAATCGGGGGTAGCGCCCCGGATTTCACGCGGAAACTACACGTCGCATTAAAAGAAGAAAGGCAAGGCGCTTTTGCCTTGCCATCCTTCTTTCGCTAGCGGGCGACCCCGCTACACGAAACACACACATTCACATCGCAGTCCTCTCGAACCAACACTTATAGTAAACACCCCCAACCTTATGGGAGGATTGAATTTCGCTGGAAACAAGCTGGGAGAAAACCAACAGAACCCTGAGAGCTTTGATATTGTGCAGTTTGCGGACTCTAAACCGGGCTAATAAGCCGCCATATACAGACCCAGCAGCACCAACGGGTTAGCCACTACAGAAATAACCGCCAAGCAAATATTGGTCACGCGGTACTGACGGAACTTCACCAGACCCACCAGCGCGCACACCAGCGCAACACTGGATGCAAGGCCGCCAACTACCAGCAAAAGAAGCAGAAGAGCAGTAGCAACATTCGCGTCCGCAAATGGGATAACCGCTAGAGCGCACAGCAGCAAATTGACGCACTCCAACACCACACCCGTGGACAGAAGCTGCGCACTAGAAGATAAACGTGAAAAAGATCGAGCCATGTCTACCAGTCTACGGGGTCAATTGGTGTACTTCGCAGTCGCAACCGCTCTGACCACCAATCCTTCTGTAGCACAACACATATTCTCAGGCTCCAAAAATAATGTTTCACGTGAAACATGTACAGGAGCGGGCACAGCTATGGGTACAACAAACGGGGTGCCCCTCACGAAGAGGGACACCCCGTCCGACACTCAACGCCGCAGCATCAAAGCACCAGCGTCAAATATCTAAAAACCTACTTACGCAGCAGCAACGACGTCCAGGACAACGTTAGCAACAACGTCAGGGTGCAGGCGGACAGTCACCTTGTACTCACCGGTGCGCTTGATAGCGGAACCCAGGTGGATGGTGCGCTTGTCAACGGAGCCAATGCCAGCAGCCTCAATAGCCTCAGCAATAGCCTCAGCCTTGACGGTACCGAACAGGCGGCCGTCAGCGCCAGCCTTGTGTGCAACGACAACCGGCTTAGCAGCCAGGGCCGCAGCAATTGCCTGAGCCTCTTCCAGAGAAGCCTTAGCACGAGCCGCACGAGCGGCACGGATGGACTCAACCTGCTTCTCGCCACCCTGGGTCCAAGTCACGGCGAAGCCGCGGGGCAGCAGGTAGTTACGTGCGTAACCGTCCTTAACGGTGACAACATCGCCAGCTGCACCGAGGCCGGAAACTTCCTGAGTCAGAATGATCTTAGCCATGTTACTGTCTCTCCTTCTCTTTAGCGGCCAGCGCCGGAGTAGGGCAGCAGTGCAACTTCGCGGGCGTTCTTAATAGCCTGAGCGATCTTGCGCTGCTCCTGAACGGTCACGCCAGTCACGCGGCGAGCGCGGATCTTGCCGCGGTCGGAGATGAACTTGCGCAGAAGTGCGACGTCCTTGTAGTCGATAACGGTGACGTCAGCAGCCTTGAGGGGGTTCTGCTTGGGTTTGGGCTTACGGATTTCAGCCTTAGCCATCGTGGTGCTCCTTAGAGTTGGGAGCCCGCGGCGGATAACCGCGGGATGGATTGATAAATTACTATTCGGAAAACGAAACCGGCTTAGAACGGAGGTTCGTCGTCGGCGCCGCTACCCCAGTCATAGTTACCACCAGACTGAGAACTCCACGGATCAGCAGCAGGAGCTGCGGGGGCCGCCGGAGCAGCCGGAGCGGAGTAGCCAGACTGGCCAGAGTAACCATTACCCTGAGCAGCAGCAAAATTGTTCTGCTGAGGAGCGGAGAAACCGCCCTGAGCAGCAGCGTTGTACCCAGCGCCACCGCCAAAGCCACCCTGCGCACCGCCACCGAAGTTATTACCTCCGGCAGAACGCTGTGCGCGAGTCACCTGAGCAGTAGCAAAACGCAGAGTCGGGCCGATCTCCTCGACCTCAAGCTCGAACGAAGTACGACGCTCGCCTTCCTTGGTCTCGTACGAGCGAGACTTCAGACGGCCCTGCGCGATAACCTGAGTACCCTTCTTCAGGGTCTCTGCAACATTCTCAGCGTAACCACGCCACACCGACGCACGCAGGAACAGGGTCTCCCCATCCTCCCACTGGTTCGTCTGGCGGTTAAAAGTACGCGGAGTCGATGCGATCGTGAAATTAGCAACCGCCGCACCCGCAGGGGTGTAACGAAGCTCCGGATCGCCAGTCAGATTACCAATAACGGTAATAACGGTATCGCCTGCCATTTGATGCCTCCTCGATAAGAGTTACAAGTATGTTGAATCCAGTACAGCGCAACCCCCTGACATTTTTAGGGGGTCAGCCGACCGGAAAGAAACAACTACTTGCTGGAGATCTTCTGATCCTCCGGGCGGATGATCTTGGTACGCATGACGGACTCGTTCAGGTTCAGAACACGATCGAGCTCAGCTGCGGTCTCGGGGGTAGAGGTGAAGTTCACCACTGCGTAGATACCCTCAGACTTCTTCTGGATCTCGTATGCCAGGCGACGACGGCCCCAGATATCGACGTTGTCGATGGAACCACCCTCGTTGGTCACGATCTCGAGGAACTTGGACAGCGACGGCTCAACCGCACGGTCCTCAACCTCGGGGCTGAGGATAACCATCAGTTCATATGCACGCATGATTAAACCCCTCCTTTGGGCTAAACGGCTATGGGATTTCCATAGCAGGAGATTCATTGTGCCCTACACGTGAAACACACCGGGCGGGGAACACGCATAGATTTCTTAACAATACACGAGAAAAAGCAGATAGAACAGTACCGCACCGCGTGACCTCAACCATGCGATGCGGTACCAAAAACCGCAGAAGCTACGCCTGCTGACGCTGCTCCCACCACTGCAGCAGACGAGCCTTCGCCTCCTCCTCAGGAAGCGAACCCTCATCCAGACGCAAATTCAACAAGAACTTATACGCCTCACCCACCACCGGGCCCGGCGCAATACCAAGAATCTGCATAATCTGACCGCCATCCAGGTCCGGACGAATCGCATCCAGCTCCTCCTGCGCAGCCAACTCAGCAATACGACGCTCCAAATCGTCATACGCCTCAGCCAGCGAGCGCGACAGACGACGATTACGAGTCGTCACATCAGAACGCGACACACGATGCAGACGCTCCAACTGATCCCCCGCATCACGCACATAACGGCGCACCGCAGAATCAGTCCAACCCGACTCGCGGTAACCATAGAACCGCATATGCAGCTCCACCAGACGAGCCACAGCCTTAATCGTGTCATTATCAAAACGCAACGCACGCATACGCTTCTTCACCATCTTCGCGCCCACCACCTCATGGTGCAGGAACGAGACAGAGCCGTCCTTCTCAAACTTACGAGTCTTCGGCTTACCAATATCGTGCATCAACGCCGCAAAACGCAGAATAAAATCAGGAGCCGGGCACGGACCGTCCTCGTCCGTCTCCTTCTCCATCGCCTGCTCCATCACCTTCAACGAATGCGCATACACATCCTTATGGTGATGCGCAGGATCCATCTCCATACGCAACGCAGGAAGCTCCGGCAATACATAATCCGCCAGACCCGTATCCACCAGCAGGTTCAAACCCACCCGCGGATAATCAGCCTCAATCAGCTTCACCAACTCATCACGCACACGCTCAGCCGAAATAATCTCAATACGGCCAGCCATCTCACGCATCGCCTCGAAAACCTCCGGGGCAACCTCAAGATTAAAACGCGCAGCAAAACGAGCCGCCCGCATCATACGCAGCGGATCCTCAGAAAAAGACTCCTCCGGCGAGCGCGGAGTACGCAAAACACCCGCACGCAAATCCTCAACGCCACCAAACAAGTCGACAACCTCACCACTGGGCAAAGCCGCCGCCATCGCATTAATCGTGAAATCACGACGCACCAAATCGGCGCTCAAATCCGTGCCGAACTCAACCGTCGGCTTACGCGAATCCGAAACATACACCTCAGCACGGTACGTGGTCACCTCATACACCACGCCATTCTTACGCGCACTAATCGTGCCGTACTCCTTACCGATATCCCACGTATGCTCACCCCACCCACGCAGAATCTGCTCGCTCTGCTCCGGAGTAGCATCCGTCGTCAAATCAAAATCGGTGAAATGGCCGCCGTCATCCAGCAGATTGTCGCGGACAATACCGCCCACCAAGTACAGCTCAAAACCCGCCGCACGGTACAGTTCTCCCAGCTCGGCGGCATCCGGGTACTTCGACACAACATCAATAATCAGCGACATAATCCTTTAATCGTGCCAGAAAAACCACCCATGCGCCCACCCCACACCCACAACACCCCACCAAAGACAGCTATCTCACCCCAAACCGAGGCACAAAAACCTCAGCCTATCGGTTAAGGTAGAACCATGAGCATTCCCGTACCCCGCGCCCCCAAAACGCGCTTCACCGCGCCCGCGCGAGCGGTACCCGCCCCCGAAGAAGTCTCCGCAGGCGGACTCATCATCGACTTCGACCGACCCGAACAGTTACCCGTAGCCATCATCGCCCGCATCAACCGCAACGGACAACGCGAATGGTGCCTACCCAAAGGCCACATCGAACACGGCGAAACCACCGTCGAAGCCGCACAACGCGAAATCAGTGAAGAAACCGGAATCACCGGCTACCCCGTAGCCTCCCTCGGCACCATCGCCTACTGGTTCACCTCCAACGGCACGCGCATCCACAAAACTGTGCACCACTACCTCTTCGCAGCAACCGGCGGCGAACTCAGCATCGACAACGACCCCGACCACGAAGCAATCGATGTCGCCTGGGTCCCCCTCGAAGAGCTCCCCACCCGCCTCTCATTCGCCAACGAGCAACACATAGCCCGTAGCGCGCGCGAATACATCACCACCCAGCTCTAAACACCCACCAAAGAGCCCCCAAAACTAAAAGAAGCAATCACCCGCCGACACAGGAGAAGACCTACGTGGCACGTAACGACGCCCGCTCAAGCGCAATCATGGCAGCAGGCACCCTCGTCTCGCGCATCCTCGGATTCGTCAAGACCATCCTGCTCACCGTAGCCATCGGCTCACTCTCAACCGTCGGCGACGTCTTCGAAACCGCCAATACCCTACCCAACCTCATCTACGTCCTCGTAGCAGGCGGCGTATTCAACGCAGTCCTCGTACCGCAAATCATCAAGGCAGCCAAAGCACAAGACGGCGGCGCACGATACATCTCCAAACTCGTCACCCTCACCGTCACCGCAATCGGCCTCATCACCCTCATAACCGTCGCCTGCGCCTGGCCCATCATCAGCATCATGGGCTCAGGATGGAGCCCCGAACAACGACAGCTCGGCTTCATCTTCTCCCTCTGGTGCCTACCCCAAATCTTCTTCTACGGCCTCTACACCGTCATCGGACAGGTCCTCAACGCCAAAGACGCATTCGGCGCCTACATGTGGTCGCCCGTACTCAACAACGTCATCACCATCCTGTCGCTGATCCTGTTCATCTTCCTCTTCGGCGCACAAACCCCCAACCCCAACCCGATTCACACCGTAGACAACTGGACCAACGCACAGACCCTCGTGCTCGCAGGCTCCTCCACCTTCGGCGTCATCATGCAGGCGCTCGTCCTGTTCATCCCCCTACGCAAGCTCGGCCTGCGCCTCAAGCCCGACTTCGCGTGGCGAGGCATCGGCCTGCGCGCAGCTTCCAAGCTCGCCGCCTGGACCCTCGCCTCCGGCATCATCTCCAACCTCGCATTCCTCTACATGACCAAGGTCGCCGCAGGCATCGTCGGTCAGCGCGAACACTACGCCGCCCTCGGCATCCAAATCCCCGGCCTGCAGGCACTCAACTACGCCTCCATGCTGTACATGCTCCCACACGGCGTCATCGGCATCTCCATCGCCACCGTGCTCTTCAACCGCATGAGCGCCTCCGCCATCGCCGACGACAGCGACAGCGTCATCTACGCGCTCTCCCACGGCCTGCGCAACGCAGCCGTAGCCACCGTCTTCTGCATGGTCGCACTCATGGTACTCGCAGGCCCCGTCGCTGTACTCTTCAGCGGCGGCGACCCCATCGCAGCAACCATCATCGCCAAGCTCATCGTCATCACCGCGCTCGGCACCCCCACCCTCACCATCAACTACCTCTACAGCCGCGTGCTCTACGCCCGCGAAGACGCACGCACCCCCTTCCGCATCCAGGTGTACTCCGCCATCATCATGGTCATCATGAGCTTCGCAGCATCCCTGCTCGACGCACAGTACACCGTGTACATGCTCGCCTTCATCTACCCGGTGCACAACATCCTAATCATGTTCATCAGCCACCACATGGTCCGCCGCCGCCTCGGCTACTACGGCCAGCGCGGCATCGTCAGCACCTACGCCCGCACCACCCTCGCATCCCTCTTCGCCGGCGGAATCGCAGCCATCGCGCTCTGGCTGCTCGGCGGCTACCAGCTCGACGGATTCGCCTGGGCCTCCAAGCTCACCGCAATCATCACCCTCGCCGTATGCGGCACCGTCATGGGCCTGGCATACCTCGCCGGTATACAAATCTTCCGCGTCAAGGAAGCCAACGCACTACTGGCGCCCCTCACCTCCAAACTTGAGCGTTTTGCCCGCCGCTAAAGCAGCACACAACGCCCAACCCGGGTAGCTGCCCGTGCACCCACCTCACCCCACGCCGGGGCCCGCAGAGGACACAGGCAACCACCCGGACGCCACAAACTATCACTCAGCCCCAGCATCCTTCAATGCCGGGTAGAATCTAATAGTCAGGGCCCGCCACACGGCAGGCACTATGAAACCACCTCGGGAGAACACGTTGTCGCAACAGATTCCGGTCGGATCGGTCCTCGGAGGCCGCTACGAGATCACCGCACACATCATCATTACGGCAGAATCCGACATGGTGCTTGAAGGCACCGACCAGATTCTCAACCGTAAGGTCTCGGTCGTCGTCGCATCGCCCAGCCGCAGCGCACTGCTGGAAGCAAACTCCCGCGCGCTCGCAACCAACGCACGCGGCAACATCCAGATTCTCGACCTGGGCATCACCCCCGAAGGTAGCCGCTACCTCGTCACCTCCCACACCCGCCCCGACACCCTGCTGGACACCCTGCTGGTCGAAAACCACGCACTCTCCAACGCAGAAGACGCGCTGGGCACCGAAATCTTCGGCGACTCCGAAAGCGGCAGCTCCCCCAACACCTACGAGAAGGTCTCTGCTTCCAGCGCCAACCAGGAGAGCATCACCGCTGCCAAGAACTGGAACGCATCCGACAGCGCAGCCGTCACCGCGTACTCCGAACCCACCAGCATCTACGAGGATGACGAAGACGAAGAAGACGGCAGCCGCGGCACCTGGGCCGTCGCCCTGGCAGCAGTCCTGCTGCTCGTCATCGTCGCAGGCGGTATCCTCACCTCCCTGGGCGCAATCGGCTCCAACCAGGCAGCCGCACCGCACACCCCCAAGTCCTCTATGTCCGCCTCCGAATCGGCTGCGGCAAACGCCAGCGCATCGGCATCCCCGACCGCTAAGGCATCGAACGCACCGGCGAAGATCGCGTCCGTGGCTCGCTTCGTGCCCTCGAACCCCACGTTCATGAACGACATGGACACCCTCATCCCGAACCTGACCGACGGTAACGCCAACACCGCATGGATCAGCTACGGCTTCGGCACCGCCAACTACGCCGGCACCATCAAGGAATTCGGCCTGGCACTGAAGTTGCAGACCCCCACCGTCGTCTCCAAGCTGACCATCCAGCAGAACACCGGCACCGGCGGCTCCTTCACCGTCTACACCAACAGCTCTGCATCCCTGGACGGTGCGGTTGAGGTCGGCAAGGGCACCTTCGAAGGCAAGGATGCAGTCGTCACCCTGGACACCTCCAAGCAGAGCGCGGAAAAGGGTGCCTACGTGATCATCGTGGTCAACGAGCTGCCCCGCCTCTCCCTGCCGATTGGAACGTGGAATTACGGTCTGCGCATCAACGAAATCAAGGTGGACTAATCAACCCATAACGCGACGCCGACAGTGCGCTCACGCCCCAGACACAAGGGCGGGGCTTCTGAACTCAACAGTTCGGAAGCCCCGCCCTTTTTGATGTCTATTTATGACTCTTTATGGCAGGGTGGCTACTCAAAGATTCACAGTGCGCGGAGTATCTGGATAAGGGTCCCCCAAAAATGGAATAATCGAGGATAAAGCCCTGTTATAGGGGCAGAACGAAAGACCTACAACGGAAAGATATATCTGATGACTGAGAATCTGGGAGGCCTCTTCGGAGGCTCCGCCCTGGGCAATCTGAACCTCGCTTCCGCACCCGCCACCAAGGCGGCACCGGCAGCCGAGGTTGAGGCCGACGCAACCGTCCACAACGTCATTATTGTGGGCTCCGGCCCCGCTGGTTACACCGCGGCAATCTACGCGGCACGCGCCGAGTTGAAGCCTGTCCTCTTCGCCAGCTCCCTGGCGCCCGGCGGCTCCCTCATGAACACCACCGAGGTCGAGAACTTCCCCGGATTCATTCAGGGCATCCAGGGCCCCGAGCTGATGGAGAACATCGGTCAGCAGGCTGAGCGTTTCGGCACTGACATCCGCTACCAGGACGTAGAGAAGGTTGAACTCACCGGCGACGTGAAGAAGGTCTACACCGCTGACGGCGCCGTTCACCTGGCAAAGACCGTCATCATGACCACCGGTTCTCAGGTCCGTAAGCTCAACATCGAGGGCGAAGACCGACTCTCCGGTTACGGCGTCTCCTGGTGCGCAACCTGCGATGGCTTCTTCTTCAAGGACAAGGAAATCGCAGTGGTCGGCGGTGGCGACTCCGCGCTGGAGGAGGCACTGTTCCTGACGACCTTCGCATCCAAGGTGTACCTGGTGCACCGCCGCGATTCTTTCCGTGCTTCGGAAATCATGCAGACCCGCGTGTTCAACAACCCGAAGATTGAGGTTGTCTGGGACTCGGCTGTCACCGCCGTTCACGGCGAGAGCAACCTCGAGTCGATCACCCTGACCAACACCAAGGACGGTTCTGAGCGCCAGCTGGCTGTTCAGGGTCTGTTCATCGCTATTGGCTCCGATCCTCGCGTGGAACTGGTACGTGACCAGCTGGAGATTACCGAGAACCACACCATCGCGGTTCAGGGTCGTTCTTCGAAGACTTCCGTTCCCGGCGTTTTTGCTGCCGGTGACGTGATTGACCCGACCTACCGCCAGGCAATTATTGCTGCCGGTTCCGGTGCTGTTGCCGCTCTGGACGCGCAGCACTACCTCGAAAACCTCTAAACTATTCGTATTACTCGCTGGGGAATCCACCCCGTGTCAGAAAGGAGCACTCCATGAGCAGTGCACAGCAGGCAACTGATGCCACTTTTGACGAACTGGTTCTGAAGAACGACAAGCCCGTTATCGTGGACTTCTGGGCTGAATGGTGCGGCCCCTGCCGCATGGTTGGCCCCGTGATTGACGAGATCGCTGGCGAGTACGCCGGTCAGGTCGACGTGGTCAAGGTGGATGTTGAGGCGAATGGCGATACCGCTATGAAGTACGGCATTACCTCTATTCCCGCCATCTACCTTTTCAAGGGTGGCGAGGTCGTCAAGAAGACCGTAGGCGCTAAGACGAAGCCCGCTCTGCTGGCTGAGTTCTCCGAGCACCTGGGCTAATCTTTCGAGAAGCTAAAGAAAAACCCTCGGTGATGTTTCACGTGAAACATCACCGAGGGTTTTTTGTATATACAACTGATTTCAGTTGCTAAATATTGTTTTACGCGAAAATTTAGCCCGAGAAATCAGAATCCAAAACGCGGATGATACGGTTCAGATCCTCAACATTCGCAAATTCGATGGTCATCTTACCCTTGCGAGCACCCAGCGAAATCTTCACCGAAGTATCGAGCTTGTCAGCAAAAGCCTCCGCAATATAATCCAGGCGCTCACGGTGCTTCTGAGGCTGAGGAGTCTTGCGCTCCTTCACCTCCGCAGCGCCGGATGCGTGGTTCACCAACTCCTCGGTCGCACGAACCGACAGGCCCTCATTCACAATCTTCTGTGCGAGAGTCTCAATCTGAGCCTGGTCCGTCAGAGCCAGCAGGGCACGAGCGTGACCAGCGGAGAGAATACCCGCCGCAACGCGACGCTGCACCAGAGCCGGCAACTTCAGCAGACGAATCGTATTCGAAATCTGGGGGCGAGAACGACCAATGCGCTTAGCCAACTGCTCCTGAGTAGTATCGAACTCCTCCATGAGCTGCTGGTACGCCGCCGCCTCTTCAATGGGGTTCAGCTGACTGCGGTGCAGGTTCTCCAGCAGGGCATCACGGAGAAGATCGCCATCTTCGGTCTCACGAATAATCGCCGGGATGGTGCTCAGGCCAGCCGCCTGGGTTGCACGCCAGCGGCGCTCACCCATGACCAGTTCATACTTTTCGGCGCCGTTTTCGCGCGAGGGACGCACGACGATCGGCTGCAGAACGCCAATCTCACGTACCGAGTGGATGAGCTCTTCCATGTCCTGCTCATCAAAGTCGGTTCGGGGCTGCTTGCGGTTCGGGTGGATATCGCGAACGTTCAGCTCAGCAAACTGGGCGCCGGGAACCGGAACCAGGCCACCCTGCTCTTCGGAAGCGGACTGCGGGGTGGAGACATCTTCACCAAAGAAGAAGTCCACCGGGCGGCGAGTCAGGGTGGTATTGCGCAGTGCCGCACCCATGTCCACGCGGGATTTCTTCTTCGATGTTTCACGTGAAACATCCTGCGAGGGGGTGGAAGCTTCGACCTTCTCCTCTACCTTCTGAGCTTCAACAGGCTTTTCCTGAGCGGGTGCAGCTTCAGCAGGCTTAGCTTCTACAGACTCAGCTTTAGCGCTCTTGCGCTGCTTCTCCGGCTTAGCCTCGTGAGCCATTTCAAAGAGACCGTCAGTCATCGGCTCTTCAATCGGAGTAGACACCTTCTTGGGTGCAGTCTTTACTGCAGCAGTCTTTTCGACTGCCTTCGCCTCAGCATTACCAGAATTCTTCGTACTCTGAGGGATCAGTGCCCCCAGGCCACGACCCAAGCCGCGTCGCTTTTCAGCCATCGTTACTCCTTAGGACTCCCGGACGAGCCCGCTCATTTTTTCTTCTTTATCTAGTGTAAACGAAATAAGCACTCGAAAGCAGGAGTAAAAACCGCACGGCACATCATCCGAATTATTCCTGATAATTAATTCACTAAGGATGTTTTCTTAGGTTTCACTCAGAAAATACCGCATGAAATGAGCCCTTTTGAATCATCAATAGACAATCCAAAAGGGCTCATTTCAAAAGATTTAGATTATGCGGATCGGCGCGAGAGTTCCTGTGCCGCCTCGCGGTAGGCGCGAGCGCCAGTCGACGAAGAATCGTAGGTGATGACGGTCTGCTGATAGCTGGGAGCTTCAGAGATACGAACTGAACGAGGAATCTTGACCCCCAGAGTCTCCTCCGGGAAGTGCTCGCGCACCTCCTCTGCCACCTGGAATGCCAGGTTGGTACGAGCATCGTACATGGTCAGCAGGATTGTACTGATGCGCAGCTTGGAGTTCAGGTGCTTCTGAATCATCTGAATATTCTTCAGCAGCTGGCTCAGACCTTCCAGAGCGTAGTACTCGCACTGGATCGGAATCAGAATCTCTTCTGCCGCAACGAAGGCATTGACAGTCAGCAGGCCGAGGCTCGGCGGGCAGTCGATGAAGACATAGTCTAGGCGCTCCATACCCTGCTTCTCGCGCCATTCGGTGTAATCCATTAGGGCATTCTTGAGGCGAGTCTCGCGTGCCACCAGGGAGACCAGTTCAATCTCCGCGCCTGCAAGGTCGATATTGGCGGGGGCACAGAACAGGCCGGGCATATCGGGGCATTCCTGAACAATTTCAGAAAGCGGCTTATCCTCAATCAGGACGTTGTAGACGCTGGGAACATCCACGCCGTGCTCAATGCCCAGTGCGGTCGAGGCGTTACCCTGCGGGTCGTTATCGATAACCAGGACGTTCAGTCCAGCCTCCGCGAGCGCGGCTGCGAGGTTCACGGCGGTACTGGTTTTACCCACGCCACCCTTCTGGTTCGACACGGTGAAGACACGCGTATGCACAGGCTTGGGGAGTAAATCTGCAACAGATTTCTGAGCTTGAGGAGTCATCGGGTGCCTTCCATATTCCGGGTGGTGTGTCTACGGTGATGCTTCGTCTGGTGCCTCGCGCGTGGCAATACTCTGCGGTATTTGTGCGCGAGGCGGGTCTACTCCCCTACTCCCCTGCCACTACTCATTCCCGACATGTTTCACGTGAAACATACTCCGCGAGGTGATGAAGTCTGCAATGTTTCACGTGAAACATTGGTGCTGCCCGAATGGCCCTGAAGGGCTCGGTACCCCTTACTGAACCATCAGGCTTTGATGTAGAAGAGTCTAAGGTTTCAATCCTTCCTTAAGGGTACCCGGCATCAGGTTAATACTCCACGCGAGAGGTCATTCTATGTACTCTACGGATGCAATTGCCACGCACACCCGGCAAGCCAGCGTACAAAAAATGGGCGGTACCGCGTAAGCTATGCATATTCACTAGCTCAGGCGGTACCGCCCATTCAGGACGAAACCTTTAGAGGCGAACTCGAACCACCGTCGTCGGCTCTTCCAGCAGATCGCCGCCGGCGGTGAGAATCTCGGTCTCACGCGCACCGTAACGGTTCAGCTTCTTCTTCGCCTTAGTAATCTCCTCCGCGGCACTACGACCCTTCAGAGCCAGCAGCTCACCGGTGCCGCGCAGAATCGGCAGAGTGATGTCCAGTAGGCCCACCAGAGCGGACACAGCACGCGCAGTCACCACATCAGCCTCAACAGCACCCACAGCCTGCTCAGCACGCGAGCGCAGCACGGTCACGTTCTCCAGGCCCAAATCCTCAACAACCTCATTCAGCCAAATGACGCGGCGCTCCAGAGGCTCAATCAGGGTCAGCTTCAAATCCGGGCGGGCAATCGCCAGGCACAGACCAGGCAGACCGGCACCAGAGCCAACATCAGCCACCGACGCGTTCGGCGCAATGTACTCCTGCACAACGGCACAGTTCAGCACGTGGCGAGCCCACAGGCGCGGCACCTCACGCGGGCCAATCAGACCACGCTCAATACCGGTCGTCGCCAGGTGCTGCACGTAGCGCTCCGCCAGAGGCAGACGCTCACCGAACACAGCCTCCGCTGCGGCACGCTCGCTCTCGTTGAGAGCAACCATCGAAGTCTCCATACTAGGCTCCTACCTCGGGAAGAGAAATCACCACGTGACGGCGAGGGCCCTCACCCTCAGATTCGCTGTACAAGCCAGCAGCAGCCACCACATCGTGCACGACCTTACGCTCGTACGGGCTCAGCGGCTTCATGTGCTCATCGCGACCGGTAGTGCGCACCTTCTCAATCGCGTCAGCAGCGATCTTCTCCAGCTGCTCACGACGCTCAGCACGGTAGCCAGCGATGTCCAGAATCAGGCGGGAACGGGTGCCGTTACCAGCCAGGACGGAGAGGCGCACCAGCTCCTGCAGAGCCTCCAGAACCTCACCGTGGCGGCCAACCAGGTGGCGCAGTTCCTCATTGTCGTCATCGTCATTAACGACCGACAGGTAGATGCGGTTATTGCGCACCTCAATATCAATGTCGCCGTCCATATCGACAATATCGAGGAGTTCTTCGAGGTAGTCAGCGGCGATATCGCCTTCCTCGTCGATGTCCTCAAAATCGTCTTCTTCGCCCTCAAAGGGCTCCTCTACCAGCTGCTCCTCAACGAGCTGCTCGTCCTCATATTCCATAGCTTCAGTCACAATAATCCTCGGGGTGTTCGGAGGGGTGTCCTAGGGGTAAAAAGTATCTCATACACGGCGCCGGGCCCGCGCCACACGTGGCGAGAACCCGGCCCGAATCACGGAAGAAAACTACTTCTTTCCGTTCTGCTTATTGCGCTGCTGCTTCTGGCGCTTCTTACTCACCGGCTGCTGGCGCTGACCGGCTGCGGCACGCTCACGCGCCTCCTGCAGGTCCTTCTCGTGCTGCTCGCGGGTCTTACCCACCGGGGGCAGGCCCTTCGCCGCACGGCGGGCGTTCAGCTCACGCTCGGCCTGGGAACCGGGGGTCGGGTTGTTGCGGATAACCCACCACTGCTGACCCAGCGACCAGAGGTTCGAGACGGTCCAGTAGTACAGCACACCAAGGGGGAAGTTGATACCGGAAACAGCGAAGATGATCGGGAAGATGTACATAATCATCTGCTGCTGACGGAACATCGGGGAGTTCAGAGCAGCCTCCGACATGTTCTTCACGCTCAGCTGCTTCTGGATGTAGAACTGGGTGGCGCTCATCAGAACAATCATGATGACCGCCTGAACAACGGTCGCGGTGGCGTCGCCAGCCCCCGGGTGCATCATGGTCGCGAAGAGCTGAGCACCGAAAATCTGGGAGTCGTTGAACTGATGCACTAGCTCAGCCGGCAGCATGAGCACGCCCTGGTTATTCTGCGCTGCGGTGGGCACGCTCATCAGCACCTGGTACAGACCGAAGAAGATCGGCATCTGAGCCAGAATCGGCAGGCAGGAGGCGAAGGGGTTCGTACCGTGCTTACGGTACATTTCCATCTGTTCCTGGGCCATGGCCTGGCGGGAGAGCTGGTCCTTCTTACCCTTGTACTTCTCCTGCAGCTTCGCCATATCGCCCTGCATTGCGGTCATACCGCGCATCGCCTTAATCTGCTTGACGAACAGCGGGATGGTCAGGGTACGCATCACCAGGGTCAGGAAGATAATGCACAGAACCCAAGTCAGGCCGGACGCCGGGTCCATACCCAGCGAAGTGAAAAGAGTGTGGAACAGCCACAGGACCACGGAGACGATCCATTTAAACGGCCAAAGAATCAAATCAAAAATATTCACGCGGGAATACTCCTTAAGGACTCGGCTAAGTCATTGTGTGGGAGGCGCCGCCTACTCAGGGCGGGCGTCACCACCGGTGTGAGGGGTGTAAAGATGGGGGTGGTTGAGCAGAATAATTTTCGGTTCTGCTCCGGGAGCGAAAGTACGCTTCCCCTCCGGGACTGGGTCGATACCTCCGGTCGCCCAGGGAACACACCGCAGAATACGGCGCACCGTCAGGGAAAGCCCGCCCATCGCACCGTGGGTGGTTAGCGCCTCCAGAGCGTAGGCTGAGCAGGTCGGGTAGTAGCGGCACACATCCCCGTAGAGGGGGGAGACGACCTTGCGGTAGGCCTTCATGCACACGATCAGCAGGTTCTGCGGTAAAACGTAGAGAGCCTGCAGGAAAGTTTCAGGCCTTACGAATTCGTTAGGTGCTAGTGCCAGCAGCTCGTCGGGGCCCAGAGTCTCGGCAGATGCGCTATAGGTGCCGCTGTGATGCGCGTGGAAGCGTTCTTCACAGCGGTCACGCTGGGAACGACTCACGGCTTCTCCTTGCTCTGAGGCAGGTCGAACTTAGCGAACGCGGTCTCGAGTGCCGATTCGTAGTCGCGGCGCAACTGATCCCAGCTGGCGCTCGCGGAGGCGGGAAGCGCTCGCACAGCAATGGCGTAGCCTTCCGGATGCGCGGCGCAGGTGAGCGCGGCAAGTTCACGCAACCGGCGCTTGACCAGATTGCGTGTGACTGCGTTGCCCACCGCCTTCGACACAATGAAACCTACCTGGGTTGTTTTTCCAGGATTTTTCGCCGTAGATACAACGATGTTCCGACGTCCTGTACGGATGCCGGAACGGAAGGCGTGGGAGAATTCAGCGCTGGTGCGCATACGGTGCCGTTGAGGCAGCACGTGTTCCCCTTTACGTAGTGTGGGAGATTCGGCTCATGTGGCGAGCTGACCTCCGCGTGTATTTCACGCTTAATGATAGTTCGCCCGCCGATGCGTGTGCATCGGCGGGCGAACTATATGCCGTGATTAGGCCGAGAGCTTTGCGCGGCCCTTACCGCGGCGGCTCGACAGAATCGCGCGGCCTGCACGGGTACGCATACGCAGACGGAAGCCGTGCTTCTTAGCGCGACGGCGGTTGTTCGGCTGGAAAGTACGCTTGCTCATACTTTGTCTCCTTGATTTTTGCGGTTCGTGCCCTCGCGGGTATCGGAACCGTACGCTTCTTGGTGCACGGAGGTACCGCGACTATTCGCAGTAGGCGGTGCACACACAACAGCACAACTTTAGAAGAGTGGAGGGCGTAAATCAAGTTCTTGACGCTTTTTTCCGCGTGATTCCGGGCTCGTTTGTGGTGTGGAGGCGGTGATTGCGGCGGGTATACAGGCTGTGGAGACACTACGTGCTCTTGGAGTGTAAGCCTGGGGATATTTACAGCAGTACGGTATCCACTACGGTGCATATCCCACCCAAACCCCCTACTATCGGTGAGTTATCCACATCCTTGAGCTTTTGGAGTTTTCCGCTAAATATCAGGGAAGAAGGCCTGTTATACACTTAAATCCACCGCTTATCCACCCCTGTAATTACAAGTTTTCCACCGTGTGGAAAACTCTTGTGGATAACTTTCTCCCCCTGTGTATTAAGCGGGTAGAATCTTAATGACCTCGCGGTGGTTTCCGGCATGATTTCTTTACTGCACCACCGCTTCACATCGAGTGAAAGTAAAGAATTCCATGACCGACTCCCTTCAGGCGCGCTGGGCGCATCTGCTCTCCATTCTTGCCGCCGATCCGGCGGTGACGGCACGTCAGCGCGGTTTCGTGAATCTTGCGCAGCCTCAGGGATTGATGGGTTCTTCTCGCCTCATCATTGAGGTGCCGAATAAGCTCACCCGTGCGGTCTTTGAGGAGCAGATTAGCGCTTCGTTCCGTACGGCTCTGCACGAGGCATTTGGCCCGTCGACTACCGCGCTTTTCGATGTGAATGAGTCGATGATTCCGGTTGAACCTGCAAGTCAGGACGTTTTCCATAGTGAGCGTGAGGTGCCTGTCGAGCACCAGCCCGTTCCTTCGGTAGCGATGGCTTCTGCACATCCTGAGGCGCCCGCCGGTTCGCGCGCTTTTGAGTACTACACCGAGCCGCATCCGGGCCCTGACCATTACGAAGTGCCCGCCGATGAGCAGGTCACTCGTCCCTCCCTGCAGGCTTTGGAGGCGGAACGTGCCGGATTCCCCTCCGCGCAGCAGTCGGCGGCTCCTGTTGCGGGTGCGCCGGCGCCTCGCGAGTACCCGGCACCCACTTTCGTTCCGGACGCCCCGGCGGTACCGGAGGCCCAGCAGGTGCATCCGCATGAAGACCCGGAAAACGCGCCGACTTGGGATAGCTCTGCCCGATTGAACCCGAACTACACCTTCGACACCTTCGTGATCGGTCAGTCCAACCGCTTTGCGCACGCGAGCGCTTTCGCGGTGGCGGAGCAGCCCGGCATTGTCTACAACCCGCTGTTCATCTACGGCGGTTCGGGTCTGGGTAAGACCCACCTGCTGCACGCGATCGGCCACTACACCAAGTATCTGTACCCGAATTTGCGGGTGCGCTACGTGAATTCTGAAGAGTTCACGAATGACTTCATTAACTCGATTCGTGACGATGAGGGTTCGTCGTTCAAGCAGATTTACCGCAATGTTGACGTTCTTCTGATTGACGATATCCAGTTTTTGGCGGGTAAAGAAGCAACGATGGAGGAGTTCTTCCATACGTTCAACGCCCTATACAACCACCAGAAGCAGATCGTGATTACCTCTGATTTGCCGCCGAAGCAGCTGACCGGTTTCGCTGAGCGTATGCGTTCGCGTTTCGGCTCGGGCCTGAACGTGGATGTGCAACCTCCGGAGCTGGAGACTCGTATCGCGATTCTGCGGAAGAAGGCTCAGAACGAGATTTTGCCGGTGCGCGATGACGTCATGGAGTACATTGCTTCCCATGTCACGGCTAACATTCGCGAGTTGGAGGGCGCTCTGATTCGTGCGAGCGCTGCCGCCTCGATGAAGAAGCCGCCGGAGCCCATTACCCTGGCTGAGGCTGAGACCTATCTGAAGGATTTGCTCTCTGATACCGGTGGTGCGGAGATTACGTCGGCGCTGGTTTTGGCGACGGTGGCGAAGTATTTTGATGTGTCCATTGAGGATATGCAGTCGAAGTCTCGCACCCGTACGCTCACGAATGCGCGTCAGGTGGCGATGTATCTTCTGCGTGAGCTGACCGAGATGTCCCTGCCGCGTATTGGCAACGATTTGGGCGGCCGCGACCATACGACGGTGATGCACGCGGTGCGTAAGGTGAGCGCGCAGATGGCGGAGCGTCAGACGATTTTCAATCAGGTGACTGAGCTGACGAATTTGATACGCCAGGAGCAGCGCGCCGCTGGCTAGATGCGCTTTTATTCCTGTCCCGTAGCTTATTTTATGCCTCGACTAGGTGTTTTATAGGCTTTGGGGCGGGGGCTTCACGCTGGATTCAAGGACTTTAGCGACTCTCAACGCTGGATTTTCGGGGTGTGGATAAGCTGTGCTTTAACTCATGCGTTCATGTGGACGTTAAGTGCATGAATATTCAAAAGGTGTGGAATTGAGGAAATGTATAAATATCCATGCACAATGCATCCTCAGCACTGAGTGGATTCTTCCACTTAATGTCCACAGGCTACTTCCGCGTCATTGCAGGCAAGGAAGGGGTTTTCCACCGTTTCCACAAGCGTTAACAATACTACTGTACTTAAAGAAAAAATCCTCCCCATAACAAGTAGCTCTGCTCAACCGACCGAGCCGCTTCAGGTTTTTCTGTGCGCCCCTACTGAAAACGTAGATTTTCGCGGATTTGGATCGATGGCTGCACGCTATCTCTTAGGTTGGATGTGAAGGTTGGGTTTGAAGAAGAAACCAACATCGAACCATTACCTAATTCGAACCTGTTTTCGACTGGATTTACTACACCTTCCGCCTATCTTTGTAATTACAAAAATACAGCGGCTCTGCATGCCTCATCTCACCCGATTTTTCGCTGCGGGATCGACTTTCGAGTCTCTGTGTAATTACAAAATCCGGTAGGATGGATAGACGCGCGCGCGGAAGATTCACTGCGCATCAGAGCACGCGGTATTTCCGGCTCTTTCGCCCATAAGCTTTACGTGCGCCCAAAAACTACTCTCTAATTCCGTGAAAGGCGCCTTCTCGATGAAATTCACCGTTGAACGCGATGTCCTTGCCGAAGCAGTCGGCTGGACGGCACGCTCACTTCCGCTGCGTCCCACTTCCCCCGTACTCAACGGTCTGCTGATTACCGCCTCCGCAGGTGAGGTCAGCATCGCAAGCTTCGATCACGAGACCAGCGCCCGTCAGGTCATTGCAGCCGATGTCGAAGCAGAAGGCGTTTGCCTGGTTCCCGGCAAGATCCTGGCAGAGATTTGCCGCTCCCTGCCGAACGCACCTGTCGAGTTCACCGCAGATGAGTCCGTGATCCGTATTCACTGCCGTTCCGCTAATTTCCAGCTGGCTGGTATGCCGGTCGTGGACTACCCCGAGCTTCCCGAGCTTCCCGAAATTTCCGGTACCGTGGACGGCGCCGAATTCGCTGAAGCCGTCAAGCAGGTTCAGATTGCGGTATCCAAGGATGAGACCCTGCCGCTGCTGACCGGTATCCGCGTAGAAATCAATGGCGACACCATGACCCTGCTCGCCACCGACCGCTACCGCCTGGCAATGCGCGAAATCAAGTGGAACCCGACCAACCCTGACGTTCAGGCGGCTGTGCTACTGAAGGCTAAGACCGTCTCTGAGGTCGGTAGCACCCTCTCCGGTTCCGGCGATTTGTCTATCGCCCTGCCCGCAGCGGGCGAGCTGATCGGCTTCGCAGCGGGTACCCGCCGCACCACCAGCGTTCTGATGGACGGCGACTACCCCAACATCCGTGCGCTGTTCCCCGAGCAGACCCCGATTCACGCGGTGGTTCGCACCTCCGACCTGGCCGAGGCTGCTCGCCGTATCTCCCTCGTGGCGGAGCGCAACACTCCCCTGCGTCTGAAGTTCACTCAGGGTTCGGTTGCTATTGATGCCGGCCGCGGTGATGAGGCTCAGGCTTCCGAGACTCTGCAGGCTCACCTGTCCGGTGATGACATCACCGTTGCGTACAACCCCGCCTACCTCTCGGATGGTTTGAAGGTTTTCGGTACTGAGTTCGTTCGTTTCTCCTTCACCGATGCGCCGAAGCCTGCCGTAATTTCCGGTCAGGATGAGCCTCTGGCTGAGGATGACCGCAACTACCGTTACCTGCTGATGCCGGTTCGCCTGCCGTCGAACTAGTTTCAGTGTTTGCCGCCCCGCGCGCCTCCCAAGGTTCTGCCCAAGGAAGCCCGCGGGGCTGTGCTTTCTGCCCTCCCGTACCCATCCCCAACCGAACTGCACGAAAGGAGCTTCCGGTGTATATCGACCATATTTCGTTGTTGGATTACCGCACCTACGCTCTGCTGAGCCTGCCTCTTTCGGCGGGAGTTACGGTGTTTCTTGGCTCGAATGGTGTGGGGAAAACCAATATTGTTGAGGCGATTGACTATGCGGCGTCGCTCTCTTCGCACCGTGTGAGCCATGACGGGCCGCTGGTTCGGGCGGGTGCTTCGCGCGCCTATATTCGCACCCGTACGGTGCGCGGTTCGCAGCAGACGGTGACCGAGTTTGAGATTGCTCCGGGGCAGAGCAATCGGGTGCGCATTAATCGTGCCGCGCCGGTGCGTGCCAAAGAGGCGCTGGGTATTGCCCGTACGGTGCTGTTCTCCCCGGAGGACCTTCAATTGGTGAAGGGAGACCCGGCGGGTCGTCGTCGTTTTGTGGACGATTTGGCAAGCTCTTTGCGTCCGGTGGTTTCCGGGTACCGTAGCGAGTATGAGCGGATTTTGCGGCAGCGTAATTCGCTGCTGAAATCCATGCAGCGTAACGCGCGGGACGAGAACGCTTTGAGCACGCTCTCGGTATGGGATGAGCAGCTGTCGACTCTGGGCGCTCAGCTGCTTTCTGCGCGTTTTCGTCTGTTGCAGCGTTTTTTGCCGCAGCTTCGCCGCGCCTACGCGGGGCTGACGGACGGCTCTAAAGAGGTCGGTTTCAACTATGAGTCGACTGTTTTTTCGAGCATGGGCGAGCGCTCGATCGAGCATGCGGCGCTGATGCGCGTTGAGGACCTCAAGGAGGCTTTGATGCGTGGTTTTACGGAGCGTCGACGCGATGAGATTGAGCGTGGCGTGACCCTGGTGGGTCCGCATCGTGAGGATATTACCCTGCTGCTCGGTGGCATGCCGGTGAAGCATTTTGCCTCGCACGGCGAGAGCTGGTCTTTTGCTTTGGCGCTGAAGTTGGCCTCCTGGTTTGTGCATGTTGAGGATGACTCCTCGGTGGGGTCTTCGCCGATTCTGATTCTTGATGATGTGTTTGCGGAGCTTGATTCTGCGCGCCGCCACCGCCTGGGCGCGATGGTTGCCGATGCGGAGCAGGTGCTGATTACCTGCGCGGTGCTCAGCGATATTCCGGAGGAGCTGGGCGACTACCGCCTGGTGTCGGTGACGGCGGGGCGCGCCGAGTATGTGCAGCCTGCCGCTGGTCCTGTCACTGACTCTGCGGGGCAGCCGAATTCGACCGTTTCTGCGCTCGCGGAGGGTGACGGCGATGAGTAACCCCATTCACCCTCAAAACCATGTTTCACGTGAAACATTCGATGAATTCGCGGAACCGCAGTTTGCGGAGCCCCAAAACCCGCGCGAGGTTGACGGCGTGGGTGAGTTCTACCGTGATGAGGTGGACGCCCCCTCCGCCCTACTGACCCGTATGCGAGTGGCGGCTCAAGAACGCGGCGAGGCACCTCTGAACGCCTTCTCTGCGAATAAAATCATGCGCGATTTTGGTGCGGTCATGTCCGGTGTCGCCTCGAAAAAGAAATCACGGCGAGCGCAGGGATGGGACCCCCGCATCATGGGTGGCTATAGCGGCCCCGGAGAGAGCTCTCGTGACCCCAAACCCCTTGGCGGCATTGTTAGTGCTCTGATTCGTTCTCGCGGCTGGAAAGAGCCCGTGGCAGTCTCTAGCGTGCTGGCTCGCTGGGCCGAGCTAGTGGGTCCTGAAATTGCGGCACACACCCGCCCGATCAGCTTCGAAAACTCCATTGTTGAAGTCCAGTGCGACTCTACCGCCTGGACGACTCAGTTGCGCCTGATGCACGGGCACCTCATCGAGCTTTTCCGCCGCGAACTGGGTGAGGGTGTCGTAGCTCAGGTTCGCGTACTGGGCCCGAATAACGGACGCTGGAACCAGCGAGGCTATCGGCGTGCCACCGGTATGCGCGGCGTGCGCGACACCTACGGGTAGGTGTGGTGCGTCAGGGTCGGCAGAAACCTAAGATTCGGGGTGCGTTGTATAAAACGTGCCCCTTTTCTGCACCTCATGAAAGCTTCAGAATCGCCGGCAAACTCTACGAAGCGGTGAACCGTATCCCCTACCTCATGAGGGGGTTGAACCACGCTAAACCGCCTTTGCGGGCTTTTGAGCGGGTGATAAGCCTTCAAAAAGCTCAATAAATGACGCCCGTAGATGGTTTTAAGCTCTCTTGCTCGGTAAAATAAAAGAGACAATGCGTAAAGTGTGCCCACCTATGGGCACCACCGGCACCACGGGTTGTACAGGCACGTTCTTGTGCCCTCTGTGAGGCGTTCTAGGCTCCGCTCTTGGCTACCCGTAACTTTTCTTCGCCGGTTGCATCATCTACTCAAGGAGTTCTGCCTCGTGGCATCTGAACAGAATGCATCTGAACAGCAGCATGAATACGGTGCATCCGATATTACCGTGCTGGAAGGTCTGGAAGCGGTTCGCAAGCGCCCCGGCATGTACATTGGCTCGACCACTGAGCGCGGTCTGCACCACCTGGTCTACGAGGTCGTAGATAACTCGGTCGACGAAGCGCTCGCCGGCTACGCCTCCAAGATTGACGTGACCATCCAGGCTGATGGTGCTGTTCGCGTAGAGGATGACGGCCGCGGTATTCCCGTGGATGAGCACCCCACCGAGCATAAGTCCACCGTTGAGGTCGTTATGACCGTGTTGCACGCTGGCGGTAAGTTTGGCGGCGGCGGCTACTCTGTTTCTGGTGGTCTGCACGGTGTGGGTATCTCCGTGGTGAACGCGCTGTCGACCCGCGTGATTACCGAGGTGCACCGCCAGGGCTACGCATGGCATATTTCCTTCTCTAACGGTGGTGTGCCGGATGGCCCCCTGCGCAAGGGTGAGCCCTCCGATAAGACCGGTACAATCCAGACGTTCTACCCGGATCCGGAGATTTTCGAGACCGTCGAGTTCGACTTTGAGACTCTGCGTGCGCGTTTCCAGCAGATGGCGTTCCTGAACAAGGGACTGACCATCACCCTGACCGATGAGCGTGAGAAGTTCGTCGGTGACGAGGTCACCGAAGAGGGCGAGAAGAACGTCCTTAATCGCGTGCGCGCGAACGCTGACGGTTTCACGACTGTCACCTACCGTTACGATAACGGCCTGTTCGACTACGTACACTTCCTCAACGCGGGCGCGAAGACCATCGTGAACGAGGAGATTGTCTCCTTTGAAGCCGAAGACACTGAGCGCAATATGAGCCTGGAAGTGGCGATGCAGTGGACTGGCGCCTACAAGGAGTCCGTCTACTCGTACGCGAACACGATTAACACCCACGAGGGCGGTACTCACGAAGAGGGTTTCCGTGCCGCTCTGACCTCGCTGGTGAACCGTTACGCGCGTGAGAACAAGCTGTTGCGCGATAAGGACGATAACCTCACCGGTGAAGACGTGCGTGAGGGCCTGACCGCGGTCATTTCGATTAAGATTTCTGAGCCGCAGTTCGAGGGTCAGACCAAGACCAAGCTGGGTAACTCGGAGGCTAAGTCCTTCACCCAGCGTGAGGTGAACGATCACCTCGGTGACTGGTTCGGTCGTAACCCCGCGGTGGCGAAGGATATTGTGCGCCGCGCTATCACCGCCGCTCAGGCGCGTATTGCAGCCCGTAAGGCACGCGAGACGACCCGTCGTAAGGGCCTGCTGGAGACCAGCTCCATGCCCGGTAAGCTCAAGGACTGCTCCTCGAAGGATCCGTCGATCTCTGAGATTTACCTGGTGGAGGGTGACTCCGCGGGTGGTTCGGCTGTTCAGGGCCGTGACCCGAACACTCAGGCTATTCTGCCGCTGCGCGGTAAGATCCTGAACGTTGAGCGCGCTCGCCTGGACCGTGCCCTGTCCAACGCTGAAATTCAGGCGATGATTACCGCTTTCGGTACCGGCATTGGTGACGACTTCGATATTGAGAAGGCACGCTACCACAAGATCGTTCTGATGGCGGATGCGGACGTCGATGGCCAGCATATTACGACTCTGCTACTGACTCTGCTCTTCCGCTTTATGCGTCCGCTGATTGAGGCGGGTTATGTGTACCTGGCTCAGCCGCCGTTGTACCGCATCAAGTGGTCGAACGCTCCGCACGATTATGTGTACTCGGACGCTGAGCGTGATGAGGCTCTGGCTCGTGGTGCTACGAAGAACCTGCGCCTGCCCAAGGATAACGGTATTCAGCGTTACAAGGGGCTGGGCGAGATGGACTACACCGAGCTGTGGGACACCACCATGGATCCGGCTCGCCGCACCCTGCTACAGGTGAAGATGGAAGACGCAGCGGCGGCTGACCAGATCTTCTCTGTTCTGATGGGCGAGGACGTTGAAGCTCGCCGTGAGTTTATCCAGCAGAACGCAAAGGACATTCGGTTCCTTGATATCTAATTCGCAGGAATATATTCCTAGTGGGGAATATACCATAGTGGCTATATAGCTCTATGAAGCATAAACAAATGAGAAAGTTATGAGCGAAGAACACCAGAATGAGACCACCGCAGTTGACGTAGTCAGCAATGGTGGTTCCGAAAGCGTAGGCCAGCACGGCCACATTGAACAGGTGGACCTGCAGACTGAAATGCAGCGTTCCTACCTGGACTACGCAATGGCCGTTATTATTGGCCGCGCCCTGCCGGATGTGCGTGACGGCCTCAAGCCCGTGCACCGCCGCGTGATCTACGCAATGTACGATGGCGGCTACCGCCCGGACCGATCCTTCAATAAGTGCGCCCGCGTGGTCGGCGACGTGATGGGTCAGTTCCACCCCCACGGCGACAGCGCTATCTATGACACTCTGGTGCGTCTGATTCAGAGCTGGATCATGCGTTACCCGCTGGCGCTGGGCCAGGGTAACTTCGGCTCCCCCGGTAACGACGGTGCGGCAGCGCCTCGATACACCGAGACCAAGATGGCTCCCATCGCCCTAGAGATGGTGCGCGACATCAATGAGGACACCGTCGATTTCCAGCCCAACTACGACGGCAAGTCCCTGGAGCCGACCGTTCTACCCGCGCGCATCCCGAACCTGCTGGTTAACGGTTCTTCGGGTATTGCTGTGGGTATGGCGACCAATATCCCGCCGCACAACCTGCGTGAGGTTGCTGAGGGTGTGGAATGGTTCCTGAAGAACCCGCACGCCACCAATGAGGAGCTGCTGAACGCTCTGATGGCTCGCATTAAGGGCCCGGACTTCCCGACGGGTGCGCAGATTCTGGGCACCAAGGGCATTGAGGATGCGTACCGCACCGGCCGCGGCTCTATCACGATGCGCGCGGTGGTCAACGTGGAGGAAATCCACGGTCGTACCTGCTTGGTGGTCACCGAGCTGCCGTACCAGGCGAACCCGGATAACCTGGCGATTAAGATTGCTGAGCTCATCAAGGACGGTAAGGTTACCGGTATCGCGGATCTTCGCGATGAGACTTCGGGTCGTACCGGTCAGCGTCTGGTGATTGTGCTCAAGCGTGATGCGTCCCCGAAGGTTGTGCTGAACAACCTGTACAAGCACACCCAGCTGCAGGAGAATTTCTCCGCGAATATGCTCGCCATTGTTGATGGTGTGCCGCGTACCCTGTCCCTGGATGCGTTTGTGCGCCACTGGGTGGATCACCAGATGGACGTTATCGTTCGTCGTACCCGTTACCGTCTGCGTCAGGCGGAGGAAGAGGCGCACATCCTGCGTGGCCTGCTGAAGGCTCTGGATGCTCTGGATGAGGTTATTGCCCTGATTCGCCGCTCCCCCACCGCTGATGAGGCGCGTAGCGGCCTGATGGAGTTCTTGCAGATTGATGAGGCTCAGGCGCAGGCAATTCTGAACATGCAGCTGCGTCGTTTGGCTGCTCTGGAGCGTCAGAAGATTCAGGATCGCCACGATGAGCTGATGCGCATGATTGCCGAGTACAACGCGATTATTGCGTCGGAGACTCGCCAGCGCGAGATTATCTCTGAGGAGCTGGGCGAGATTGTGAACCGCTACGGCGATGAGCGTCGCACCCAGATTATGTACGGCTACAACGGCGACATGTCTATGGAAGACCTCATCCCTGAGGAAGAGGTCGTGGTTACGATTACTCGCGGCGGCTACATTAAGCGCACCCGCAGTGATCAGTACCGTAGCCAGCACCGCGGCGGTAAGGGCATTAAGGGTGCCTCGCTGCGCGGTGATGACGTGGTGGAGCACTTCTTTGTGACGACTACGCACAGCTGGATTCTGTTCTTCACGAACCTGGGTCGCGTGTACCGTGCGAAGGGTTACGAGCTGCAGGAAGCCGGTCGTGACGCGAAGGGTCAGCACATTGCGAACCTGCTGGAGTTCCAGGGCGGTGAGCATATTGCTCAGGTGATGGAGCTGAAGAGCTATGAGGATGCTGAGTACCTGGTGCTTGCTACTCGCGGCGGCATGGTGAAGAAGAGCCGCCTGAGCGATTACGATACGAACCGTACTGCCGGCCTGATTGCGATTAACCTGCGTGAGGGCGATGAGGTTGTTTCGGCGTTCACCGTTTCGGATAAGGACGATATTCTGCTGGTGTCGCGTAACGGTATGTCGCTACGCTTCCACGCTGATGATGCGTCGTTGCGCCCGATGGGTCGTTCGACCTCCGGTGTGACCGGTATGAAGTTCCGTGAGGGCGACGAGCTGATTTCTGCGAATGTGGTTACTGAGGGTTCCTTCGTCTTCGTGGTCACTGAGGGTGGTTACGCGAAGCGTACGAGCGTGGATGAGTACCGCGTGCAGGGCCGTAACGGCTTCGGCATTAAGGTTGCTAAGCTAGTTGAGGATCGTGGCGCCCTGGTGGGTGGCCTCATTGTGGATGAAGAGGACGAGGTGCTGGTGGTTATGGCCAGCGGTAAGGTCGTTCGCTCGAATGTGAATGAGGTTCCTGCGAAGGGACGCGATACTATGGGTGTTATCTTTGCAAAGCCCGGTAAGGGCGATTCTATTATTGGTGTTGCGCGCAACCAGGATCGTCAGCTGGATGATAGCGACGATGAAACCACTGAGAACACCGAGGCTTCGGAGTCTTCTGAGGCGCCCGGTACGGACAACGAGGGTGAAGCGGCAGCTGCCGATCTCACCGCTACTGGAGGTAACTAATGAGCAGCACTCCCGCGAGCTCCTCTCCTGCGTCGGCACAGCGTTCGGCGTCGGCTGGCGCATCCAAGTCTTCGGGTGCGGCTAAGGCTGGCGCGCGTCGCCCGGCTCAGGCGCGTTCGGGCCAGGCTCGTCCTGGCGGTACCGCTAAGCGTCCTGTCGGCAAGCGCCCTGTAAACGCTAAGCGTCCGACCGGTTCGCGCCGTCAGCTGGTGCGTCCGGCGCCGCGTTCGAAGATTCGTCGTGCGCGTCTGGTGGTTCAGAAGGTTGATACGTGGTCGGTTGCTAAGCTGATCTTCCTGCTGTCTATTGCCCTGGGTATCGTGACCGTCGTGGCTTCGGTGATTCTCTGGCTGTTCCTGCAGGCTTCTGGTGCGTTTACCGGTGTGAACCAGCTGATTAGCTCGCTGGGTACCGGTTCGACCACTGTGGATATTTCGCAGATGATTTCGCTGGGTCAGGTTGCTTTGGTGACTACTATTTTTGCTGTGGTCAACACTGTGGTCTTTACTCTGCTGGGTATGATTGGCGCGATTCTGTACAACCTGGCTGCGAAGCTGGTTGGTGGCGTGACCTTGACTCTGAGTGATGAGTCCTAGTTTGTAGCTTTTGAGCTTTGTGTGCGGGCGGTTCTGTCTCTGGTGGAGGCGGTGCCGCCCGTTCTGCATGCCCCGCTCTGTATGCTCGGGAACCCCCAATATTAAAGTGTGATACAGAACATGCTTTTTCGATTTGGTGTTACCTTCAAACACCTGTATAGTTATATCTCGTTCTACGGAAGAAATTCCGCAGAAGGAGGGCGTATAGCTCAGACGGTTAGAGCGCTTCGCTGATAACGAAGAGGTCCCAAGTTCGATTCTTGGTACGCCCACTCCACACTATGAAAGGCAATAATGAAGAAATTATTGATTCTTGCTGTTCTTTCGTGTGTTACTGTGATGGTTCTGAAAAAGTACCAGAGCAATGAGGTCGTGAAGGCTTGGAAAAATAACTAAACAGTGGTTTCCGCTGAGACGGGGGCGTGGCGCAATTGGTAGCGCATCTGCTTTGCAAGCAGAGGGTTAGGGGTTCGAGTCCCCTCGCCTCCACTTTCCGGTGATTATAGCAAGAGGGAAACGCCTGGCTCCATTCCGAACCCAGAAGCTAAGACTCTTCGCGCCGATGGTACTGCACTTTTGTGGGTGTGGGAGAGTAGGTCATCGCCGGTTTATTTTTGAGAAAGACCCCGTATCGAAAGATGCGGGGTTTTTTGTTGTATTCGCCGAAGTTGTTGTATCTGCTGATGTGATGCGGGGGAATAGATGCGAATACCTCGCGAAGTTGATGTGCTGCGTGCGCCGCGGGTATAGATTCAATTCTTCGTGATATTCGAATGTGCACGGCTGTAGGAAACCCCTACTGTGGAGAATGTGCTCCGCAGAAAGCCCCGCGCCGTAAAACCCACAGGGGTGTCCCGTGTGGGTAGCTCGGTGACCTAAATGAGGTCTGAATAATAAAGGTGTGTCACAAAAAGAAAGCTGGGAGGTTCCTGAAAGTGAACACTTGGTGAACACACTTTAGCCTCTTGATGGATATAATCACCCCTCTCCCCCGCACTCTCGCATAAGCCACATAAACCAACTTAAGCATTCCGATAGGTGCACCCTTTTTTCCGCGGAATATCGGGAGAGTTTCCCCTGAAATATGGGCTCTATAGTAAAACCCTCATAAAAATCCGCTCAATGCCGTGGGTTTATCTGTTATTTCGTGTTAATTCGGAATACTTTAGATTTCGCGAAAACCGACAGATAATTTTCTTGTGACTACAGAACTCATTATTCTCGTGATCGTGGTGCTGACCGCGCTCGCCTTCGACTTTACGAATGGCTTCCACGACACCGGCAACGCGATGGCAACCTCCATCGCCACCGGTGCGCTGAAGCCTAAGACCGCCGTGGCGCTGTCTGCGTCCCTGAACCTCGTCGGCGCGTTCCTCTCTGTTGAGGTGGCACGCTCGGTTGGTAGCGGCATCGTGAACCTGGATCGTATCGATGTAACAACAGACGGCCCGGCGCTGATGCTTATCGTCTTTACCGGCCTGGTTGGCGGCATCCTCTGGAATGTTTTGACCTGGCTTCTGGGTCTTCCCTCCTCCTCATCGCACGCTCTGTTTGGTGGCCTGATTGGTTCGGCTATTGTCGCGATCGGCTTTGACGGCGTGCAGTGGATGGGCGTTCTGTCCAAGATTATTGTTCCCGCGGTCCTCTCCCCCGTCATTGCGGCTATTGTGGCGGCAACCGGCACTTGGCTGGTCTACCGTATTGCTGCCCCGGTGGCTGACGACCGTAAGCACGGCGGCTTCCACAAGGGACAGGTTGCGACCGCATCCCTGATGTCTCTGGCGCACGGTACCAACGATGCGCAGAAGACCATGGGCGTGATCTTCCTGGCTCTGGTTGCTTCGGGCACTCTGAGCAACGATGACGCGATCCCCCTGTGGGTGAAGGCTTCCTGCGCTATTGCTATTGCTCTGGGTACTTACCTGGGCGGTTGGCGCATTATCCGCACCCTCGGTAAGGGCATCGTTGAGGTAGACACCCCGCAGGGTGTTGCTGCTGACGGTGCATCCGCTGCGATTATTCTGACCTCCTCCCACTTCGGTATGGCTCTGTCGACCACTCACGTGGCGTCCGGTTCGATTCTGGGTAGTGGCCTGGGTCGTAAGGGTGCTGAGGTTCGCTGGTCTGTTGCTGGCCGCATGGTGGTTGCTTGGCTGATTACCCTGCCGGCTGCCGCGATTGTGGGTGCTCTGACCTGGTTGATTGGTCACGGCCTGAATGCTCTGACCGGCACCCAGTTTGTTGGCGAAATGACCGTGTTCGCTCTGCTGGTGATCTTCTGCTTCCTGATGTGGCGTCATTCCCAGAAGGACAACATTGACGCTTCGAACGTGACTGGCGACTGGGATGAAAAGGAAGGCGCTGCAGTCACCAGCGCTGAGGCATCCGCAGAAGCCCAGACCCTTGCTACTGAGAAGGCAGGTTCGTAGTCGTGGAATATCTGATGGACATTGTGAACAAGGTTATTCCGGTGCTGATTGCCGGTTTGTTCTTTGGCGCGGGCCTTCCGGCGCTCTATGCGCTGGGTCTGCGTATGCTGGCTGGTCGTACCGAGTACACCGCGGACGGCAAGCTCGTTGAAATTGAGCCTCCGGGAACGGCGGCGAAGATTGCTGCGTTCTGCATTTTTGCTATTATCGTAGCAATCGTAATCATCGGTATTCTCTGGGTCGCTAAGGACTTTATCGACCACACTTTCGGCTGGAATATCTTCGGCGTAACCGGTGGAGGCCACTAATCCCGTGAACACTAAATTGCATATGATGACTGCTTCGAAGGAGGGGCTCGATGCCTGATAAGAGCATGATCTCTCGAGTAATCGACTGGCTGAGCGTCGGGTATCCCAAGGATGTTCCGGTGCAGGACCGCGCGGCAGTGATGGCTATTTTGAAGATGCGTCTGACCGATGAGCAGCTGCAGGAAGTTGTTCGCCAGCTCATGCAGTCTCGTGCTGCCCGTGGTGAGGCGTACGTGAGTGACCAGCGCATTAACGAGTACATTCGTCGAGTGGTGGACCATACTCCGACTCCGCAGGATATTGACCGCGTCGCTAAGATTCTTGGTGCGCACGGCTTCCTGATTGCGGAGAACCACGTGAATGAGGACGCCGAGCCTACGGCTGGCGGTACCGAGTACGTGACCTATGATGATCCGACGACCGGCGAGATTCGTATTGCTGAATTGGCTGCTGAGTCGGCTAATATCCCGGCTCCGAATGCTACTGCTGCGCAGGACGACTAAATAGACTGCGGTGAGAGTTGAGAGCTCTCATGAAGCTTGTGACCTATGGGGTGGACTGAGTCCACCCCATAGGTTTTCTTTATGCCCTTTGCGATTGATGCGCCGCGGGTTGCCGGCATGCGCATAGGTGCGGGCGGTATTCTAGAGGGACTTCACTCCCCTCAAACCGTTGGTGGGCTTTGCGCTCGCCCTGCATCATGGAGATTCTGTGTCTTCTTCCCCTTCTTTGGAACCCGAGAACTCTCACATTCCCGATACTTCTACCCGGGGAGCCTCTCAGGGCTCTTCTGGGGCGGCATCCGTTGCCACTGAGGGTCCTATCGCTGAAGGCCCTGCCACTGAGGACTCTGCCGCTAAGACCCCCTCTGCCCGTGTCGATGCCGTTAAAGAGGCCATCGTGGGGCAGATGCGCCGCCTCGTGGTGCCCCGCCGTTCCCTGCTTCTGACCGGTGGCGTGGTTGCTGCCGCCGGGGTGATTGCCGCGATGCCGCAGATTGCGGCAACCGGTGTGCTGGGTGAGGACGCTGCGGTGGTGGTTTCGACCGAGAAGTTGCTGGCGCGCCGTGAGCGTCTGGTGCGCGAGAATATCGATACCCGCTACCTGAAGATTGAGTCGCTGGGGCGTGTTTATGCGGGTCAGGGGCGTCGTGAGCAGGATCTGCGTCTGGTGGGTTCTTTCTCCCTCACGGAGGCTGCGCAGGCCGATTTGGCGGCGGCTGCTACAGCGCTGACGAACCTGTCTGTCTACGGCTCGCTGCATCGGCTGAGCGTCACCTACGGTGGTGTGGACTTGGCGAATGACCCGCAGAACATTGCTCATACGGTGACGGATGCGCCGGTGAGCCCGCTGCGCGTGAACGACTCGGCAACCCTGCAGGAAGAGCAGTGGCTGAAGGTGCTGACCGCTAACGCGGCGCTGGGAACTCATGTGAGCTACGCGCAGGTGGGGCTGCTGGCGGATGAGCTGCGCCTGAATGCCGTGGTGATTGATGAGAACTATGAGTCCCTGATGAAGCGTTTCCGTGCGCTGGCTGAGCTGGATTTGAAGAATGAGCGGGTGCAGCAGATTCACCTGAATATTCAGTTGGCTCCGGAGAAGGCGCTGAGCCTGCCCTCGGGCGCGCAGTCGAAGATTTCGGTGAGTGTTGCCGAGTCTTCGCGCGTGGCAACGGTTGCTGATGTGCTCTCGAAGGCTGCCACGAAGAAGGAACTGAATACTTTGGCGTCGTTCTCGCTGGTGTGGAATGCTCGTGAAGAATATCCTTCTGCAGGCCAGCGGGATGCCTTCAAGCTGGGTTTCACGGATCCTGAGTCGAAGGAAGAATCCGCGAAGGAGGCGCAACGCACCGCGATTCGTAAGTATCTGCAGGAAGTCAGTGGTCCCCTGCAGGCTCTGACGAAGCGTGAGGCGACGGTGCCGGGCGAGGTTATTTCCTGAAACCTCCCTAAAGCCCTCAATGGTGTGACGGGTCTAACTCAAAAAATGCGCCTGAGGATTTGGTAAAGCCGCAAAAGGTGTTATAGACTAGTAAAGCACCGCGGGGGCGTGGCGCAATTGGTAGCGCATCTGCTTTGCAAGCAGAGGGTTAGGGGTTCGAGTCCCCTCGCCTCCACTTTCCGGTGATTATAGCAAGAGGGAAACGCCTGGTTCCATTCCGAACCCAGAAGCTAAGACTCTTCGCGCCGATGGTACTGCACTTTTGTGGGTGTGGGAGAGTAGGTCATCGCCGGTTTATTTTTGAACCGAGAACCCCATGTCGAAAGACATGGGGTTCTTTGTATGTCCGGGAAATACCAGGGGTATATGCACGGGGAGATTCAGCGCTCTATCTGCAGTGCCTCCTCTCTCCCCATCCCCAAAATCAGACAAAAATAGCCGCCTGCCAGAGTAAAACTCTAGCGGGCGGCTATATCTCTCTCATCGTCTCTTATTGGGCGCTCTCTCACGCCGTTAGCGGCGCCTCAGAAAGCTATCTCAGAACGCTTTAGAGAAGAAAAAGCGGGGAATAGCGCTTATGCGTTCTTCCAGGGATCCTCCACGGGACGAGCTGCGTTGTAGGCTGCGGCGCCTGCAACACCCAGAGCAACCAGCAGACCCAGGAATGCCAGGCCCTTACGGGGGCGCTTGCCGCCGTTACGCTCAATACGAGCCAGTTCCTTCTCAGCGGCGCGAACGGTCTTCGCGGTAGCCTTACGAGCCTTCTTCAGGGCCTTCTTGTTGCCGGTCAGCTTCTCAGCGAACATCTCAGCGGTCTTGCCTTCCAGCGCGGACTCAACAGCAGCCAGAGAAGAGACAACAGCCTGAGCCTTAGCAGCCTTGCGTGCCTTGCGCTTCTTGCAGCAGAACATGGGGTGACCTCCATCGGTTGAAATGCGCCAGCGACCAGAAAACGCCGCCGCGCGCGTAGTGTTCACCTCTCAGGATATTCAATTCCCGCCCAAAAAGCCCGCCCAACGGTGCGCCCGGGGCGAAAAAACATGTTAGATGGCGAATGAGCGCCGCCCCGTGCCACAATAGAGCCATGACTAATGCAACTGCTAAGGCAACTATCCACACTAACTACGGTGACATCGTCGTCGATCTCTTCGGCAACCACGCACCGCTGACTGTTGAAAACTTCATCGGCCTGGCTGACGGCTCCCGTCAGTGGAAGCACCCCCGCACCGGTGAAATCATGAACACCCCCCTGTACAAGGACGTCGTGTTCCACCGAATCATCAAGGACTTCATGATTCAGGGTGGCGACCCCCTGGGTATGGGCGTTGGTGGCCCCGGCTACCAGTTCAAGGACGAGATTCACCCCGAGCTCTCCTTCTCCAAGCCCTACCTGCTGGCAATGGCTAACGCAGGCCCCGGCACCAACGGTTCTCAGTTCTTCATCACCACCGTTGAGACCCCCTGGCTGAACGGCCGCCACACCATCTTCGGTGAGGTTACCGACGAGGCATCCAAGAAGGTTGTCGACGCTATTGAGAGCGTTGAGACCGGCTTCCAGGACCGCCCGGTCAAGGACGTTGTCATCTCCTCGATCGACATCGAAAAGCTCTAATAAACCCCATCAGAAGGCTCATACGAGCATTCTGCTGAAGGTGTTGAGAAAACACGTATAGTTCAGGGGCCCGCCAGGATTCTTCCGGTGGGCCCCTGCGCTTATATGCCCACGTACACCACCTTCGGACGAACCGGTACACAACTCTTGGAGGTTCAGTGGAGAACTTTCCCAACTACGCAGGCTACGGGCAGACCCCTACCGTCTGCGTCAACCACCCCAACCGCGTTAGCTACGCCCAGTGCAAGCGCTGCAACCGCACCGTCTGCGGCGAATGCCAGGTAGCGCTGGATGTGGGCATGGTCTGCCCCGACTGCTACCGCGACCTCACGGGCGGCAGCTCGAAGGCGCAAGGTTCGAAAGCACAGGGCTCATTCCTGGCGCGCCACTGGCACATTACGTACACGCTCATTCTGATTAACGTCGCGATGTACGGTCTGCAGCAGATCATTCCCAATGAATGGGTGGTTAGGCATGGCAACATCTGGTGGCCCTACGTCCAGCATGGCGAGTACTACCGCATCATCAGCTACGGTTTTCTGCATATGCAGAACGACCCGATGCACCTGGTGTGGAACATGATTAACCTCTTCATCTACGGTGTGTCCCTCGAACGCATGATGGGGCGCTGGAAGTTCCTCCTCGTGTACCTGGGCTCTATCGTCTTTGGAGCCTTCGGCGTGTACGTGCTGGCTCCTGGAACGAGCGTGGTGGGTGCCTCCGGTGGTCTATTCGGCCTCATGGGCTCGTTCTTGGCCATACTGATTATTAGGAAGCAGAAGGACACCGCACGAGTGTTCGTCATGATTACTGCCCCGAACATCATCTATAGCATTATGACCCCGTCGAATATCTCCCACGCATGCCATGCGGGTGGTTTTGTCGGTGGTGTGCTGTTGACACTGCTGTTTGTCCCGCTTGTGGATAAGCCCGAGCCTCCTCAGCAGCAGAGCCCGCAGCAATGGCAAAACGGCAGGTACTAAGCCTGAAAATACGTGAAAAATCTTCGGAAAATCCGGCACACAACCCTTGGAGGGTCAGTGGAGAACTTTCCCAACTACGCAGGCTACGGGCAGAGCCCCACGGTCTGCGTCAACCACCCCGACCGCGTTAGCTACGCCCAGTGTGGGCGCTGCAACCGCACCGTCTGCGGCGAATGCCAGGTGGCGCTGGATGTGGGCATGGTCTGCCCCGACTGCTACCGTGACCTCAATGGAGGCGCCTCGAGCCCGAAGCGTTCCTTCATCGCCCGTCACTGGCATATTACGTACACGCTCATTCTGATTAACGTCGTGGTGTACGGTCTGCAACAGATTATTCCATTCCGTTGGGTGCACAACCTCGGCATGATGTCTGGTCCCCGTGTTCACCACGGCGAGTACTACCGCCTCATCACGCACGGGTTTGTGCACTCGCAAACTGATCCGATGCACCTGGTGTGGAACATGATTTACCTCTTCATCTTCGGTGTGTCCCTCGAGCGCATGATGGGGCGGTGGAAGTTCCTCTTCGTATATATGGCGGCTACCGTGGGTGCCGGCTGCAGCGTGTACCTCTTCTCCTACTACCGGGGTGCCGTGGGTGCGTCAGGCGGTGTGTACGGTCTCTACGGCGCGTTCTTCGTCCTTCTGCTTCTTCGGAAGCAGAAGGACACCGCACGCCTCTTTATTCTGCTCATGGGTATTGATGTTGTGCAGAGCCTCTTCCACCCGAATATTTCCCACGCGGGACACTTTGGCGGTCTTGTCAGTGGCGCGCTCGCGACCCTGCTGATTATTCCGTTCGTGAAGAAGCCCGAGTCATCTGAATCTTCGGAGCCGCCGCAACAGGGCCTGCAGCGGCGGTTCAAGGGCCGCTATTGAGCCTGAAACCCGCGGAAATCCGCCTCGGAGTCGGGTTATCCACAGCAGTTTTCCACATTGTGTATAACTACATTCGTGTAATTCCACGAGTGTGAGTACATGTTAAAAACCTGTGGATACAGGCTAGAATGACCGAATTACACAGAGTGAATTACACGGGTGTAAGAGTTTTCCCCAGATTTCTCCACAGATGTGGAAAACCTTAAGTACCAGGATGTGTGTAATTACAAAAAATTTCGGCACGAAGCGCCGGATAGAACAAAAAGTGCCCGGAAGGATCAACCTTCCGGGCACTTTCACGTATCGAGCCCCTCACGGGGCGAAGAAGCAGCGGGCGCGAACCTAGTTCGCCTGAGCCTCCGCCTCCTCAACCTCCTCGGGGGTGAGCTCCACACCGGTGTACAGGCGGAACTGCTCAGCAGCCTGCAGAGCAATCACCTCGCCACCGTGAATAACTTCCTTACCCGCCGCACGAGCCGCACGAACCAGCGGAGTCTCAACGGGCATCGCCACCACGTCAAAGACCACCTGCGCCTCAGCAATAGCCTCCTGCGAGTAGGACAGCTCCTCGCTCTCCTCACCGCCAGCCATGCCAATCGGGGTCACGTTCACCAGAATCGGCGCTCGCAGGTTGCCCACCTCCGGCGCCCAGGCGTACTCGTAACGCTCAGCCAGCGCGCGACCGGTCTCCTCGTTACGGGCAATAATCATGCCCTGCGAGAAGCCCGCATCAAAGAACGCGCCAGCCACAGCCGCAGCCATACCGCCCGAACCGCGCAGCAGGAACGGCAGAGACGGATCCACATTATGCGAACGCAGCAGGGAAGCCACCGCAATCACATCCGTGTTGTACGCCTTCAAGAAGCCGTCAGTGTTCACAATCGTGTTCACCGCACCAATAACCGCAGCCGAGTGGTCCATATCGTCCATCAGCGGGATAACAGCCTGCTTAAACGGCATAGACACCGAGCAGCCACGAATACCTAGAGCACGCACGCCGGCGATAGCACCCTCAATATCGGTGGTGGTCATCGCCTTGTACAGGTAATCCAGACCGTGCTTCTCGTACAGGTAATTGTGGAACTTAATACCGTGATTCGACGGGCGACCAGACAGGGAAATGCAGACCGTCGTATCGCGGTTCAGTGCCGGGCGAGCCATCTTAAGCCTCGCCGCTAGAGTTGAGGGTGTTCTCAATCAGCTTCTTCACCTTGTTGCGGCTCACCAAGTCAGCGACCACAAAGTGGGTGTCGCCGGTATCCACGGTGGGGACGGTCGCGTTGCCGTCGTTGAGGGACTTCACATGCGCCTCAGCCTGCGGATCCTCCCAAATGTTCACCCAGGTAGCGTGGTCGCCCAGCTCGCCCAGCTTAGAATCCAGAGCCTCGCAGTAGGGGCAGCCGGGGCGCCAATAAATGACGACGCCACCATCCTTCATGACCTCGCGTGCCTTCTGCTGATCGGACTGCTGACGTTCAAACATAGTTCCTCCATAGACGGGGTGCTCCGCGGTCTTCAGGAGGCACTGAAACCTACCTGAGGGCGCAGCTCAATAAGTTGACATATCAAGCATAGCCTGAGGTTACAGGGGCAGGGGAGAGGTCCTCATAGGGCGAACGTCCGCGGCGCACTCGCCCAGAAGTCTTTACAGCGGCGCTTTAACGGCATACGCCCCACACCAAGGTTGCCGGACCAATGATGCGGGGCGTATACAGTTCGCGAGAAAGCGCGAGCACTTGTGCTGAGTAAGAGTAAAAGAAGAGTGAAAACAGGCTACCAGACGGTAACCGAAGCTGAGCAATATGCCGAGTGAGTCGGTGAATGAAAGAACCCAGGCGGGGCAGAACGCCCCATTATTTGAGAGAGATGTTGAGTGAAAGCCGTTGAGTGAAAGCCTGTAATGCAAACCCAGGGAAAGGCGCCCTACCCCATGAGGAGGCGAGGTAAGGCGCCAATCCTAAGGAGGCTATCGCCTTACTTGCCGAACTTCTCGGTCAGCTTGGAGACGTTCTCGGTCACGACCTCTTCAACCTTGGCAACGTGCTCGTCGGTGACGACCTCCTTGCCAGCCTTTTCGTTGATGACTTCCTGAGCCTTGTCGAGGCCCTGCTCAACGGTGCCCTTGATATCGAAGCCCACGGGGGCCTCCTTTCTGCGCTTTCGCGCTCTAAAGCCTCACTTGTGGTGAGGGGTGATTCGCCGTGCTGGCGAAATCGGAGTGTGATGCTTTGGTGGACGAAACCTACAAGCTGGGTTTGTATGTGACGGTAGAACCCAAGTGCAGATGCTATCCATATGCCGGACTATGCGCATCGAAACTTTACAGCTCACGGATTGCGTCCGTCGATAAGTGTACATACCCGCGAAGGCAAGAAAAACCACCCTCAGAAAACGTGGCGCCACTTTTGACCAACGACCAAAAAATTATGGCTTATCAGTGCGTTATTACAGGGGATGAGCGGAGGAAATTTGCAGAAACTCGCAGGAAACTTCCAGCTATGAATATTGTTCAAACCTCGAAAAAACGCCCCTATGACACCCCGCCGATTTATGACAGACCTCATCGCCCAACCCTACAACACCGGAATATCCGTAGGAGTAGCGCCCGCTGCCCAATCATGAGACGCCGCAAAACCAGCAACCATCGGCAAAAAACGAGGCGCCGCATAGCCGCGCACAGCATACGCAGTCGCCACCGCATCCGCGGCAGCCTCCATCTGAGAGGTCGGAATCAGCGCCATCACCGCGCCACCAAAACCACCACCCACAATACGGGCACCCAACGCGCCCCGATCCAGGCACACCTGCACCGCATCATCAATCTCAGGGCGAGAAACACGCAACTCATCACGCATCGACACAAACGACTCCGTGAAAATACGGCCCGCCTCCTCAAACGCCGCAAAGCCCAACTCATCAGCATGCTGCAACAGATAGCTCGCACGACCCACCAGAGTCATATCGTGGAACGCATGACGCACCCAACCACGCGGGAACGAACACGGACGACCCGCGTCCTCCAGAGCATCCAAGGCACGATTCACCGAAGAATCCACCAAATCAGCACGCCACGCCTTTGCCGCACGCGCATCCATACCCGCACACGACAAATCCTCCGGTAGGGCATCACGCAAAAAACGCAGACCCAAAGCATCAGCGCACGCCTCAGACGCCGCACGACGAGCCGCAAAACCGCCATCCGTCAGCTCATGCGGAGTGTTCGTATCAATCACCAAAAAACTCAAGCCATGCTGGGCAATATCCACCGCAACCGGCTCAATCGAAAAATCACGGAAATCAACCACCAGAGCCTGCTCCGGATGCGAACGCAACGACGCCGTCTGATCCAGGCCACCCGTCTGCGCGCCAGCCACCTTATTCTCAGCCGTAATACACACCTGAGCCAGACGCGCACGCAACGCATCACTATCAGCCGGGGTAGCATCCGCCTGCGGGCACTCATCACGCACCGGACACGAGAGCTCCAACAACGCCAACGCCGTCGAACACTCCAAAGCCGCCGAAGACGACAAACCGCCACCCACCGGAACACGAGAATTAATTAGCAGATCAGCACCAAACTCATCGGGCAGCATAATATCCCTGCCGCCCTCCTGATTCATCGCCCACGCAACACCTGCCACATAGGTGAACCAGCCCTTCAAATGACCCGGCTGAATATCGCGAATCACAACCGTGCGCTCGTCCCCGGGCATCTGCAAAGAAGCCGCACGCAACACACCATCACGACGCAACGCACCCGCAATATACGTGCGATACGGCAACGGCATCGGCAGACACGAGCCACCCAAAAAATCAATGTACTCGCCCAAAAGATTCAGACGCCCAGGCGCAGACCACACACCATCAGGCTCATAACCATACGCAGTAATAAACTCCTCACGCACACGCGCAATCTCCGCGCTATGGTCCGGAAGAGCCGCCCACTGGGCGGTAGCGGTCATCGACATGGAACACCTCTGATCAAGCCCCGAAAGGGGCGCTAGGACGTAAACGACACCCCACCTGCACCCGACACCCAACGGGCATCAGCGCAAGCACGTGTCACCTCTAGACTAAAGCAGAAAACCAGCGAACATCGACTCAGCCGCCAAACCGCACCGGTATCAGCGTGCGGCAGGGCAGCCAAAAGCCAACGCACGCAAAAGCCCCGCACCCTACAAGGGGGCACGGGGCAACATACATAACTAATAAACCAACAGAAGGGCCAAGCGATTACGCATCCTGCGTATAGGGCTCCTGCACCACCATCATCGTGTCAATGGCAGAAAGCAGATCCTGGCGGTAACGGTTAAACGCATTCTCAATTAGAGGAACATCGCCGCTCGCCACAGCCTCCTGCGGCGAAATCAGCGGCAGAGTCTGATACTCCTCCACCAGGCTCAACGCAATATGAGTCAGCAAACGAGCACGACGCAGCGCCTCCGCATGGCCCAAACCAAGCGCCTGGAACTCATGAGCCATCGCCACCACAGGCTTCAACTCACGAGGATGCAGAGCCAAACTCAAACGCACCACCTCAGGGCACTCACGAATCGGGTACAGCAGAGAGAACAGAAGATCACCGCGGCGAATCATCGAAGCACGAATAGCCTCCGGATTCGGCTCAGCCTCCTCAGACATCGACTTCGGGGCACGAGCCAGAATGTAATCCGCCAACAGAATGAGAAGCTGCTGCTTATTCTTCACGTGGTAGTACAGGGCGCCGGGAGCCACGTGAAGCTCCTGAGCGAGTCGGCGCATGGAAAGGTCCGCCAAACCGTAGGTCGCCAAGACCTCGTAGGCGGTATCTAGAATCTTTTCACGGGAAAGTACCACCCTTTCATTTTAGGGTGTTCAACTCTACATATTGAGCAAGGTGCACCCCACCGCAAACAAAAATCGCGCAAATACGCGGCACAACCTCAAAAATGAATGTCGATTCTCACTCACTCAGAGCGAACGTTTCGCGTTTCACGAGCACTTTTGTCACCGAAAACCCTCCAGTACACGCAGAAAAAGGCAGACGCCCACGCTCTCGGCATAAAATCACGTCTTAAACCGCCCAAAACCGCCAAGACAGGTAAACCTCGCGGGCACACGCCCCGAAATCAGGTGTTTAATATTCGGTATGAGCAATGCATTTTCTGAACTAATCGAGCGCGCCACCGCAGGTGAAGGCCTCAACCGCGAAGAAATCCACACCCTCCTCGTGGACGGTGAAGGACAGGACTTCGCCCTTATCGAGGCAGCCTCCGTTGTGCGCCGCAACGAATTCCGCAACATGATTGCGATCCACACCGAAGATGAAGCGCTCGCCGATGCGCTGGGCACCCGCTCCATCGCCGTGGACTCCTACGAAGTTCTGGACATCTCCCGCGATATCGACTCCGAAGAACTCGCGGCAACCATCGAACGTATTGCAGAGTCCTCCGCAATCGGCGTGACCGTACTGCTACCCGAAAATGCAGTACCCATGATGCTGATGCGCGTGCTGTCCATCCTGCGCCTGGCAGCACCCGGCAAGGTCATTCACCTGCCCGAAGGCTACGAACAGTCCCTGCGCTCGCTGACCTCCCTCGCAATGCACGTGGTCAGCGCCATCACTATTACCGACGACATTGAGCAGTGGCCCATGGTCAACGAGGTGCTCAAGGCACTGCGTCACGGTGGCATCGTTATCTCCGGCACCGGTGGACGCGACGCCCTCGCAGGCTACCTGCGTTACCTCTCCGACCTCGGTGTGGACCTCATGGGTCACCGCGATGCACGCGGCTCCGCCTGCGGCTCGGTTGACGGTGGCGGCTGCGGATGTGGCTCGGGTGGCTGCGGTAGCCACGAGGAGCCGGCACCTTCCGCCGGTGGTTGCGGTTGCGGCTCGGGCGGATGCGGTTCCTCCGCTGAAGCTCCGGCTGAGGCTCACGGCCACTCCCACGGTGGTGGCGGTTGCTGCGGCGGCCACGACGAGCCGAAGGAAGAAAAGGGTGGCTGCTGTGGTGGCCATGACGAACCGACGGAAGAAAAGGGTGGCTGCTGCGGCGGCCACGACGAGCCCGAACCGGTCGTGGAGGAAGCTCCCGCTGGCGGTTGCGGCTGCGGTGCTGGTGGATGCGGCTCTAAGTAATCCGCTAGAGGTAACTACCCCAAGCAATATATTCCAAATATAGAATTTTCCCCTGGATAACCTGCTGAAAAGCAAGGATATTCAGGGGAAAACTCTATATGCCACATAAAGCATTAGGCTCAGAGGTAAACAACACCACAATAAACGGTGCAGAACCCCCATATCCAAAAAGCGGAATGAGACCCTCCGGTAGAGTAGAAAGACGTAGCCGACTAACCCTAGCCGCGCGAAAGGAACAACACCGGACCAATGCTTTACCTCTCCGTTATTGTCATCATCCTGATTGCGACCGTGTTCATGGTCAGCGTCGGTGACCGACTCAACCTCCCCTGGCCGGTCATGATGACCCTGCTCGGCACCGCCGCGCTCTTCATCCCCAACCGACCGGACATCACCATCGACAGTGACATCATCCTGCCAATCTTCCTTCCGCCGCTACTGTGGGCCATCGGCGTTAAATTCTCCTGGGGCACCCTGCGCCGCCGCTGGAGATCCGTACTGCTCTACTCGGTCCTTCTCACCACCGTCTCCGCCCTGGCAATTGCCAGCGCAGCCATGTGGTGGGTCCCCGGCATGACCATCGCCGTCGCCCTTGCCGTCGGTGCCGCCGTCTCCCCGCCCGACCCCGTCGCCGTGGAAGCAGTCGCTGAGCCCGTCGGCATTCCCCGCCGCCTCATCGGCACCCTGCAGACCGAAGGTAGCTTCAACGACGCTATCGCAATCGTTCTCTTCCACGCCGCAATCCACTCCATGACCAGCGGCCACCACATCGAGCCGCTCTCGGTCGCCAAGGACTTCGTGCTCGGCTTGATCCTCGCGGTCATTATTGGTTATATCTTCGGATGGCTCGGCGGCTACGTTCGCCAGCGCGCCCACGACGTGGTCACCAGCAACGCCGTGACCCTCGTGATCCCCTTCGGCGCCTACCTCGCTGCTGAAAGCGTGCACGCCTCCGGCGTTATTGCCGTGGTCATCGGCGCTATCCAGTTCACCAGCACCAAATACATGGCGGCACTCGAAGCGGAAGAACGCCTCTCCTCCACCTCCTTCTGGCAGATTATTGAGCTGCTCATGACCGGTGTCGCTTTCGGCCTCATCGGCCTGCAGGCAAGTAGTATCATCGCCACCGCCGACCCCTCCCGTATCGCAAGCCTCTTCGCTGACGGTGCCCTGGTCGCACTGGTCGCCATCCTGGTGCGCCTCATCTGGTTCACCATCGTCTGGCTGGCAGGACGCAAGAACCCCATCCACGAGGGTGCACCCGAAAGCTTTGCTGAAGTTATCGTTATGACCTGGTCCGGCATGCGAGGCCTCGTGACCCTGATTCTTGCCCTGTCCATCCCCGTGGTCAACGGCACCGAACAGGTACGCCAGGACGCCATCGTCATGATGCTCTCCGTACTCTTCTTCACCCTCGTGCTGCCCGGCCTGACCCTGCCCCTGCTCGTGAAGGTCCTTGGCGTGCAGGCTAACCATGAAGAAGAAACCGCCGTACCCGAGCTGCTCAAGATTGCGCAGGTCGCAGCCCTCGAGGCGCTGCAGGCTGAAGCGAAGGCAACCACCGACCCGGAAACCTACGCTCGCGTGAAGGAAATGTGCTCCGCCATTACCCGCCGAGACGAAATCAGCGAGGCACTGCCCGAAGAATACAAGCAGCACATGGAGAAGCTTAAGGACAAGAGGAACGACTTCGTGCGCCTGCGCGATGCCGCCCTCGTCGCCGCGCAGAACGAGGTTATTTCTGCTCAGGACCGCTACGACTCCCACGACGTGACCCGCGTGGTGCGTAAGCTGGACATCCTGGCGCAGGCAGAAAGCATCCGCTCCTCCGGCATGTTCATTCTTCCTGCCATGACCGCCGGCGCGGTCGCCATGGAACGCTACAACCTCTGGAAGAAGCACCAGGGCACCCTGAGCACCCGCGCAATCCCCGTGGTGGAAAACGCGCCCGCCTCGCCCCTGGTCACCAACGAGGTAACCCCCACGTCCTAGCCGGTACCTGCACTGCGCGCATGAACGTGACGTTTCTGCCCCTGCCTACGCCACCGAGATAAGCCATCTGGTCTTTAGCTCACAGGCGATAGACAGGGGCAGAAGCAGATTAAGCCTCAACTATCACCTAAAATGAGACAGGAAACGTAGTGAACGTACGTTAGCTCTCTCAAACTCACGAACACATTGAAAGTAGACATGGACTTCAAGACTCTCTCGCCTGCGTACCTGACCTCCCTCGGCGTAATTTTTTGCGGCGCGCTCTTGATTGGAACCTCCAACCCCTGGCTCCTGTGGCTCGGCTGGATCCTTCTCATCCTTGCGTTGGGCCTGAACGTCCTCGCCTTTGTGCTGTCCGTGGGTAAGGCGAAGGGTGACCCGACCCCCGCACTGGTGACCAACCTGGACGGTTTCGAATCCTCCGTGGAGAACCGTATCCGCGAGCGCGCAGAGCACCGCCGCGAAGAACGAGAAGCCGCTGAGCATGAGGCAGTTGAGCACGATGCTGCGGCGCAGGTTGATCAGGAAGTAGCTCCCGCTGAGGCAGCTGAGACCGTTGAGGCGACCGCGCCCGCTGAAACTGCAGAGGTCCGCGAGGAAGAGCCCACCGAATCTCAGCCGATTGTTGATCGTGCCCCCGGCCGTATGAGCGTTCTGCCCTCGCGTCCCCGTTCGGGTCGTACCCCCAAGCCCCGCTCCAACGCACGCTAGGTAGGTCGGTAGTGAATACGAAGTTTTTGCTTTCCCCGGCGTACCTGGTTTCTGTTGCCCTGATGCTTTCCGGCGCGGTGCTTTCCGGTGGTCGGTTCATGCTGATCGGCTGGATTCTGTGCATTGTGGGTGTCTGCCTGAACGCCATGACCCTGGTGGTGCTGACGAATCGCGAGCAGCTGTACACCATGGAGGCGAAGGCTGCCCGAGGCACCCGCCGCGGCTTTGATGACCGCCCCGCTGTGGTGCAGCGATTGGACGAGGCTCCGGCTACTGACAGCGCAGACGAAGGATCTGCGGAGTCCGTCGAGGAAGCCGCAGAAGAGCCTGCTGAAGCACCCGCACAGAAGACCAACTAGGGTGTAACCCCTAAGACGTAAAAGACCCCCGCAGAGGGTATCTGACGTAAATAAAAGACCGTAACCGCCCCCCGTACAGGGGAGTGGTTACGGTCTTTTGGGTGCCTGAACACTCACCTCGACTAACGCTCGTCGAATACTTTTTGGGAGGGGCGAGCGAGCGCAGCGGGGTCTTTAGCGCTGAGTGCCCAGCTTCTGTGCCGCGAAATCCGCGTACTCTTGCACGTGCGCGCGAGCCTGCTTGGTCAGCGCCTTATTCTCATCCAGGATGCGCGTCGACTGCGCCGCCATCAGCTCCAGGTACTGGCGGTTGCGGGTCTTTTTCCATGCGGTGCGTGCCGCCTCCAGCTCCGCAAAATCGTTGAGCGCCTGACGCTGCATCGTGTAGCGAACCCACATGAGCACCAGAATCAGCACCAGCGGGATGAGACACGCCCAGCTCTGCCACAGCCCGTACAGCGCCGCCGCAATGGCGCCCAAAACAATCAGCACCGGGGAAATGGAGACGATGGGGGAGTCCGGGCGGCTCTTCTGGTTCTTCACGAGCGATTCACGCGCCATAGCGCGGAAGGTGTCGGAGAAGCTGGACGGGTCGTAGGACTGAGCAGGCTCGGCCTGCTGGTTCTTCTGGGACTGGTTCTTCTGGGACTGATTCTTGCCGGGCTGGTTCTTTGGGGGTTGAGCGGGGCACATAGAAACCTCACGGGGATACACGGGGAGTAACGGGAAAGCGGACGTTTCACGTGAAACGGGGGAGTAGGCGGTGAGTGCGCGTGAGAGAAGCGGCGAGTACGCGGAAGCGGGTGGCAGGCGCTCTGCGCTCGCCGCGCCTGAACGCCGCCTCGGCAGCTTCTACAGGGAAGCCTCAATAAACTCGTACGCCTTATCCACGCAATCGGTGGTGACAGCCTTAACCTCATCGGGGGAGTAGCTGAAAGACGCCGAACGGTCGGCGTAGCGGTGCATGTCGATATCGTTCCACGAGTCCCCAATCGTATGCACCTCATAGGAGCTACCCGGATGCTCCGACTGCAGGTACTCCACCAGGTGCTGCAGGCCGGTGCCCTTCGTGCAGGCGGGCGGCACAATATCCAAGAAATCCTGGTTCTTATGGCAGTCCACCGAATCACCAAAACGCTCCAGGATCCAGGTGTACGCCGCCTCGCGGACCTGCGCATCCGGAATCCACAGGGGTACGCCCACGTACTCATGGTTCTGCAGGTCATCAGCCGGCAGGGGAGTGAACTCCGGCAGAATATTCGTCGACGAACCCACCCGGTCGCAGAGGCTGTAATCGTTATCCAGGGTGGTCGCGAACAATGCCACGCCGTCCACGGTGCTGAAATGCTCGTAGCACGCCTGCACAACACTCACCGGAAGAGGCTGATGGTAAATCACCCGGTACTGCCGGTCAGTAATCACCGCACCCGTGTACAGCACGTGGTAATCAAAACGGATGGCGGTCGGGTTCAACGCCAGTTGCGTGGCAAAAATGCTCTTGCCCGTGCACGAGACCGCCAGGTTACCCTCCGCCTGCCAGCGGGCAATCGCCTGCTCAGTGGCAGGCTCCACGGCACGGTTAAACAGGATCGTGCCGTCAAGATCGAAAGCCATCAATTTGGTCATAGAAACTCCTTCGCGGGAGGGCTGCATTGCCGCGAATTGTGCGCCGCAACCCATAAAAAACGGGGGTGCCGCCGGTACTTTTAAGTGTACCGACCGCACCCCCACCACTTGAGATATAGCCCCTGAATCTCACGCCTTCACTGAAGGGTGAAAGGGCTCATTCCTCATATTTTTAGAGAGCCAGGAATCCCAGGTAGGAACCGAGGATGCCCACGCCAAAGAGGGCGAAAATCAACCAGATGGCGTTAATCTTCTTCTTCAGAAGCCACATGCACAGGAAGCACAGACCCAGCGAGGCCAGGCCCGGCAGCAGATCGTTCAGCACGGACTGGACGGTCACATTTACCGTCTCGCCCGCCTGGTTTGTGTAGCTAGTCAGTGGCAACGGAATGTTCACGCTCGTCCAGCGGTACACCAGAGCACCCATCACGAACAGGCCCATCACGGAGGCGCCCTGAGTAATCTTCTGCAGGGTGTTGCCGCCCGCCTCGGTCACAATCTGGGTGCCCTTCTCGTAGCCGTACTTGAAGCCGTACCAGCGGGTTGCCCAACGAATTGCGGTCATGCCGAAGAAGAACAGCAGCGGGCCCAGAATATTGCCGGTCACCGCCAGGGATGCGCCCAGAGCCGCCAGCACGATACGTGCGGTACCCCAGAAAATCGGGTCGCCCACGCCGGCCAGTGGGCCCATCAGGCCCACCTTAACGTTGGTGATGGCGGCTTCGTCAATGTCCTTACCGGCTGCCTTCTCACGCTCCATCGCAGCGGTCACGCCCATAATCGAGGATGCAACCCACGGCTGGGTGTTGAAGAACTCCAGGTGGCGGGTCAGCGCCTCCGCCTGGTCTTCTTTCTTGGTGTAGAAGCGCTTAATCGCCGGAATCATAGAAACCGCGAAACCGATGGACTGCATACGCTCAAAGTTGAACGAACCGAGCAGGAAAGTGGAACGGAAGTAGGTTTCGACCTTATCGCGCTGGGTGAGCTCGGGAACTTCAACGAGCTCGACGTTCTTGTTCTCAGTCATGATGATGCTCCTTACTCGAGCTCGTTATCGAGGTCGTTTGCTGCGGTTGCCGGTGCTACGGCGGGTGCCTCGCTCTTATGGAAGAGCGGGTTCAGCTGCGTGTACAGCAGGCCCAGGCAGGCGCCGACCAGGCCGATAGCAACCAGGTTGAACTGTGCCGGGGTGGACAGTGCCACGAGGACGTCCTTTGAGCTTCCGCCGGGTAGCGGCACAATCGACTGGGTTGCCGGGATAGCGGCGGCGGCGATGAAGCCGAGGAAGAAGAAGGGCATGAGGGCCTTCGAACGCATCATGTTGATGACCATTGCGAAACCGACCACGGTGATCATGCCGCCGGCGATGCGCAGGCCGGTGGTCACCTCGGCAGGAATCATGTTCAGCAGGCGGGTCAGCTCGTCGGAGCTAATCAGCGCCACAATAGCGGTCGGGATAGCCACGCGCAGACCCTGCAGAGCCATACCGCTAATGTGCATCAACTCAATACCGCGGAAGTTCGCGGTCTTCGCGAAATTATCAGCCTGATGCTGGAAGAACACCGTAATGGTACGAACGAAAATGGTCAGAACCTGACCTGCCGCAGCCAGCGGCACAGCAATAGCAATACCGGTGGTGATGTCCTGGTGACCCTGAATCACAACAACAGCGGAGATGGTGGATGCCAGAGCCGAGTCGGGAGCCATAGCCGCACCGACGTTCATCCAGCCCAGTGCGATGAGCTCCAGTGCGCCACCGAGCATAATGCCGGTAGTCGGGTCACCCAGCGCAAAACCCATCAGGGTACAAGCGACCAGGGGGCGGTGGAACTGACGCTCGTCCACCACGGATGCGACGCCCGCAATGAACGCCACGAGAACAACGAGAATAAACGTCAGGGCGCTCATGCGTCCAGGCCTTTCTGCTTGAGGATCTTTTCCAAATCAACCGGGGAGTGGTTGGGCAGCTGCTGCACCGTCAGCTTCACACCGCGCTTAATGAGTTCGCGGTAGGCTTCCAGGTGCTCCTCGGAGGCGTACACTGCGTCCGAGAGCTGAACCATGCCGGTCTTGAAGGTGACGCCACCAACGTTCACTTCGTTGATCTTGACGCCTTCGTCGAGCAGTCGCACCACGTCAACGGGGGATTCTACGACGAACATGGTCTTCATGCCGGTGTACTTGGGGTTGTTGTACACGCGACCAGCCTTAGCGATGTCCAGGACGTTGGTCTTCACACTGGTCGGCGCGACCTGCAGTAGCAGGGACTTGCGCAGCTGATCGTGTGCCGCATTATCGGATGCCGCGATGAAGGTCTGCGGTGCGATATGCGGAACCCAGGTTCCTGCCACCTGACCGTGAATCAGGCGGGAGTCGATGCGGGTGAAGATAGCGTCCATGGTGCCGCCGGGAACCTGCTGAGCAGCCGGAACCTCGACCGCCTTGGTCTCTGCGGGCTTCGCCTCGGCGGGCTTGGCGGCTGCGGGCTGGTTCGCCTCCTGGAAGGAGCGAATACCCTTAGTGCCAGCCTTGTGCGCCTTAGCGACCAGGGACTTGAGGGTTGCGTTCTTACGGCCTGCGCCGGAGATGACCTCAATAAGCATCGGTACGTTGACACCGGAGACGACGTCGACGCCCTCGCGGGTGGCTGCGAACTGCGCACCGGCGTTGTAGGGGCTACCGCCGAAGAGGTCGACCAGCAGCAGGGTTTCTTCTGCTTCGGACGCCTCAACGATGCGGGTGTACTCTTCGACGAGATCTTCGGGGCCCTGACCCGGCAGGAACGTGACCGGGTGGACGTTTTCGAAGTTACCGAGGATCATGCCGGCGGTATTCAGCAGAGCCGGAGCCGACTCGCCGTGTGCCGCCACAATGATAGTGACCATAGTGGTCCTCTCGTGTTCGTGACATAGTGTGTAGTGGCCCCGTGAGGAGCCTCATAATTCTCAGATAGTAACACGTATATTGTGTGTTTTGTGGGTTTTTTCTGGCCATGCACACTTTAGGTGCTGGTGACATTTTTTCAAGTGTTGGAATATGGGTTTTTGATGTCAAAACACGTATTTATTGCCGGGGCGTAAAAAATTTAAACAAAATACCGAAAAAGGCTTGCCGGCGCGTAGGGTGAGGGGTTATTTTTGCGAGTTTTCGTGAAAAATCGGGGGTATTGGCATCGTGCAGGTGGGTTGATGAGGCGCTTGATGCGGCATATTTGAATTGCGAAGGCGCGAGAAAAAGATTTACAAAGAAAATACTGGGTGAAAAATGAGCGTGCGGATTAAAAATGTGGGATTTATAAAAAACCCACATTTGTCTGTGGTCTGTCCACAGAATGGTATTTCTGGAATGTGCAGCCATGAACCGTCATTTAAAAATTTAAATCGACGCGCTAACGCGCGAAATAAAACCCGGGAAAACAGCATTTTAGTGACAGGTTGTATATATAAATAGCAACTCACCTTTAAGGGCTACGTTCCGCCCGGCATCACCCCTCTAGAATCCTCACTCCCAGATTCTTCACTCCCCGATTCCCCATCCGAACCCCTCACCGGGATTCTGAGGCGCAGATTTCGCGGCATAGAAAAAGCGACCGGGAACCCTCCCGGTCGCTTCCTGCCGAACATGCGCTACGCGTTAATGCCCCACATATCCCGCGCCAGACGCGCAATATGAATCGTCAAATACGTCAACTCATCACGAGTGAGGCTATGCTTCAACTGCATCTGCAGCACCAGCAAAACCTTCTGCGCACACGCGTAGGCGCGCGGTACATCCGCACGAAGAGCCGCCAACAAACTCGGCTGCGACACCTCATCAGCGTCCTCCGCACGATTCGCGGAGGCGCGGCTCGCCCGCACAAACAGGTACCGCAGATGCGTCACAAAACGTGCCGCACTCATTGAATCCGGGTCGATCTTCCGCTCGTAGCTCGCCTCAATAATTTCAAAAACCTGCGCGAAAACCTCAGTCATGCGGAATGCCTGAGACATATCCGCCGTCGCAAATTGCGCATTGACCAGGTGCAACGCCAAAGGAATAGCCTCATTCGGATCCAGCTCAACCTGCAGGCGCTCGCGAACCATCTGCAAAACCGTACGGCCGTACTCCACCTCGCGCGGGTAGAGAACAGTCACCTCCGGGGCGAGCGGATACTCCACCCGCACCCCATCACGCGCACGAACCACCGCATAGTGTAGGTGATCAGCCAGCGGAAGAATAAACGAGTTCGACAGCTCCAGCGCACCCTCGGCGCGCACCTTCGACTCCAGAAGAGTGGCAATCGACAAAATCTCCGCCGGAATCTCAGACAGGGTCATACTCAGACGCTCACCCGACATGCCCTGCTCCGGCACAAAGGTCTGCTCCACCGCAGACGGGTCAACCAGCTGACCCTTACGCTTACCAAAAGCAATGCCGCGACCAATCATCACGGACTCCTTGCCGTGATGATCTACCGTGAGGACAACATTATTGTTATAAATACGGCTAATGCGCATGCGTCGTCCTCCTTCACGGGTGTTGGGTCGCCGGAACAGAAACGGCAAAATCAAAAGATACGCAAAGGTGATTGAGCGTTACCTAAGCTAGTACAAATTCTACCGAAAGTTTGAAGCCGCCATGAAGGGTTAACGAGCAAATCCGGGGTAAAGCTGTGCTCCAGCTGTGATGCGGGCAAGCATTCCATAAGTTTGCGGCTGAAAACCGGCTCCCGCCCCGCCGTGAACCCTAAATCGCGATACTCTTAATCACATGAGCAGCAAAGCAACCGAAATCGCAAAGAACCTTCCCACGCTAGAGCACCCGGACGGTAGCCCCATCCGCGCCCTTGTCGTTGACGACGAGGAAATGCTCAAAGAACTCGTCAGCATGGGTCTGAAAATGATCGGCTGGGAGGTGCAGTCCGCAGGCGACGGCCCCTCCGCGCTCGCGATTGCCCGCGATTGGCGCCCCGACGTGCTCGTTCTGGACATTATGATGCCCGGCTTCGACGGCCTGGAGTTGCTCTCCCGTATCCGTAAGTTCTACCCCGAAGTTCCCTGCCTCTTCCTGACCGCTAAGGACTCGGTCGATAACCGTATCGAGGGCCTTGCCGCCGGCGCGGACGACTACGTGACCAAGCCCTTCTCCATGGAAGAAGTCATGATTCGCCTGCACCGCCTGGTGCAGCGCTCCGGCGTTGCCGCCATTGACGACGCTGAGCTGGTCGTCGGTGATCTGGTGCTGAATCAGGACACCCGCGAGGTGACCCGCGGTGGCGAGCAGATTAACCTCACCGCAACCCAGTTCGACCTGCTGCGCTACCTCATGGAGAATGCGAAGCGCGTGGTCTCCAAGAGCCAGATTCTCGATAATGTCTGGAACTACGATTTTGGTGGTCAGGCAAATATTGTGGAGCTGTACATCTCGTACCTGCGTAAGAAGATTGACGTGGGCCGTGAACCGATGATTCACACCGTGCGCGGTGCCGGTTACGTGCTACGTCCCGCCGTCTAAGTTTATTCTCTGCTCTTCATATGGCGCGGTATAACACCCGGTTATACCGCGCCATATCAGTTATATTCTGTATTTCGAATATAGAAAGAAAGGATGCTCGTGGGCTCCTACTCACCCGGTGAACCCGCCTCCCCGGATAACGAAGCAACCCGCCCCCTGCGCGCGGGTGCCCCCGCACGAGACGGTGCCGCGCCCTCCCCGGGGAACTTCTTCGTGCGCCTACGCGCCGCCTGGAAGAGCATGCGGAACCCCGAAGCATCCCCCGAAGAACTGGGCTACGTGCCCCATCTGCGTTCGCGCCTTATCGCCATCCTCGTGACAGCCCTCGGCATTGCATGCCTCATCATTGGCCTGTCCACCTACGTGACCCTGCAGAACTCCCTCTACCAGCAGGCACAAAGCGACCTCAAAGAAACCAGCCACCGCGTAGTGCAGCCGACCTCCCGAGACGGCAAGCGAGAAGAAGTGGACTGCAGCGACCTGCAGAAGAGCAGCTCCCTCTTTGCGCCCGGTCAGGCGTCCGGAACTATCATCACCTGCGTGGAATCCGAAGGTGCCGTAGAAATCGCCAGCAAGCTCACCAAGGAGGGCACCGTACAAACCCTTTCCGCCAACGACCAGGTAACCCTCGGAACCATGGCACTGAATGCCACTAGGGAAGAAGTCCAAGAGGTCAAGCTGGAATCCGGCCTGTACCTCGTGAAAATCACCCCGAAGGCTAATAGCAGCGCCGATGCCCAGGTGGTTGGTATTCCGCTCGCCAACGTACAGCAGACCCTCACCATCTTCGTGATTGTGGTAGCCCTCGGTTCCATCGCCGTGATGGTTGGTGCCGGCGTGGCGGGCTCCTACATTATTCGCGGCACCATGAAGCCCCTGGAGCGAGTCTCCGCGGTGGCAACCGATGTGGCGCACCTGGACCTGGAAGAGCACACCATCTCCTCGGCGGTGCGCGTGGATCCGAAAGATTCCGACCCGCGCACTGAAGTCGGTGCCGTAGGCTACGCCCTCAATCAGCTGCTCGATAACGTGAACTCCGCCCTGGAGGTGCGCGAACGCACCGAACACCAGATTCGCGCCTTTATTGCGGACGCCTCCCACGAGCTGCGCACGCCCCTTGCCGCCATTAAGGGGTATTCCGACATGCTCCGCTGGACCGAGCCGCTCAGTGAATCCGGTCAATCCTCCCTGGCGCGTATCGACTCGCAGACCGAACGCATGTCACGCCTCGTGGAGGACCTGCTGACCCTCGCTCGCCTGGATGAAGGCCGTGAACCCAAATTTGAGCTCGTCGATCTGACCGAACTGGTGCTTGAATGTACCTCCGACATGCAGGCTGCCGCGCGCACCCACGAATGGCACCTGAACCTGCCCGACGAGCCGGTTGAGGTTGTTGCCGACCGCTCCCAGATTCAGCGTGTCATCTTGAACCTGCTCTCGAATGCCCGCAAGCACACCGATGAAGGTACGCGCGTGACTGCGGGTCTGGCCGTGGATACTGCGCGCCGCGAGGCTGTAGTGACCGTGAGCGATAACGGTCCGGGCATTGCCCCTGACTTCTTGCCGAAGATTTTTGACCGCTTTACCCGCGCCGATAAGGCACGTTCCGGTTCGGTTGGAACCACCGGTTTGGGTCTGGCGATTGTGCAGGCGATTGTGCAGGCGCACGGCGGTTCGATTCAGGTGCAGAGTCAGCCTGGGCATACGGTCTTTACGGTGCGTCTGCCTTTGGAGGCGGCGCGCGCCTAATGCGCTCACTCGGTGGCTTGCTGGGCGGTTCGCTGGGCGGCTCGCCCGGTGGTTCACTGGGCGGGTAGTTGGGTGAGTGTCCTGGGTAAGTGTTTGAGGGGGCGGGGTGTGTTGTGCATACCCCGCCCCTTGGTGCGCGTTTTTGGGGTGTTATAGCGCCCTGACGTGCCAAAACACTTAATTGCTTGTTGAGTAAACATTAAATCTGCACTTCAAGTTTATTGCCTTGAGTGCAAATATGTGGTGAATCTAACCCTCGAATAGTTACTCCCGGTGAAACATTACGCGTATTGTAAAAAGCATGGCTAATCTTGTTGAATCCCCCGCAAATATCACGGACAAGCGTTCCGCCCGCAAGGCAGAGAACCGCATCGCAATCGTTGAGGCAGCAGAATCCCTCATCCTCGAGGGCGGCTACGGCGCCCTCAACGCGGAAGCGCTCGCAGAACGCGCAGGCGTCTCCCGCCGCACCATCTTCAACCACTTCGCCTCCGTAGACGACGTACTGGTCACCCGCATGAACCAGTACTTCAACCGCATCTTCGAAGAATGCGACTTCACCATCTCCGGTGAAAACGCAAGCATGGAAGCCGAAATGCTTTCCATCGCCCGCAAGGTCTTCATGAGCAGCACCCTCGAAGAGTACATCGCACCCTTCGCACACCTGCTCTACGCCCTCGAAATGGACAGCCCCGCGAAGTTCGAAGAATACTCGCACGTCATCCTCGAGCGCACCTACGACATCTTCCTCGAACAGTACCTCGCGGCATACCCCGACCTGCCCTACCTGCGCGTGGCAGTCTTCGCCTCCAACCTCTCCGAAACCATCGGTGAAGGCGTCTACTACTACCTCACCCGCGCCGAAGAAATGACGGTCAAGGTCGCAGCGGAAGCCCCCGAAGGCACCCACCCCGAAGCACTCGCCATTGAAGCAATGCGCCAGTGCGTACTCGAAGCACTCGACTACCTGGGTCGTCTGGTCCAGGGTGAATTCGCAAGCTAAGCCCCATAGCGTTAACGCTCAAACACTCTCGCTTCGGGCACCTCATCTGCAGGTGCCCGGGGCGGGGTGTTTTTTGCCCAAAAACAGGCAGTAGCGTTCGTAGTGTAGGGCAAAACTATTGGGTAAAACGGCAGGGCAAACACCACGCGCACCCAACACCCAAACTCTTCACTCACTCAACTTCAAAGGACTGAATCATGGCTACATGGCTCTACCGCATCGGTGAAGCCGCCGCCCGTCGCGCATGGACTGTCATCCTCATCTGGGCACTCATCATTGCCGGTGTAGCGGGTGCCTACACCGCGTTCCACGGCAAGCTCAGTAACACCTTCACCATGCCCGGAACGCAGACCCAGCAGCTCTCCGACGAGCTCGCCCAACGCTTCCCCAGCGCCAACCGCGGCTCCGGCCAGATCATTCTCACCACCGGTGACGGCACCGCCCTCACCGAAGAGCAGAAGCAGGCATTCTCCTCCGCACTGAGCGCACTGCCCAGCGAGGTGCCCTCCGTGGATGCGGTCACCGACCCGTTCACCACCACCTCCAAGCTTGCCGAGGCGAAAACCCAGCTCGACGAGGCGCACGCAAAGATTACCGCCGCCCCCTCCCAGATGGAAGACGGCAAAAAGCAGCTGAACGCCGCTACCTCGCAGCTTGAGGACGGTATGAAGCAGATTGCCGAGAACGAGAAGAAGCTCGACGACTCGCAGGCACAGATTAGTGCAGGTCAGGAGCAGCTCACCTCCGCACAGAAGCAGCTGGACGACGCGCAGGAACAGCTGAAGGACGGCTACGCCCAGGCGGAGGCGGCAGGCTCACCCGCCGCCATGATTGAGCAGCTCGACGCTCAGCAGGCGCAGCTGACCGAGCAGCAGGATGCCCTCAAACAGAAGGGCGATACCCTCGTTGAGAGCCAGAAGCAGGTTGATGCGGGCCGCGCAGAAATTGCCTCGAAGAAGGACGAGCTCGCTGAGGGCAAGAAGAAGCTGGACGAGCAGCGCAACCAGCTGCAGAAGACCGAGAGTGACCTGCCGGCACAGCGTGAGCAGCTGGAGCGTCAGCAGAAGCTCTACGACTTCACCTCCGGCTACCGTATGGTCTCTGAGGATCAGTCCACGGCGATTGCGACTGTCTCGTTTAAGAAGAAGATTTACGAGGTGCCGTCCGCCGAATTGCAGAAGGTCATGTCCGACATTGAGTCGGCGAACTTGCACGGGGCGACCGTACAGTTCGACGCGAACCTGAGTGAATCCGCGATTGGTGGTGGCTCGCACACCGGTGAGGTTGCGGGTATGGTCATCGCCTTCATCGTGCTCATGGTCATGCTCGGCACCCTCGTGGCTGCCGGCCTGCCGATTCTGATGTCTCTGGTGGGCGTGGTGGTGGGTGTGCTCGGTACGCTCTCCCTGTCCTCCGTCGTGGAGATGAGCTCCACCGCCTACACCCTGGGCCTGATGCTCGGCCTGGCGGTCGGTATCGACTACTCGCTGTTCATTCTGAACCGCTACCGCACGAACCTGCTGGATGGCATGCCGAAGGTCCAGGCGATTGCCCTGGCGAACGGCACGAGCGGTAACGCCGTGATTTTTGCGGCGAGCACCGTGATTATTGCGCTCGTGGCGCTGAACGTGACCGGTATTCCCTTCCTGGGCGTGATGGGTAATGCCGCCGCGTTCTGCGTGGTTGTTGCCGCCCTAATCGCGGTGACGCTCACCCCGGCGGTGCTGTCCCTGGCGGGTACCAAGATTATGTCTAAGAAGCTGTGGGCTTCCATCGATACCCCGCAGAAGATTGCGGAACGCCGCGTGCAGGATGCCGAACGCACCGAGAAGCCGAACGGTTGGTTGCGCCTCGTGTTGGCGCGTCCGCTACTGACTCTGGTGGCCGGTACGCTGGCGCTGCTGGCGGTTGCCGCCCCCATGTCTCAGATGCGCCTGGGCCTGCCGGACGCCTCGAACTACCCCTCCGATAGCGCCGCGTACAAGTCGTACGCGCTGGTCAAGGACAAGTTCGGTGAGGGTATGAGCGCCCCGCTGGTCGCGGTCGCGCACACCCCCGCGAACATGAGTGAGGAGCAGGCTCAGCAGGCGCAGATTGATATCGCCTCTGCAGTCAAGGAACGCGGCGGCGCGAACGTGCAGGCTGTGGTTCCCGGCGGTATGACTGATGATCGTACCCTCATGATTTTCCAGGTGATTCCTGCCCACAGTGCAAGCTCCGTGGAGACTGAAGAGCTTGTCCACGAGCTGCGAGCCGTGACCGTTCCGGTTCAGGGCTCTGAGGTGTCTCTCGGTATTGCGGGTCAGACCAGCGGCAATATTGACGTCTCCGAGGTGCTCGCTCAGAAGCTGCCCCTGTACCTGGGTGTGGTGATGGGCCTGTCCTTCCTGGTGCTGATTCTGGTGTTCCGTTCGATTCTGGTTCCGCTGGTTGCCTCGGTGGGCTTCCTCTTCTCGGTGCTGGCGAGCTTCGGTGCCGTGGTGTCCATCTACCAGCTGGGCTTCATGAGCTCCCTCTTCGGCGTGGATCACCCGGGTCCGGTGCTGTCGTTCTTGCCGACCCTGCTCATCGGTATTCTTTTTGGTCTTGCTATGGATTACCAGATGTTCCTGGTGACTGGCATGCGTGAAGCGTACGTGCACGGCAAGGACGCGGCGACCGCCATCGTGACCGGCTATAACCATGCGGTGCGTGTGGTGGTGGCTGCCGCGATCATCATGATTTCGGTGTTTGGTGGCTTCATCTTTGCTGATTCGACCATGATTCGCCCGATGGGCTTTGGTTTGGCGTTCGGTGTGCTTGTGGATGCGTTCATTGTGCGTATGACGCTGACCCCGGCGATTATGGCTCTGCTGGGCGATAAGGCGTGGTGGATGCCGAAGTGGCTGGATCGCCTCACTCCGAATATGGATGTTGAGGGTGCTGCACTGAGTGAGAATATTCAGCACGAGCGTGAGTCTGCTGCTGCCGACTCGGGTAGCAAGCTCGGGTCAGAGTAAAGTATTAGTGTGCGTTTGTGCGCTACGGCGCACTCTGAAGACTAGTACGAGACGAAAGGGCAGGTGTACGGCGATGAGGAACCGCGCGAGTATCCGACAATGGATAGGAGGCGTTCTGAGCCGTGTGCCTGCCCCTTTTCTTGTCTTTTTGGGAGGCGGTACGGGTGCGCTGTGCCGCGTGTACACTCCCGGCGGCGTGCTGGTGGCGAACCTGCTGGGTTCGTTTACGCTGGGCCTGCTGACGATGGTGTGGAACGCCTACGCGCGCCGTGACGGTGAGGAGCGGATTCATTCGTTCCGTCTGCTTTTTGGTGCTGGCATGATGGGCGGCTATACGACGTATTCGTCGATTGCGGCGGTTTTGGCGCAGACGATTTTTCTGCCGTACACGGTGCATGCTCAATATATGATGCTGGCTGTGGCGGTGCTGCTGGTGGGTGGTTTGGTTGCCGCCGCGGCGGGCATGCTGACGGGTCGTTTTGTGGCGTCCCGCTTGGTGCCCGCCCGTGATGTTGAGGAGGGCCGCTAATGTTTTTCGCTCTGATGGTTTTCCTGTGCGGCGGTTTGGGTGCGATGACCCGTTTCTTCTTGGATAAGGCGATGTCGCCTCGCCTGCGTACGGAGTCGTCGATTATTAGCCCGGTGTTCGTGATTAACCTGGTGGGCTCGTTCCTGTACGGCCTGCTGATTATGCCGGTGTCTAATCCTCGCGCGCTGGGGGTGCACTATAACGCCACGGATCAGGTGGCGTTCTGGTGCACGGTGATTACGACCGGTCTGCTGGGTGGGTTTACGACGTTTTCGACCGCCATGGTGGAGGCGCTGACCGCCCGCTCTGAGGGCAAGATGGTGAAGTTCCTGATGCTGTGGCTGGTGCAGGTTGTGGGCGCGATGGTGGCAGCTCTGGCGGGTGCGCTCTTGTTTGTGTTGCTGTTTGGTCGGTATATTGCGCCGGTGTTCCCGCCGGATGTTCTGTACTGACGGCGCCGGCTGTGGTGGTGTGCGGGCGCATGTACAGCTTTTTCACAGTTTCGCCTAGGGTGAGCCATAGAGCGGTCTTTTACACTGGTGGTGAACGATATGCGGCGGGTATGAACGGTAACCCGCTATATACCACCGGGAATATATGTTAGAACAGGCATATATATAGGTGGGGTTCATATAACTCACTCTCACGACCTAAGGAACACGCGGCATGCAGGAACTGCTCAGTAAACACATGATTGGCACCTTCGCCATCGAGATTGCGGCGCTTACTATCGCGCTCTCCATTATCGGATTTATTGGTATGCGCCTGCGTGCCAAGAAGACCGGTCGAGCGCACAGCATCCGCCAGTACTTGTTGACTGCGTCCTTTGCACTGTTCCTTGCTTCTATTCTTTCTCTGACGCTGACCCCGATTGGCTCTTCCAATAGCGTCACGAACCCCGAGCTGTACTACCCGCGTTTCTATGTGGGCTGGAGCTGGCAGCAGGCATGGGATTTGACTGCCGGTATGGGTCTGCGCCGCTTCGCAACGACCGTGTATGCGCAGCTTTTCTTCAATGTCGCCATGTTCATCCCCTTGGGCTTCTTTACTGCGGGCTGCCTGCGCTGGGGTCTGCGCGCCACGGCGCTGAGTGGCTTCGCGCTGTCGAGCTTCATTGAGTTGAGCCAGCTGACCGGCAACTGGGGTCTGGCGGGCTTCACCTACCGCACCTTTGATGTGGATGACATTGTGAATAATACTGCTGGCGCGGTCCTGGGTGCGGTCTGCATCTGGGTGGTGCGCGCGATTCAGAAGCGCCGCGCGGCTAAGCATGACCGGGCGCTGGCAATGGCTACCGCCGCGGCCTAGTACCCCTCCAAATTAGCAGATGTTTTCATAACATGATTGATATAATTCATGTTATGAAAACGTCTGCTCCTAGCCTCCTTCCCATCTTGCGTAGTGACCTGCAGGGTGAAGTGATGGCATTGCTGTTCTCTCACCCTGAGCAGCAATACACGGTGTCACAGATTGCTGATGCGACACGTGCATCGTTGCCGACTGTTTCCCGAGAGGTGAATCGTCTGGAACAGTCCGGTTTGGTGGCTGTCCAGAATGTTGGTAGGACCCGTATGGTGCAAGCCAAGGTTGATAATCCGGTGGGCCAGGCGATGCGTCAGTTGATTCTGGTAACGTATGGCCCCGTTCCGGTGCTCCGGGATACTTTGCAGGGCGTTTCCAATATTGAGGGTGCTGCTATTTATGGTTCGTGGGCTAGCCGTCGTTCTGGGGTGGCGGGGCACGTGCCGAATGATATTGATGTGCTGGTTGTGGGCTCCCCTTCACGGCAGAAGCTGTATGAGGCTATCGATGATGCTGAGCAGAAGCTTGGCTATGAGGTAAACGTGAAGCGGCTATCTCCTGAGGCTTGGAACTCGCAGGACGGCTTCGTGCAGACTGTGCGGTCGCGTCCTATGGAGGTTCTCTTTGGGCAGCTGGAGGTAAACGATGTCCACGCTGAAGCCTAATGCCCCAACCCCGGGTCCCTGGACTGTAGGCCGGGAACGCATTCTTGAGCTGATTGAATCTGGCGAGCTGGAGCGGGTCGTTGTAAATCGTGAGCATGCTCAAGGCCTGTTGTTGCGTGCTCGCCGGCATCTAAAGACGGCGCATCGTCTGGTAGTTGATGATTCGGAAGGTGCCTATACGCTCCTCTATGATGCTTCGAGACTAGCCATGACTGCCGCCTTGGCGGTGCAGGGTCTGCGTCCAACTACTCGGGGAGGTCATATCGTGGTGGGTGATGCCTTGCGTGCTCAGCGAGGCCCTCATGATGCGGTGGGTAAGCTGTATTCTCGCTTGCGTCGAACTCGCCACGAGGTTGAGTATCCTGGTCTGGATTATGAGCCTATAGCTGTGGAGGAAGCTGAAGAGGCTTTGGAAGATGCAGAGTATATCGTTCAGGAGATGACTCTTTTTATTCCTAAGCTAGGACCTTTCTAGACTGTATTTCTTTTCGGCACCCCTGAATGAACCTCCTTCCGTGAGGTAGACGCAACGAACCCCTCATTTTCATAACCTGACCGATATTGTGCAGGTTATGAAAATGAGGGGTTCGCCGTTTTTAGATGAAACCCTAGACAGGGAAGTTCTCGGGCGGGAAGACTAGTCGTCCTCAATCACCTGGTTGACGACGCGGGTGCTACGGTTGCCCTTCACCTCTTCGGGGAGCAGAATCGGCATGGAGCCGGTCGGCGTGTAGGTTGCCGCGCGTGCCGCCGCGGTAGCGTGGGTATCCTCAAACTCGGGGATAACCTCGGAGCTGGGTGCACGGTACAGGTGGCTATTAGCCCACCACGCGAAGAGCAGAACCGCAATCGCCAGGGCGCTGGAGACGAACAGCCACGGGCTGACCTGACCCTCGTAGTAGAGCTTGAAGAATGCGCCACCCATGAAACCGCCGGCAATCGGGCCGCAGATCGGAACCCACGCGTAGAACCAGCGCGAGGAGCCCTTATCGTGGATGGGCAGCAGGGCGTGCATGAGGCGCGGACCGAAGTCACGGGCGGGGTTCAGAGCGTAGCCGGTCTGACCGCCCAGACCGATCACGAGTACGGTGACCATGAAGCCGAAGGCGAGGGGCTTGAGCACGTCGTTGAGGTTGAGAGAGAGTTCCACACCGCCGCTGATGGACGGCTTGAAGTTCACACCGGTGTACAGTGCCGAGAAGACCAGCATGAACGTGCCGATCATTTCGGAGAGGGCGTTGGTGAAGTAGTTGTGAATAGCGGGGACGGTGCCGAAAACGCCGAGCTTAATCTTCTTGTCGGCGGTTGCCTTCCAGTGGGGCAGGTAGTTGAGGTAGACCAGTCCGGCACCGACCATTGCGCCGAGGACCTGGGCGATGATGTAGCCGGGGACCTTCTCCCAGGGGAATTCGCCGTAGGCTGCCAGTCCGATGGATACGGCGGGGTTTAGGTGGCCGCCGGAGTAGGCGTGGGAGGCGTAGACGCCGAAGGTGACGGCGAAGCCCCAGCCGAAGGCGATGGTGAAGAAGTTGTCGCCGTGGCCTTTGGAGCGGCGGAGTTCGACGTTGGCGATGACGCCGCAGCCGATGGTGCACATGATGAGCGTGCCGAGGAATTCGGCGAGGTAGGGGCTGATGGTGTACACGGGGTGTCCTTCAGGTAGTGAACTGCGGGTGGTGAACCGGGGTTCGACCGGGTGTGCAGTGCCGAGCGTGAGGGAGGTGTGGTTTTGTGTGGGGTTATGCCGCCCGAGTGGCGTGTTTACCCTTTGGCATCTATGGAACCTTGAATACCCCTGGAAGACAATACTTTTGTGTTATTTCACCCTTAGACATAAGCGGTTTTTCGGGTTTTTCGTTTAAAAATAAATGTGGTGGATGAGGGGAAAAACAGGCATAGTCCACACCTTGGACTCATTCCATAAACCCATACTTAAACCCACAGTTCAACCGATCGTTAAATCCATGGCTCAACCAACACTTGAACCCCGCCAACACCACCCGCCATCAGCGCAAAAATGCCCGGGCACCTTCTTGAGGTACCCGGGCATTTTCTGTAATTTTCGTGCGGCTCTTATGAACCGCCGTGGTCTGGGTTCTACGCCGCTACACGGCTGCTATGTGGCTGCTACTTGGCGCTCGCCCAGCCGAGAATCGCCTCGAAGAAGCGCTCGCATTCGCTCAGCTGTTCCAGCTCAATCCACTCGTTCGGCGTGTGCGCCTGCGCGATGTCGCCGGGGCCGCAGATGATGCTCTGCACGCCGGCGCGCTGGAACTGGCCCGCTTCGGTGCCGTAGGTGACCTTCTGCGGTGCGTCGTTGGTGCCGAGCCACTCGTGGGCGAGGCGCACGATGGGTGCGTCGTCTTCGGTACCCAAACCCGGCACGGCGGCGAGCAGTTCATGCTTCACACCCACGCGGGAGGTGAGGCTACCGGGCTCCGCGCCGGTCAGCTTCTCCGCGCGTGCGGCGCGTGCCTGCAGATCGGGCAGAATCACCTCGGAAATCTCGCGGTCAATGCGCTCCACGAAGGACTCGGTAGTCACCTGCGGCAGGGTGCGCACATCGTACTCCACGACCGCCTGCTCGGCGACGATGTTGTACTGCAGGCCGCCGTTTGCCAGGTTCACGCTACCGGTGGAGTGGGGGATGATGAACGACTCGTCGTAGGGACCTTCTTCTTCCCACTGGTCCGCCATATCGGTGAAGAAGGTGATGAACTCGCCAGCGGCAGCAACCGCGTTCACGCCGTGGGTGGCGAGGGAACCGTGCTTGGGCACGCCGGTGAAGGTGACGCGGCCGCGGTGCGCGCCCTTGTGCGCGTCGATGATGCGCATGCTGGAGGGCTCACCCACAATCGCGTAGTCGGGGGCGAGGTCGCGCGCCACGAACTCCTCGATGAGGGAGGGTGCACCGACGCAGCCGATTTCCTCGTCGTAGGAGAACGCGAAGTGCAGGGGAGTGCGCAGCTTCGCCTCGGCAACGCGCGGCAGCAGCCAGAGGGCGACTGCGAGGAAGCCCTTCATATCGCAGACACCGCGGCCGTAGGCGCGGGTACCCTCCACGCGCAGGGTGAACGGGTCGGCGTCCCAGTCCTGACCGGCGACGGGCACGACGTCCGTGTGGCCGGAGAGAATAACACCGCCGCGGGTGGTGCCGTCCGCTGCGGGGACGGTGACCAGCAGGTTGGCGCGGGTGCCGTCCTCGTTGTAGGTGCGCACGCCGCTGTAACCGTAGCGGGCGAACTCGGCTTCGATGAGCTCAATGAGTTCCAGGTTGGAGCTGCCGGAGATGGTGGGAATCGCGATGAGCTTTTCGAGCCAGGGGAGGGAAGCGGGCTGGGTGGTCTGAGCCGTCATAACTATTCCTTCTGCAATGTAATGCTGTGCGCTGTCATGTGCCGCGTGCGCTGTTATGTTCAGGGTACGCCGCGGGGCGGCATTCGTCGCCTCATGGTCGTCGAATACCGCCCCGTGACCCCTGCGCGGGGTTAGATGCTGTAGTTGTTCACGTTGGAGTGGTCGCCCAGCGCGTGGAAGTTGCGCGAGTGGTAGACCAGCGGGGTGCCTTCGCAGTCGTTGCGGATGAACTCTTCAACCTGCGCGGTGAAGACGAGTGCGGGGCCTGCCTCAACGCGGCTGAGCGGGGTTGCGCGCAGTACGCGGCGCACGCCGTGGACGAGGGGCTCACCGGTGTGGACGAATTCCCAGGTGCTGGGGTCCTCAAAGCGGGGGTAGTCGTGGGTTGCGAAGTTCTTCGCGAGGGTGACATTCTCAGCGTCGAGCATGTGCACGAGGAAGGAGGAAGCAGCCGCGATCTTTGCTGCGGAGCCGCTGTTTGCCTTGAGGGAGAAGGCGATGATGGGCGGTTCTGCGGCGACGGAGGTCAGCGAGGAGGCGGTGAAGCCTGCGGGTTCGCCGTTTTCGTCGGTGGCGGTGATGATGGCAACGCCGGCGGGCTGGTGGCCGAAGGCGAGCTTGAACTGCTCGGAGGTGTCGGCGATGGGTGCCTGTGCTGCAATGGTTTCGGTCATGATCGACCCTTTCTTCTGCGGCTGCGTTTGAGGGGTCGTCCAGATGTGTATGCGTTGGGCGACCCTTTGTTAAGGGGAGATATGTTTCAGAGTAAAGCTAATGGGTGCTGAACACCTTATTTATTGCCCTATGTTTCTTAGGTGCACCTTTCATGACGTAGGGCGTGAAATATTACGTCATATTCTTCGTCATATGGGAGCTTCACACAGACAGCCCAACCAGCGCCCTGCAACACATGATTGAGGTGCTATCCCTCTCTCTTCTGGGGGTTTTGCGGGGGTGAAGAGGGCTCTAGGGTATCCTTGCTTGGTACGCGAAAGCGCACCGCGCCCCGTATTTGAGGGGTTTTTCGGTGCGTGAACTGTGGGGAGAAGAGGGTTAATGAGCTGGTTGGCAACTATTCCGCTGCTACTTTTTGCGGTCGTGTTGGCTTTTGGTCCCGGCTATGCGATGGGCTGGGCGTTGCGTGTTCCTGTGCGTCTGCGTGTTTTTTATGCGCCGCTGCTGACTTTTGCCCTGGTGGCTGTCTCTGCGATTGTGCTGGGTAAGACCGGCATTCCGTGGAGCCTGATTTCTTTTGTGCCGGTCGCTGCCGTGATGGTGGCTGTGGCTGCTGGTCTCATGTGGCTGGTGGGCCGCCGCTGGCCTGCCCTGACCTCTGCGGCTTGGCCGGGTAACGATGTTCCGGTGACCTGGCCCGTGATGGGTGCGGTGCTGGGCGGGTTCCTGGTGACGCATATGACCGAGGACATGGTGTATGGTCCGGAGGCGTTCTCGCAGAGCCTGGATAATTCCTTCCATATGAATGCGATTCGCTGGATTCAGGAGCACGGCGATGCCTCCAGCCTGACCCTTGGAGCAGTCGCTGCTGCGAACCAGGAGCCGACGTTTTACCCGGCGGGTTGGCACGATTTTGTGTCCCTGATTTATAGCACCACGGGTACGAGTATTGCGACCGCCACCATTGTGACCGTGCTACTGGCTTCCGGCATTTTGTGGCCCTGCTCGCTGGTGGCGCTGAGCCTGAGCATCCCGAAGCTGCGCCGCCTGCAGGCCCTAGCTATTCCGGCGATGATTTGCGGTTTTGCGGCTTTCCCGGGCCTGCTACTGCGCTGGGGTGTGCTTTTCCCGAACCTGCTGGGCTATGCCCTGCTACCTTCATTTGTGGCACTCATGGTGTACCTGGTACAGGTGATGGTACGCCGCGAGTATTCGGCATCCCTATCGCTGGGTTTAGCCTCCCTGGTGGGTCTTGCGGGTCTGGCGCTGGTGCATCCGAATGCGGTGGTTTCTGCCGCAGCCTTTGCTGTACCCCTGCTACTGGCTGGTGTGGCGCAGGTCCTGCGTTCGCATGAGTTGATTGCTCGACAGAAATGGGTGGGTTCCATCCTGCTACTGGCTTTCCTGGCTGGTTGTGTAGGGGCCTGGCGTGTATTACGTCCCGCTGAGTTTGCAAGTAATACTTGGTCGCCGATTCTGACCGAGGGTGAGGCCCTCTATCAGTTCCTCTTCCTGGGCCTGGAGAATGGTAATCAGCTGGGTGATAAGTTTAATCCCTCCTACTTGGCGGGTTTCCTGGTTCTGTGGGGTGTGGGGTACCTGCTGTACAAGCGCCGTAACCTGTGGCTGATTGCCAGCTGGGGGCTGATTGGTTACCTGTGGATTGTATCCGCCTCGGTGCCGCGCGGTGAGTTCCGCCTGCTGATGGTGGGCCCCTGGTACACCGACCACTTCCGCCTGGCGGCTCTGGTGGTATTCCCCTCAGTGATCCTAGCTGGTATCGGCTTGGGTGGCTTCGTAGAAGGTCTGCTTACCTGGGTTGCGCGCCGAGCACCACGCCCGGCACGCTTGAAGGTTGCGACCATCGGCATGGGTGTCGCGATGATCCTGGTACTGGTAGTTGCTGGTCTTTCTTCGCGTGTTCCTTCGGTGCAGGAGACGACCCAGGCGGTCTCTCGTGAATACCGCCTGACCCCGACCTCGGTGGTGTTGAATCAGGACGAGATGAACGTCATTAATGAAATCCCGAAGATCGTACCGAAGGACGATGTGATCGTGAATAACCCCTGGGACGGTAGCGCCTATATTTACGCGCTGGCGGATCGTCACCTGACGGGATACCACTTCGAGTTTGAGACCTCACCCAAGTACTCGGCGATTATGCACAACCTCAAGGACGCTCGTACAAACCCGGAGGTGTGCCGCGAAGTGAACGAGTACAAGGCCCACTGGTACGTTCACCTGGAGAACCAGCTGAACTTCGGCCCGGACGCCCAGAAAAACTACGACGGCCTCGTGGCTGCTATCGATACGGATGTTCTGACTCCGGTGTACTCCTCGGGTCCGATGACTCTGTACCGTATTAGCGCGTGCGATAACTAATGCGATAACTAAACGGTGCCTCAGCGCTCCTACGGGGGTGCACGCATCTGCAGAAATTCGTGCAGTGGTCTGCATTCTGGCGCTAAATCTGAGATACTGCGGAACCACTGATATGATGAAAGTCGGTATGTCTACTAGGGCATGCCGGCTTTCACACGCACGGTAAGACACATTCGTTAGGAGGGGTAGCTGCCCTATGGGTTCTCCCACATCGCCTCTTACCCCCCACACGTATCCTCGTACGCTGGTGATTATGCCCGCCTGGAACGAGGAAGAAGCACTGCCCGGCACTATTACTGAGCTGCAGGAGACGGTGCCCTTCGTGGACCTGGTGGTGGTCAATGACGGCTCCACCGACAACACCTCCGCTGTGGCTCGTGAGGCGGGTGCTTTTGTGATTGACCTGCCCTACAACATGGGCGTGGGTGCCGCCATGCGCACCGGCTACAAGTACGCGCAGCGCATGGGTTACGACTACGCCATGCAGGTGGATTCGGATGGTCAGCACCACCCCGAAAGTATCCCCACGCTGATTGAGGCAATCAAGGACTACGATATTGTAATTGGTTCCCGCTTTGCGGAGGGGGCTGCCGACTATGAGGTGTCAGGTCCACGCAAGTGGGCGATGGGCCTGCTATCGTTCCTGTTCACCCGCTCGGCGGGCACCCCGTTCACGGACGTGACCAGCGGCTTTAAGATTGCTAACCGCCGCGGCATCGACTTCTACTGCCGCAACCTGCCCGCCGAATATTTGGGCGACACAATCGACATCACCGCCATGGCTATTAACAATGGCTTGAAGGTGCGTCAGGTGCCGGTGAATATGCGTGAACGTCAGGGAGGTACCCCCTCCTCCGGTCCGCTGAAGTCTGCTGTCTATCTGGTTCGTTCACTGTTTGCCTACGGCATTTCGGTGAGCCGCCGCCCCGAGGAGAAGTAATCATGAGCGCGAGTGTTTTTTTCCTCATTCTGTCCGTACTGGTGTGTGCCTTTGTGATTGTGCAGGTGCGTCACCAGCGCATGAAGGAGCGGTACGCCGCCCTGTGGCTGATTATCGGCGCGGTCATTATCGTGCTGGGCGCTTTCCCGAGTCTGCTAAACGGTGTGGCGGACTTTGTGGGTGTTGCCCTGCCGGTGAACCTGTTGTTCCTGCTGTCGATTCTTTTGCTCATGGGCGTCAGTATTCACCTGACCCTGGAGCTGTCGCGCCTGTCGGAGAAGACCCGTATCCTGGCTGAGGAAGTCGCCATTTTGAAGGCGCTTCAGGAGCAGCCGGAGGGTGCATCTGGCTTAGGCCGTAAATCCTCTGCACGGGGCGAGCAGTAGGAACCATAATTTTCTTTTAGTATTTTTTACCCCTTTGACCTGGAGTAATACCTTATGACCGTTGATATTCTGTTCCCCTACTACGGCGACGTCGCCATGATGAAGCAGGCTGTACTGTCTGTGGTCGGTCAGACCAACCCGGACTGGCGCCTGATTGTTGTCGATGATGGCTACCCGGACGACTCGATTCCTGGCTGGTTCGAGTCGCTGAAGGACGAGCGCATCACCTACATGCGTAATGAAACCAACCTGGGTGCGAACGCGAACTACCGCAAGTGCCTGACCTTCGTGGAGAACGAACTGGTCACCGTCATGGGTGCTGACGACGTCATGCTCCCCAACTACGTGCAGTGGCTCGTGGATGCAGCGGCTAAGCACCCCGAGGCGTCCATTTTCCAGCCCGGCGTGGTCGTGATTGATGAGAACAACGGCCTGTCGAACACTCTGGTGGAGCAGACTAAGGCGTTCTACCGTCCCAAGGGTGAGGCTGTTCTGCAGGGTGAGGAGCTGGCTACCTCCCTGCTGCGCGGCGCGTGGTTCTACTTCCCGTCCCTGGGTTGGCGTAAAGACGCTATCGTGGGCACCGGCTTCCGTGAGGGCCTGAACGTTATCCAGGACATGGCGCTGATTCTCGACATTACGATGCGCGGCGGCTCCCTGTACTACGACCCGCAGATTGCGTTCATGTACCGCCGTCACGGTGGTTCTGACTCGTCTTGGCGCGCCCTTGAGGGTACCCGCTTTGAGGAGGAGCGCCGCTACTACAACACCATGGTTGAAGAGATGACTGCCCTGGGTTGGACGAAGGCTGCCCGCGTGGCTCGTATTCGCTTCTCTTCGCGTGCTCACGCGCTGACTCTGCTACCGAAGGCGGCTCTGGCGAAGAAGTGGCAGGGTGTTAAGAACCTTGCCGAGCACGTCGTAAAGTAAAGACTTCAATTCTATAGGTGCGACCAGTAGAGAACGGAGATAGCGTGGAATCATCGGCAGAGTCCCAGCCGAAGAAAATGACTCGTGGTCATTCGATGGCAATTTTGGGATCGTCCGGTTTAGCTGCACTATCTTCTCTAGGAATTACCGTTGTGGTGAAACGGTTTCTGGAGGGCGAAAGCCTGACGGAGTTCCTTCTCTTCTGGTCGCTTCTTTTTGCCCTCTACGGTGTGGTGGTAGGTATCCAGCAGGAAGCTACCCGCGCTGTGGGTACTGCACGCCGCGACGGTAAAACTGGTGCACGTATTGCACCCGTGGGTGCTCTAGTGGGTCTTATTGTGGGCGGGTTGACCTTAGTGACGAGCCCTCTGTGGGCTCCTGCCCAGATTCCTTTGAGCGGGTTTAGCGGTGTGCTGCTCCTGAGTGTTGGTGTGGCCCTCTACGCCATGCACATGACTCTCTACGGTGCGTCTGCTGGCCAGGAAAGCTGGTACCTCTTCGCGAGTGTGTCGGGGTTCGACGCTATTTGGCGTATCGTAGCTATCTGCGCGGTCGGTCTGGTCTCTGCACATCTAATCGGTCTTGAAGCCGCAACGGTTTCTCCGGTACTTCTGTGGCTGCTGATGGTGCTTCTGCTTCCAGAAGCTCGGCGAGTTTTTAGCTCTCGTGCGGATGTTTCCTCGGGCCGTCTGCTGTATAACTACACGCTGTCGATGGGGTCGTCGACTGCTAACGCGGTTCTTATGATGGGCTTGCCGCTTCTGCTGAACGTTAGCATCGATTCAAACGACCCGCTACAGCAGGTTATTTTGGCGGTTCTGATTCTGGCGATTTCGATTACGCGCTCGCCGATTATGATTCCTTTGCAGGCTTTTCAGGGCGTGGCGGTGTCTGCTTTCTTGAAGCAACAGAACCATCCGTTGCGTGCTTTTGCGAAGCCTGCTGGTGCGCTGTTGGGCGTGGGTCTTGTGGGCGCTGCGGCGGCTTATGTGCTTGGCCCGTGGCTGTTTGGTCTGCTTTACCCGCCGAAGCCTTCAGAGGTTGGAGCGTACGCCCATGTGGTGACTTCTCCGGTGCTTGCGCTTTTGGTGTTTGCTTCTGCTTTCCTGGCGCTTCTGGTGTTGTCGGGGTCGCTGGTGATTGCGTTGAATATGCACCGGTCGTATGTGGCTGGTTGGGTGCTGGCGGCTGTAGTTGCTTGTGTGGTGGCTGTGTCGCCGTTGCCTCTTCTGACTCGCACTCTTCTTGCCCTGTATGTGGGGCCGATTCTTGGCCTGCTAGTACATTTGGGTGCGATGGTGTGGCAGGCGCGTTCTGTGTCGAATAGCGGCAATGCTGAGCTGGAGAATATTTAATAAATAAATGATGAGGGGTTGAGCAAACGAGTAGTTATGCTCAACCCCTCATTTTTTATTGCTCATGAACTGACGGGGGCTGGAGGTGTCCACCCGCTATTACTACTTCAAACCCTGGGAACTTAGGTAACCCTATGGAAAACAGGCGGGGTGCTCCCTACACTGGAAGGACACAATGACAAACCGCACGGGCCGCCCACACCGCGGCCCCGCCCCTCCCAACGGGTATAGTACCGAAGGAGCCACCCATGAGCCGACGCACCGACGCGCCCGCCCGATCACCACGACGAGCCGCCCTCGCCAGCTGGATAGGCTCCGCCCTCGAATACTACGACTTCGCCGTCTACGGCACCGCCGCGGCAATCGTGCTCAACCGCATCTTCTTCCCTGAAGACACCGCCGCCATTGGCATCCTCAAGTCCATGGTGGTTGTGGGCGTCGCCTACGTTGTGCGTCCCTTCGGCGCCATGATCGTTGGACCCCTCGGTGACCGCTACGGCCGCCGATTCGTCCTGATGCTCACGCTCTTCCTGATGGGCTTTGCCACCTTCGCAATCGGTTGCCTGCCGACCTACAGTGAGGCGGGTATCCTCGCCCCCACCCTGCTGGTCATCTGCCGCATGATTCAGGGCCTCTCCGCCGCCGGTGAGCAGGCAAGCTCCATCTCCATCTCCTTGGAGCACGCCAACGCGCATCAGCGCGCCTTCACGACCAGCTGGACCCTGCAAGGCACCCAGTTCGGCTCGCTACTGGCAACCGCAGTGTTCATTCCCTTCGCCGCCCTGCCGGATGAGCACCTGCTCAGCTGGGGCTGGCGCGTACCCTTCTGGCTCTCCGCCTTTGTGGTGGTGACCGCCTGGCTGATTCGCCGCACCCTCTCCGAGCCGCCCGCCTACCTGCAGCGCGAAAAGCTCACCGGATCCCCGCTCATGCTGGTCTTCAAGCACCACAAGCGCGCCGTGCTCACCATCGCCGTGTGCGCCATGGTCAACACTGTGAACATGGTCTTCACGACCTTCGCGCTGTCTTTCGCCACCAAGGGTTACGGTCTTGACCGTAGCACGATGCTGCTGGTGCCGGTCGCCTCCAACACCCTCGGTCTGATTGCGATTCCGCTCGCCGCCATGCTTGCCGACCGGATCGGTCGTAAGCCCGTGTTCATTACCGGTGCGGTTGCTTCGTCCCTGGTGATGTTCCCGTACCTCGGGGCGATTGCCGAGGGTAACTGGGTGGGTATCTTTGCCTACGGCGTGCTCATGCACGGTGCGCTGTACTCCATGGCGAACGGCGTGTGGCCTGCCTTCTACGCGGAGATGTTCCCGACCCGCGTGCGCGTGACCGGTCTGGCGCTGGGTACCCAGATTGGCTTCGCAATTTCTGGAGGCGTGGCGCCCGCCGTGGCGACGAGCCTCGCCGGTGCCGACCTGCATAACGCGGTGCTGCCCGCCGTGTTCACGGTCGCCATGTGTGTGCTCGTGGCGTTGGGTGCGCTGACGGCTCGTGAAGGGTACAAGAAGTCCCTGGCTGAGCTGGATGCATAACCCGAACAATATATTCTGTATATAGAATAAATACAGGTGGGGTTGGATAGATATCTATCCAACCCCACCTGTGTTTAACTTTCTAATCTCCCTGCTGAGCCGCAATCAGCGCCTCAAAATGCGCCGCCATACGCTCAGCATTCGGTTCCAGCCCGGTGAAGAGACGGAACGCATCCACCGCTTGACCCACCGCCATATAGCCGCCCGTCAGCACCTCGCACCCGGCGGCACGCGCCGCGCGCACCAGCTGCGTCTGTTGCGGCAGGTAGATGACATCCGCAACCCACAGGCCCTCGCGCAGCACCCCGGCATCCAGTGCCGAATCGCTCAACGGCATACCCGGATGCACGTGCATACCCACCGGGGTCGCATTCACCAAACCCTGAGCTTCCAGTAGAGCTTCAATGAGGCGCTCATCCTCGGTTAGTACCTCGATTCGGGTCTGGGGGAAGAGCCCACCCAGCTGCTCCGCAAGCCCCTGCGCCTTCGCTGCGTCACGCTCAAAGAGACTCAGGCGGCGCACCCCCAGGCGGCACAGTGCGTACGCCGTGGCGCTACCGGCACCGCCAGCACCCAGCTGCACCACGTGCTCCAGGCGCGCCGGATCCTCCGCCACCTTCGGCAGGCCGCGCTTCAACCCCGCAATGAACCCGGAGTAGTCCGTGTTATCGCCGTAGAAGCTGCCGTCCTCACCAATCACTACGCAATTGACTGCACCCAGGGCGCGTGCCGCATCCGAAAGCTCGTGCAGGTGCTCCATGACCGACTGCTTGCACGGGTGCGTGATGTTGAAAGCGTTAAAGCCGAGCAGTGCCGCCGCATCCAGAAGCGCCGGGGCGGAGGCGCCATCCAGGTTCAGGGCGTCCAGGTCGACGGGGCGGTACAGGTAGCGCACCCCGTGCGCGTCCGCTTCCGCCTCATGCATGGGAGGGGTCAGGGAGGAGGTGATGCCGTCACCAATGAGACCCACCAGGAAAGATTCAGTACGCAAACTCATAGTTTCACTGTACGTGTCCATCCCTCAAGATGCACCTACTTTCTTGAACCCGTACCAAATGCGCGCTGGAGTTGGGAAGAAGATAAAAATAATTTCTACGCCCACAAGAGCGATATGTCTGACAGAAACACCTCAAAGGTATAAGCTTGGTATAAGTGCTCGCGCGCCACGGCGCGCACATGAGACCACACAGACACCGTCACAGTGAAGTGATACCGATATTCGGAGGATAGATTGTCAATGACTGACAAGGCTATGGCACACTTCGCTGGCGCCGATGCATGGGTCGAGCAGTATTTCCTGAACAGCCCCGAAGATGAGCGTGAAGAGTTCACCCCGGCAGAGTTAGAGGATTTGGCTCGCACCCACCGTGCGCTAGCTCAAATCCGCCTGCCCAAGACCCCTGTCGTTGCCGCACGCAACGACGAGTACAACACCACCCTGTACGTCGCGACCGACGACATGCCGCACATCGTCAGCTCCCTGACCGCATGCCTTGCCACGCACTTTGGTGGTTTCGTCACCATTCTTCACCCCACCTTCCTCGCTGAACGCGGCCCGGACGGTACCCTTCTGAGCCTGCGCGGCACCGGCATGCGTGGCAACCTTGCCAGTGGCGATACCGCCACTCTTGGCGTGCCCTCTCTGAAGCTCAGCGAGAACGCCCCGGCGGGTACCACTGTCGCTATTGAATCCTGGATTGCGGTTCGCCTGACCCGCTACCTCACTGAGGAAGAGCAGCGCCGCTGCGAGAAGGAAGTTGAACGCGTCCTCGCTGACGTTCGCGCCTGCCACGCCGACCTGGATGCCATGGTCACCCGCGTTTTCGACCTGGCGCAGTCCATGTACGACCTGCGCGGCGCAACCCTGGGTCATGGCGAGGAATCCTATGCCGCCAACCCGCGCGGTGTGGAGCCTGCATCCCGTGTGGAGGTGGCACAGGACTTCCTGCGCTGGCTGACCCGCGGCAACTTCGTGTTCATGGGCGTTAAGGAGCGCGTACTGGATGGCACCTCCGGCGCTATTTCCCTGGTGGACCGCCCCGGTTCGGCGCTCGGTATTCTGCGCACTACGGAGGGTAAGAGCCGCATCCCCCTTTCGGGCGAGACCCTGGAGCGTGCCCTGTTCCCGCGCCCCCTGTACATCACGAAGGCGAATTCCCGCTCCACCGTCGCACGGAACGACTACCTGGACTACATTGGTGTGCGCCGCTTCGACCTGAATGGCCGCGTGATTGGTGAGTACGTCATTCTGGGTCTGTTCACCCGTCAGTCGTACGCACTGCCCGCTATTGAGACTCCGCTGGTGCGTGAGCGTATCGCGATGGTACGCCGCCGCCTCGGCTACCACCCCGGTTCTTACTCTGACAAGGCGCTTCTGGGTGCCTTGGAGGATTACCCGCGCCTGGAGCTGCTGCACGCTTCCGCTAATGATCTGACTGATACGTTCGGCGGCATCATGGGCCTGGAGGAGCGCCGCAAGACTCGCCTGTTCCTGCGCGCCGACCGGTTCAACCGGTTTATTTCCGCCGTGGTGTACCTGCCTCGGGATCGCTACAACACGAACGTGTGCTCCCGTATCCAGCGGGTGTTCCAACAGGAATTTGATCTTAGTGCCATCGACCATGAGGTGTACCTGTCCTCCTCATCGTTGGCGCGTCTATTTTTCCGCATTCGACTCACCAACCCCAACGATGTGCCGAAGACGGATCATCAAGCTCTCGAAAAGCGACTGCAAGAAGCCGCCCGCTCCTGGGTGGAAGCAACCGCAGCTGCTATTGAGGCATGGAAACCCGGAGCGGCAGGCCGCCGACTCGCATCAGCCTGGGCAGATGCGACTAGTGCAGCCTACCGAGCCGATTACACAGTAGAACAAGCAATCGAGGATATCGTGATTCTTGAATCTCTCTCGGGCCAGAAGCCCGCCGCAATCAAGGTTGAAGCCGGCGAAGCCAACACCACCCGACTGAAGACCTACCTGTCCGCACCTCACACCCTCACCGAGCTGCTGCCGGTTATGCAGAATATGGGCCTGGTCGTTGTTGATCAGAAGCCCTACGAGTTCAAGCCTGAGGACGGCGAAGACTACGGCTACCTCTACGACTTTGGGGTTCAGTTCCCCGAGGGCGTGGATGCAAACGCTGTGGCTTCCCTTTACGAGGACGCCCTGAACGCCTACCTGCTCGGTGAGCGCGAGTCCGATACCCTGGACCGCCTGATCCTGGCTGAGGGCCTGACCTGGCAGGAAGTACGTCTGTTCCGTGCCCTGAACCACTACCTGATTCAGCTGGGCCTGGGCTACACTCCGTCCTTCATGTCGAACACCCTGCTCGCTAACCCGGCCATCACCAAGCACCTGGTCGAGTTCTTCGAGGTCAGCTTCGACCCGAACAACGGTCTCAACGATGAGCAGCGTAACGCACGCCGTGACGAAATCGAAGCAGCCCTGGTTGAGGAACTGAACCAGATCCCCACCCTGGACGCTGACCGCTACCTGCGTTCCCTCGGCAAGGTTATCCGCGCTATCCTGCGCACCAACGCATACCTTGCTGACCGCCCCGCACTCGCATTCAAGGTGGCGCCGCAGGAGATCGACTTCGCACCCCTGCCCCGCCCCAAGTTCGAGATCTTCGTCTACTCCCCGCGCGTTGAGGGTGTTCACCTGCGCTTCGGTAGCGTTGCACGTGGTGGCCTGCGCTGGTCGGATCGCCGTGACGACTTCCGCACCGAGGTGCTCGGCCTGGTCAAGGCCCAGATGGTGAAGAACGCCGTCATTATCCCCACCGGCGCGAAGGGTGGCTTCTACCCCAAGCAGCTGCCCGACCCCGCAGTGGATCGTGACGCATGGATCACCGAGGGCCGCGAGTCCTACAAGGTCTTCATCGGCTCCCTGCTGGACGTCACCGACAACCTCTCCGTTGGTGCTGACGGCTCCGAGACTGTTGTCCGCCCCGAGGGTGTTGTAGCACGCGACGCTGACGACTACTACCTGGTGGTCGCAGCGGATAAGGGCACTGCAGCATTCTCCGACACCGCAAACGCAATCAGCCTGGAGCGCGGCTTCTGGCTGGGCGACGCCTTCGCATCCGGCGGCTCCGTCGGTTACGACCACAAGGCAATGGGCATCACCGCACGCGGTGCTTGGGAGTCCGTCAAGCGTCACTTCGCTGAGCTCGGTCACGACGCTCAGACCGAGGAGTTCACCGCAGTCGGCATTGGCGACATGTCCGGTGACGTGTTCGGTAACGGTCTGCTCCGTTCCAAGGCAACCCGCCTGGTCGCAGCATTCGACCACCGCGACATCTTCCTGGACCCGAACCCCAACGCGGCTGTGTCCTTCGACGAGCGTCAGCGCCTGTACGATCTGCCCCGTTCCTCGTGGCAGGACTACAACCGCGACCTGATTTCCGCCGGTGGTGGCGTGTACTCTCGCGGTCTGAAGTCCATTGAGATCACCCCCGAGGTGCGCGAGGTACTGGGCCTGGACGAGTCCGTCACCGAGCTGGCACCGACCGAGCTGATTTCTGCCATCCTCAAGGCACCGGTCGACCTGATTTACAACGGCGGTATCGGTACCTACGTGAAGGCTTCCACCGAGACCCACGCACAGGTGGGCGACAAGGCTAACGACGCACTGCGCGTCGACGGCAAGGACCTGCGCGCCAAGATCGTTGGCGAGGGCGGTAACCTCGGCTTCACCCAGCTGGGTCGTATTGAGGCTGCACGCAACGGTGTCATCCTCAACACCGACGCAATCGACAACTCCGCAGGTGTGGAAACCAGTGACCGCGAGGTCAACATCAAGATCCTGGTGGACCGCCTCGTGGCACACGGCGAACTGCCCGTTGAAGAGCGTGCTTCCTTCATCGAGTCCCTGCAGGACGAGGTGGGCGGCAAGGTTCTCGAGACCAACGTTGAGCAGAACGTTCTGCTGCAGGGTGAGTTCCACGGTTCCTTCCTGGGCACCAACCTGTACAAGCGCCTCATGCACGACCTGGAGGAACACGCCGGTCTGAACCGCGCCGTCGAGTTCCTGCCCACCGACGAGGAGCTGGACGCACGCCTGGAGACCACCGGCGACCGTCTGACCCGCCCCGAGCTGTCCGTCCTGGCTGCGTACGTGAAGATTTACCTCACCCACGCACTGGAGCAGACCGACTTCGCGGACGACCCCTACCTGGAAGGCGTTCTGCGCAGCTACTTCCCGGCAGCACTGGTTGAGCGCTTCGGTCAGCACCTGGACTCGCACCCGCTGCGTAAGGAAATCATCTGCACCCGCGTCGCTAACGAGCTGGTCAACATCGGCGGTATCACCTTCGCATACCGCGTGATGGAGGAGTTCAACGTCGGTATCGATTCCGTCGCACGCGCCTTCATCGTCGCTCGCGAGCTCTTCGAGCTGGGCACCGCAGCTAAGCTGCACCGCGAACTGCCCCCGAAGACCCCGCTGGATGCATGGTTCACCGTTCTGCGCGACAACCAGCGCGTTCTGGATCGTGCTGTCCGCTGGTTCATCACCGAGCGTGGCGTGGTTGCTGGCACCAGCATCTCTGAGCTGCTGGAGATCTTCGGCTCCGTCGTCGAGATGCGCCGTAACCTGCCCGAGTACCTCTCCGGCACCTCCCGCGACCGTGTTCGTGCAAAGCGCGACGCAGGCGAGGCATGGGGCCTGCCCGAGGAACTCATCGTCATCTGGATCCGCGGCTTCGAGGGCTACGCCCTGCTGGACGTCATCCGTGCGGCACGCGACCACGACTTCGAGGCAACCTCGCTGGCACCGGTCTACTTCGCAACCTACAACCGCTTCACCGTGGACGAGCTGCTCGGCCTCATCTCCGACCTGCCCCGCAACGACCGCTGGGAGATCCTGGCACGTCAGGCACTGCGCGGCAGCCTCTACGAGACCGCAGCAGAGCTGGCACTGTCCGTGGCTGAGGGCGCCAAGGGCGACTTCTCCACTGTTGACGGCGCCCAGAAGGCACTGGCTGAGTGGATTGAGAGCCACCCGACCCGCGTCGGCAACATCGACCGCGTCCTGAAGGAGATCCGCGAAGCTGCTCCCGATGCATCCGGTCACCCGCGCCTGGCTGTAGTGTCTGTGGCACTGCGTACTCTCTCGAGCGCATCCTAATCAGCTAAGACCCTTACGGGTCGCTGTATAAAGCATCCCGGTTCTCTCCAATCGGAGGGGCCGGGATGCTTTTGCACAGGGGGAGTTTGTACAGGGGGAGGGATACCGCAAAATCTATGCAGAAAAACCCCTCTGACAAGGAACGATACGTTTTTACACTAAATGTAGTGTGGAAATGTGTTCTAAATCCCGCCAAATATCAAGTAGAGGGTTAAGGAAACCAAAGGTTTTAGTTGATGTATGCCGTATATTGATTCACGGCGGCATCACTGCAAGCTCACTGTATGCCAAAGGGACCCGGCACCATCGTCATGACGAATCCCCACCCTGCGGCACGTGAGGCGGTGCTACCAACCAAAAACACACTGCCCCTAATCTTTACGATTATTGACTGAAAGTCTGCAAGATTGTCCACCAACCACGGTACTGAGGAAAAAAGCAACAGCGCATGGCGCCTCCTCATTAACTTTCTGCTTTACGTCTCTCCGGTCGCACTGCTGACCACCGTCTTCCCCATCGTCACCCCGACCATTAACCGGTACAACCTCGATGGTGTACCCCTGATTCAGGTCATCCTTGCGGCATCCATTACCGTTCCTTGGCTCAGCCAGGCGGCCTGCCTGCCCCTGTACCGTGCTATCCAGATGGAGCACAAGAAGATTGCGGACGCCCGCGAAGGCCTGCGTATTCACGCTGAAACCCTTGAGCATCAGCTCAAGCGCGCCGAAGCACGCGCCGTACGCGCACGCATGTCCGAGCCGCAGTTCCAGGACATTACCGACCTGACCGCGTTCACCCGCAACTGGCTCTATCTCTTCTTCATGACCATGCCGCTGGTGCTGCTCTTCGCAATTCCGGTCGCCCTCGTTCTTCACTGGAGCCCGACTGCATTTGGTGCGTTCTTTGTCCTGGGTGTTCTCAACATTGCGTTCGCGCAGCTGCTGGTCATCCCGAACCTCGCGAAGAACCGCATTATCTGGTTTATCGCGTGGCTTGGCTACACTCTTGCCCTGTACTTCTTCCCCGTCATCTGGTTCCTGCCGCCGCTGGTTGGTTCGCTCATCCTGCTGGTGAGCCTCGGCAAGGACCTGGTGCACCTGCTGCACTTCGCACGCATCCCGATTAAGGACATTGCGCTCGACGCCTTGCGCGGCTTCTTCACCGGCTCCATCATCTGGGCTGATAAGTACATGCTCTTCCTGGTTACCGGCGGCGAGATCAACGTCGTGGCAATCTACCTGAGCCTGATTCCCTGCGTTATCGCTTACAACTACTTCTTCGTGGTGGAGGCAGACCGCGTCAACGCAAGCATCCAGCACCTGTGGACCATCTTCGACCGCCTGCCCTACAAAGGCGTTCAGGAGGAGTCCTCCAAGGCTCTGCGCACCTCCAACCACGCTATCCGCAACTCCCTGATGATTTACATCGCCAGCGCTATCGTTACCGGCATCCTGATGTTCATCTTCCTGCCGCAGTCCTACCCGCTGGCGCTCTCCGGCCTGGTCGTGGCGTTCCTCTTCGTTGCAGTGGCACTGCTGATCTACCAGATTGAGTACATGACCATGTACGTCACTGTGCAGCTGCTCTCCGCGGCGCACCTGGTGCTGCTCTTCATCTCCTTCATGATTCTGCCCAACGAGACCGGCTACCTGCCCATCATCGTGGGCGAGGCTGTGCTCGCCTTCGCCTGCTACCGCGTCTACCGTCAGGCGTGGGCAGCCCCCGAGTACTCCCTCTTCTGGCGTCGAGCCCTCGCCTGGTAAGAACCGCACGGTCCGCGAAAGATACATACGACAATGACTGAACAGATGTACCGAAACCACTACGCGCCGCTGCAGCTTCCGGCTCCCGGCCCCCACTACAGCGACTCCGAATACCCGGACGTTGACGTCGCCATCATCATGGAATCCACCTACCCCTACCTCAAGGGTGGTGTGTCCGCGGTGGTGCACGATATTGTCTGCGAAAACCCGGATCTGACCTACGGCATTATTCACATCGCCTGGGATAAGAACTCCCCCCACGAAGACCTCTACGGCATGCCCGAGAACGTCAAGTGGGTCAAGGTGCTGTACCTGAGCCTGGAAGTCAACCGTGAGGCCTTCGCGGAAGCCTGCGATCCCTCCGCACTGCGCATGAACTTTGCGGAGCGTCAGGCACTCACCAACCGCCTCATGGACGGCTTCAGCGCCCTCATCGCCGGCGACGTGAACCCCCTCTGGAAGCTCTACGACGAGGGCATCAACCCCGCAACCCGCAGCTACAACCTCTTCGGCCTCTTCGGAACCCGCGAGTTCATGCAGGCGATTGCGGGTCTGGGCTTCTTCTCCGAGGTGCCCTTCGGTGAGCTCTTCTGGAAGGTGCGCGACTTCGTCTCCATCCTCTTTGCAATCCTGCACGAGCGGATGCCGCACGCCCGCGTCTACCACGCCCACACCACCGGCTACGCGGCACTCATCGCCGCCGCCGCCGCACGTGACCACGGCACCAGCTTCTTGCTGACCGAGCACAACCTCTACATTCGCGACACCGTGAACACCAAGCTCGAACGCAACATGGCGAAGCCCGTCACCACCGACTACGCCTTCCTCAACGAGGAGCGTGAGCACCCCGGCCTGGGCCCGGTCACCCTCGACGAGCGTGCCTGGTCCGTCTGGTTCGTCGAAATGGGACGCTTCTGCTACCCCAGCGCCGACATGGCAACCTACCTGTACCCCAAGGCTCTGGAAGAGGCACGCGGTATTGGCACGCCCATCGACCAGATGAACGAGGGCGAGAAGGACCGCGCGATCATTCTGCCCAACGGTATGCTCATCGAGTCCGTGGCGGAAGCCTACTACGCCCGCCAGGCGGCGCGTGCCCGCATCCTCGCTGAGGGTCGCGGCCACGTGTGGCGCTTCGTGTTCATCGCCCGCGTGGTGCCCATTAAGGGCCTGACCGACCTGATTCGCTCCCTCGCGGTGCTGCGCGATCAGGGCCTGGTGAACTTCCACCTGGACGTGCTCGGTCCCAAGGACCACCTGCCCGAGTACTACGAGCTGTGCCTGCGCACCATCGAAGAGCTCAACATGGGCGAGTACATCACCTTCCACGGCACCGTGAACGTGCGTGCGATGCTCGACCGCTTCGACCTGCTGCTTATGCCCAGCTACAATGAGGGTCAGCCGATTGTGGCGCTCGAGGCGATGGCTGCGTCCATCCCGCTGGTCAGCACCGACGTGGGCGGTATGTCCCAGCTCATCGACGATGTGCTGGTCGCCCCCGACGGCCACGAAATCGGTAACTGCGGTATCTTGACCATCCCCGGCGATATTCACGGCTTCGCGGCGGCGCTGCGCACCCTCATGGAGGAGCCCAGCATCTACGAACGCTACTGTGTGAACGCCTACGACCGTATCGTCAGCTTCTTCCAGCTGCGACTGGTCATGGACCGCTACAACACGATCTACCGCGAGCTGGGCAAGCTGCCCCCTCGCGCCCCCGAATTCGACCCGGAGTACGATGGCGAATAAACTCACCCGCTTGGGCGGACCCGGCAAATTTGGTGCCTGGGTCCGCTACGGCGGTAAGCCCATTACCCAGCAGCAGCTCGATTTTGCGGTCAAGAACTACTCTGTCGCAATCCTGCAGCCCTGGGAACTGGACGCGGCACGCTATCTGAAGAAGCGTGCACCTCAAATGGTGGTGCTGGCGTACAAGTGCCTGTCCTCCACCCGCTCTTATGAGCCCGGCCCGATCTATTCTTCGGGTGTCTCTTACCCGCTGGCGCAGTCGATGGCGAACTCCGGTAAGGATTTCTTCGCCCACCGCCTCAACGGTGACCGTATCGAGTGGAAGGGCTACCCCAAGCACTTCCAGATGCAGGTGTGGAACGCCGACTATCGTTGGCACTGGGTGGACGCTGTGGTGCGCGAAATGCGCGACTCACCCTTTGACGGGGTCATGGCTGATAACGATGTGGAGAACGATTACTACGGTCTGGACCTGCCCATCCAGGGCGTGGAGTCCATGACGAAGATCCGTGAGCACCTGGATTTTCTGGTTGCGTACGCCGGTATTGAGCTGAATAAGATTGGCAAGATTCTGGTGCCCAATATTGCTGAGTCTCGTCTGCGTTACGGCAAGTGGGAGCGTCACAGCGCCTACGGTGGCGGCTTTGAGGAGGTGTGGCTCGGCTGGGGTCCGAACGACTACCTGTCTTCGCCTTACGCCGTGATGCAGGGCCGCGAGATTGCGAACGGCTCGGCGGGCGACGTGAACCTGGGTACTACTTTTGCGGGTTTGGGTGGCCGTAGCGCCGCCTCGCAGAAGAAGGTGACGATTCTGCGCACCCCGCTCAGCGACCGTAAGGCTCCGATTACCGGCACGGATGAGAATTTCCTCTACGGTTTGGCGGGCTTCTGGGTGTTCGGTGGAGGTGCCTTCACCGGCATCAGTGCAACCCACCACGACGCCTACGACGAGATCCCGCACGCCCCGGAGCTCTCCTACGACCTGGGAGATCCGGTCGGCGGTATTATCGCTCAGAAGACCGCTCAGACTCGTGCCTTTACTCGTGGTTGGGCTGCTCTGAACACCGGCTCGAAGGATGTGACCGTGACGGTTCCCTCTAATCTGGTGGATGCGGCAAACCGCCCGGTGCCCTCGAGCTTCATGCTACGGGCGCATCAGGGTGTGGTGTACCGCCGTAAGGCGTAATTTACCGCTCACGTAGTTCTTCGGAGCCTCTGTGCGGCACCGCTTATTTGCGTATATAACCTCATAAACAAACCCACCGGCAATATAACCAATTGGCTATATGTACCGGTGGGTTTGTTATATGTGTGCTAGATGAGCTGGGGTAGCTTACTTAGCAGGGTAGGAGGGGACGTCGTAGCCGCCCATACGCTCCAGAACGCGAATCACCTGGCAGGAGTAACCGAACTCGTTGTCGTACCAGACGTAGACAATTGCGGAGTCATCGGTCACCACGGTAGCCAGCGAGTCCACAACACCTGCGGTGCGGGAACCCACGAAGTCGGTGGAAACAGCCTCGGGGGAATCCGAGTAGCCCACCTGGCGGCGCAGCTCGCCGTCGATGGACTCGCGGCGGAACAGCTCGTTCAGCTCCTCAGCGGAACCTGCGGGCTTGGTCAGCTTCACGTTCAGGATTGCCATGGAGACGTCCGGGGTGGGAACGCGGATAGCGTTACCGGTCAGCTTGCCTTCCAGCTGCGGCAGAGCCTTAGAAACAGCCTTTGCAGCACCGGTCTCGGTGATGACCATGTTCAGCACAGCGGAGCGACCGCGGCGGTCACCCTTGTGGAAGTTGTCAATCAGGTTCTGATCGTTGGTGAATGCGTGAACGGTCTCAACGTGGCCGCGCTCAACACCGTATGCGTCATCCAGAACCTTCAGTGCCGGAGTAATCGCGTTGGTGGTGCAGGATGCTGCGGAGAGGATCTTGTCCTCATCGGTGATGACGTTGTCGTTCACGCCGAACACGATGTTCTTCATGTCGCCCTTACCGGGAGCGGTCAGCAGAACACGAGAAATGCCGGGGCGGTTCAGGTGCTGCTCAAGGCCCGGAACGTCGCGCCAGCGGCCGGTGTTGTCCACCAGCAGAGCGTCGTTGATGCCGTACTCGGTGTAGTCAACGGTGGTCGGGTCGGAGGAGTAAATGAAGCGAACCGGAACACCGTTAGCGATGATGGTGCTGTTCTCTTCGTCTACCTCAATAACGCCCTTGAAGGGGCCGTGAACCGAGTCGCGCTCCAGCAGGGATGCACGCTTGACCAGGTCCTTGTCACCATTCTTACGCACCACAACAGCGCGCAGGTTCAGGCCAGAACCCAGCGGCGAGGAGGAACGCTCCAGCAGAATACGAGCCAGCAGGCGACCAATACGACCGAAGCCGTACAGCACAACGTCCTGCTCCTTGGGCTGGTCGCCCTGGTGGTTCACGGAGGAACCCAGCTGCTCGGGCAGCCACATGGACAGCTCGGGGGAGCCAGCCTCACGGTGAGCCTTGTGCAGAGCAGCAATGTTAATCGAGCATGCACCCAGGTTCAGCTCAGCCAGAGCGCGAACCAGCTCCAGGGTGTGTGCGGGGTTCAGAGGTGCACCATCAATGTGGGATACGAAATCGTGCAGCTTCAGCAGCTCAATGACAGACTTGTTGACCAGGCTACGGCCGTGAATGCTCAGCACCACACCGTTCTCGCGGTGCAGCTTACCGATGAGGGGGATCAGCTCCTCTGCGGTAGCCTCACGGTTAACCCAGGTAGCGGTTGCAGTCGTCACGTATGACCTTCTTCCTAACTTCGTCGTTGGAGGGTAGGCGCGACGGTGCTGTCGCGTCAATACCGTGCCGGGCGTTAAAGACCCGGCGTCGGTTTAAGTCTAACCCGTGCGAACCCCTCTAGAGCCTCAAAATCAGCGATATTGAGGCTAAAAGTCAGAAGAGGTAAAAGTCAGTTCCTGCACCCGCCCGGCAAGCCAACACAAGCCCTCAAAAGGAAAAGTAAAACCACTTCAAATACCCACAAAAACACACCCCACGACATGGGAAAACATAGGTAAAATTGAAACCATGTTGACTGTAATCGGTGAAGCACTCGTAGACGTCGTCCACCAGCACGACGGAGAAACCCGCGCCTACCCCGGCGGATCGCCCATGAACGTAGCCGTCGGTGCACGCCGCCTCGGCCACCCCACCAACTTCGTCGGCCACTACGGCCCCGACGCCTACGGCAAGAGCATTGACGCACACCTGGAAGCATCCCAGGTGACCCTGCCCTTCGAACACAGTGCTGAACGCACCTCCGTCGCCCAGGCAACCATCGGTGCCGACGGCGCGGCAGAGTACGAATTCGACATCACCTGGTCCCTCGAATCCGTCGCCGAGAAGCTCACCGAACTGGCACGCACCTCCGATGCAGTCCACACCGGATCCATCGCCGCCATGCTCGAACCCGGCGCGCACGTGGTCGCCGCAGCCTTCGAAGCCGCCCGCGACAGCGCCCTGCTCAGCTACGACCCGAACTGCCGCCCCACCCTCATCCACAACGTCGACGAGGGCCGCGCCTGGGCTGAAAAGTTCGTGTCCCTCTCCACCGTCGTCAAGGCATCTGACGAGGACCTGCAGTGGCTCTACCCCGACCGCTCCCTCGACGACACCGCACGCGCATGGCTTGACCTCGGCGCCGAGCTGATGGTCATCACCCGCGGCGAGGACGGCCCCATCGCCTACAGCAAGAAGTACCCCGAGGGCATCAGCCAGCCCGCACACCGCGTTGAGGTTGCGGACACCGTCGGCGCCGGCGACTCCCTCATGGCGGCACTCATCGCGGGTCTGCTCGACCGCGGTATCGCCGGCGCTGAGGCGCGCACCAAGGTCGCCGCACTGACCGCCGAAGACATCGCCGACCTGCTGCGTTTCTCCGCAACCGCAGCCGGCATCACCGTTTCCCGCGCGGGCGCTAACCCGCCCACCCGCGAAGAACTCGACGCCGTACTCAACGGCTAAATAATCTACGCCTCGCCGGCGGATAGCTCACTCTGTCCGCCGGCGTCGCCATATCCACCCGCACCCCACCATTGAGGAACATCATGACCAACATCGGCACCGCACCCCTGCCCCGCGAACCCTACGCGGGCCTGCCCGAACTGCCCGAATTCACCCTGACCTCCACCGACATTCAGGACGGCGGCACCGCACCCGAATGGATGCGCTCCGCCCTCTTCGGCGTGGCAGGCGGTCAGGACCGCTCCCCGCAGCTGTCCTGGAACGGCTTCCCCGAGGGCACCAAGTCCTTCGTGCTGACCTGCTTCGACCCGGATGCGCCGGTCCCCAGCGGCTTCTGGCACTGGACTGTCTCCAATATTCCCGCCAACGTGACCAGCATTGACACCGGCGCTGATGCACCCGCCGGCGCCCTGACGCACCGCAACGACGCCGGTGTGGCGGGCTTCCTGGGGGCTGCCCCTCCGGCTGGTCACGGCCCGCACCGCTACATCTTCTGCGTCACCGCCGTGGACGTGGAGAAGCTCGACATTGACGAGAACGCCAGCCCCGCCGTCGTGAACTTTAACCTGCTCGGCCACGGTTTGGGTCGCGCGTTCCTGACCGTCACCTACGCGGAACCGGCGGCATAGCGGCACACCGGCTCGCTGGCACAGTCTAACGAGCCCCGCGCCCTAACCAGCCCTGCACCCTGCCCAGCACCGATACACCCCACCACTGAAGGCAAACACTGCATGATTAAACTCATCGCCAGCGACCTGGATGGCACCCTCATCGGGCACGATTTCCGGTTCCGTCCGCGGACCCTGCGCGCCCTTGAGGCTGCCCGCGCCGCCGGGATCGATATCGTCTTCGTTACCGGCCGCCCGAGCCGCTGGCTCACGCCCCTACGCGAGCAGACCGACTTTGACTCCTACGCCATCTGCTCTAACGGTGCCGTGGTGTACCACCTGGGCGCGAACGAGGTAGAAGAGATCAACGGCGCAGATCCCGCGGTGATTGCCCGCACCCACGAGCTGCTGGAGCCCATGTTCCCCGACGCCACCTACACCCTGGAAACCGTAGACACCGTCTATATTCAGGGGCCTCACGACGGCGGTGAGGTGCTTGAGGGCGCCCGCGTTATTGAGTCGAGTATTGCTGATTCCCTGGAACGAATTGGCTCAACCCCGGTCATTAAGTACCTGATCCGTGTGCCCGGCATGGACCCGGATATTCTGCAGGCGCGCGTGCATCAGGCGGTGGGTTCGCTGGTGTCGGTGACCCGCGGCGTAGTTGGTGAACCGCTCGTTGAGATGGGTTCTAAGACTGTGAATAAGGGGCGGATCTTGGAGAAGTTCGCGGCACGCCACGGCATTGAGGCGCACGAGGTGATGGCGTTTGGTGACATGCCGAATGACGCTGAGATGCTTTGCTGGGCGGGGGAGGGCTTCGCCATGGCGTCGGGTCAGCCGGCACTCATTGCGAAGGTGGGGCGCACCTGCCCGTCCTTCCACGAGGACGGTGTGGCGCAGACGATTGAGGCGATGCTCGCCGAACGGTCCTAGGTGCCTAGCACTAGCTATCCAGCACGAGCCCTCCGGTGCTAGCTATCCAGCGCTAGCGGCTGGGTCAGCCTCCGCAGACATAACTTAGACATAAACTTTTATGTCTACACATAAAAAATTTGAGTCTAGACATAAAAATTCATGTCTAGACTCAAATTTTTGTGTCTGATTTGTGTCTAGACTAAAATTTTTTGTATGAACAACGTGGAATGGACCCCCGAATGGCTTGCTGAAACCATCAAACTATTGCGTACTCACGGCAGTGATACGCAGTTTATTGAGGTTAAAAAAGCCCACGGAGGCTACCCCGGAAGCCTAGACGCAACCCTGAGTAGCTTCTCCAATAGTTCCACGGGCGGAATCATTATCTGCGGCCTCGACGAGAATAATGACTTTGCACCTGTAGGCGTATACGACCCTGCAGACCTAGAAAAAACCCTCGGCAACAAGCTCCGCAGGGGCCTTAAACCGCCGAACACCATGGAATCCGGCACCATCCTCTACGAAGACGCCAAAATCTTTGTTGCCACCATCCCTCCGCTGCCTCCCTACGAACGCCCCGCCTACATTGGCGGTATAGCGTACGTGCGTTCCGGCGATGGCGACCACGAAATGAGCCGCCACGAAACCGACCTGATGGTGGCTCAGCGGACACGCACCGGATTCGATGAGGAGCCGGTGGAATACACCTCCCTAGCTGACCTAGATGAAGGCCTCAAAACTGCCTATCTGCGAGACATACGTGCTAAATCACGCCGCCTTGCTACAAGCTCCGATGAAGAAGTGCTCCGCCGCAAGGGAATTATTGCCCTCGGAACCGACAACCTTTCCCTTGCGGGCTTGTACGCCTTGGGTGCCTACCCTCAAGAGTTCAGGCCCTCGCTCAAAGTCACCGGAGTCGTCATCGACCCAAGTGGTAAAGCCCGTAACCTCGACAAATTCGAGGCGGACGGCCCCATCCCCGCCATGCTCGAAGAGACCCTGGCATGGGTCAAGCGGAACCTGGCGCATCCGGTCGTCGAGCTGCCCAATGGGCACCTCGTCAACGGGCAGGAAGTGCCCGATATTGCCCTTCGCGAGATTCTGTCGAATGCGCTCGTGCACCGCAGCCTCAACCCTAAAGCGGATACCGAGGAGGTGCGCGTCAGGATTTTCCCCGACCGAATCTCTGTAGAAAACCCCGGCGGTCTATACGGAATCACTCTCCAGCGCCTGCAAGAGTACGGGGAACGTTCCCGCGTGAACGACCGCCTGTATGACGTGTGCACGCACGTAACAACCCCCGACGACGGATACCGAGTCATCGAGGGTGAGGGTAGCGGCATCTACACGGCACAGGAGGCGGTGCGTCAGGCAGGACTGAAACCCATCCAGTTCATTGACGGGGTTATTCGTTTTACCGCGATTATCAGCAGGGAGCCTCTGGATGGTGCTCATGCCGCCGACGTCGGTTCACCGCAGCAGAAGTCGGACGTAGACCCGCGCCAATCGGTGCCTACGGTTCCCAGTAGCCGTCAGGAGGCGGTGCTCCTCGCCCTGCGCTCGCTACGCCACCCCGCCGGTATCGAGGACATCATGGCTGCTCTTCCCGGGCCTTTTGCTGAGCTACAGAAACCCCAGGTCCGGTACATCCTCACGAAGCTCCTTCAAGAAGGAGTTATTACCCGTGAAGGCGGTCGAGGCAACCGCAACACCGTGTACCGGTTGGCCTAATCGAACATCGGGCTAACAGGCAAAAGCGGCCCGGGTGGAAACCAATCCATCCGGGCCGCTTTTCTTACAGCCTACGCCTCAGGAGAATCACTCCAGCGGGCGGTCGGGCGCCTAGTGCACCTCAGTGCTCTTCTCAGGGTCGAAGGGCTCCAGCGGGTCACCAGCAGCCTTCGTGTACTTCGCAATGAAGGTCATCAGGTGGAAGATAATCAGGGTCGCAGCGGTACCCAGGGCAATACCGGCGAAGGTCATCTGGCCGAAGGTCCAGGTGTAGTCCGCAATACCCACAATCAGCGCCACAGCGGCGGTGGTCAGGTTGATCTGGTTCGAGAAGTTCACGCGGCTCTCGCTCCAGATGCGCACACCGAGCATACCGATCATGCCGTACAGAACGGTTGCGGCACCACCCAGAACACCCGCGGGAACAGACGCAATAGCCGCGCCGAAGCCCGGGAGGAGCGACAGGGCAATCGCGAAGATAGCAGCCACCCAGTATGCTGCGGTGGAGTACACCTTGGTCGCTGCCATCACGCCGATGTTCTCAGCGTAGGTGGTAGTACCGGAACCGCCACCGAAACCGGCGATGGTGGTTGCCAGGCCGTCCGCCATGAGAGCGCGACCGGAGTAGTCGTCCAGGTTTTCGCCGCTCATCTGAGCCACAGACTTCACGTGGCCAATGTTTTCAGCCACAAGCACCAGAATCACGGGGATGAACAGGCCAGCGAGCTCCCAGTGGAACTCGGGGGTCTGGAAGTGCGGCAGACCGATGATGCCCTGAGTCTGCACAGCCGTATCAATCTTAGAGAAGTCGACCTCGCCGCGAATCACAGCGGTAATGTAGCCGATGCCCACACCCAGCAGGATGGACAGGCGACCAATAATGCCCTTGAAGAGCACCGAAATCAGGATGATGGAGCACAGGGTCACCAGTGCGGTCACCGGTGCCACCATGAAGTTGTCCTTAGCGCTCTTTGCCAGGTTGAAACCAATCAGCGCCACAATCGAACCGGTGACGACCGGCGGCATGAGCTTGGTCAGCCAGCCGGTGCCAGCGAACTGAACAATCAGACCGACCAGGAACAGCGCGATACCCGCCATGACGATACCGCCGAGGGCACCAGCGGGGCCGTGCGAGTTCATGGCAGCCGCCAGGGGCGCAATGAACGCAAACGAAGAACCCAGGTAGGAGGGGACGCGACCGCGGGTAATCAGCAGGAACAGGACCGTGCCGATACCCGAGAAGAACAGGGTGGTTGCCGGCGGGAAGCCGGTAATAATCGGCACGAGGAAGGTTGCGCCGAACATTGCAACCACGTGCTGCGCGCCAATGCCGATAGTAATTGGCCAGGCGAGGCGCTCGTTCGGGGCGACGAAGGAACCGGGCTTAATGCTTCGGCCGTCGCCGTGAACCGACCAGTCAAAGCCGAGAAGTTTAGAGATGCTCAAAGGGGAGCTCCTGAGGTGAATGTGGTGGTGTATAAAATTCCACATAATTCTACGCGTATACAGGTGTAGGTCACAGCTAAACGGCTGTAAATATGAGCAGGGATACGTTAATTGGGGCGTATATTCTTTTATTGTGGGCGCGGTATCCCGTATATAGCCCAAAATGCATCAATACCCCGTATATGCGGTTTAAAGCATATACGGGGTATTGATGCAAAGAGCGAATAAAAACACTCGCTACACACAGCTCATGAGCTTAGAGAGCGTCACGCAGGTTATCCAAGTGATCGTAACGTGCCAGCTCATAACGCAGGTGACCCTCGGTCGGCGACTGAACCGGCAGGAACGACGCCTCACGCAGGCGACGAGCAGTCGGGGAAGTAGCCACGTAACCGGCGCCTCCAACAACCTGCAGCTCAAAGTGAGTAGCAATGGTTGCAAAGTGCGAAACACCCAAACGCAAGCTCAGCAGGTCACGACGCTCAGCACGCTCCGGCTCAGACGCCAGGCGAACCAGTTCCTCACGCAGGCTCTGGTACTCCGTCAGAATCAGCGGGAACTCCGGGCGGAACACGCCCTGAGAGACGTCCAGGTGCTTAGCAGCCTCCTGCAGGGCGCCAGCGGCAAGACCCAGGCAGAACGACGACTGAACCAGCAGGAACGGCGCGGTCACATCGTGCAGGAACGCCTCAATATTGTCGCTCAGAATGTCCTCGCTCGGAACGAAAACGTCCTCGAACTTCAGAGTGCCAGACTCGGTGCCGTTCAGCGCCAACAGGTTGCGGTGGTAGTCAACGCTCAGACCCTCAACGTTCTGGCGAACCGTCACGATGTAGCGGTTCGGGTGGCTCTCCGGGGCGTTCTGCACAGCCACCGGAAGAACAATCACGCCGCCCGGGTACAGGTTCGACGCCCACGACACGGAACCGTTCAGCTTCAGACCGCCCTCAACGAGAGTGCCCTCCACCTTGATCGGTGCCAGGCCCGAAGCCTCCTTGTACGCTGCCGCCATCGCGGTGGTGCCGCTGACGGTTGCATCCGCCAGACCCTCGGGCAGCTCGCGGCCCACAGCGTCAAAGAACGCGATGGTGGAGCGGTGAGCCCACAGGGAGAACGCCGTGGAGGCATCCTCGGTGGCAAGGTCGAACGCTACCGAAACCTGGGGGACCAGGGAGCCGCCGTCACGGCCCAGGGTAATCAGGCCGTCCTTAGCGATTTCGCGCAGGTTCTCGAAGGGGGAACGCTCGCCACGGTCAACCGCGCTAGCGTGGGTTCGGGCGAGTGCGAGCACCTGCTCGCGCTGGGGGTAGTCGTAGAGGGGTTCGAGGGTGAACTCGGACATGGGGTTTCTCCTAAGCGGGGAGCATCGCGTCTATGCGTGCAGCTTGAACAGTCGGTCGATGGGAGTGCTGACGGCCTTACGGGCGCGCACAACAGCTTCTTCGTCGGGTGCGTCGTAGAAGCAGAGGCACTTTGCGGTGTCTTCGCGAACGTAGGTGCGCAGGAAGGAAACCTCGGGTACTTCAGCGTACTTGGGGGCGTTTGCCTTCTTGCGGGTCAGGTACTGTTCCATGGTGATTTCTGCGGGGATGTCCCACTCAACCAGGTAGTCTGCGTCCTTCTTGAGTTTCTTGATGTCTTCGAGCTCTGCGCCGACCAGGCGGACTGCGTCGGGGCCTGCGACGGATGCGCGCTCACCGATTGCTGCGGCGAGGTCGGGGCCGAATGCGGTGTTCTCGGATTCGACGATGACGAAGACGATCTTGTGGTCTGCGGAGACCTGGGTTTCGATGAGCTCGGCGCCGTTGGTCAGGGACGAGTTGACGGTCTCGATGAGTGCGGTTGCTTCGTCCTTGGACGGCTGTGCGGGGGTCAGTTCTACCAGATAAAGTGCCATGTTTTTCTCCTCGGCTAAGGGTTGGTGGGTCGTGTCGGAAGGGGTTTTCCGGCTCGTTATGGATTCACCTTAGACCTGTGGTTGAAGACTGTCTAATAGATTTCTGTTCGTGGCTTAATGCGTCCTTTTTGACCCTGTATTTCGTCATGTGTGTTCACGCGGAGACATAAATCGTCACAGTTCCGCGCGCGGCAACCCGCCTACGGCCGCAGAATTTTTACGCGGGTTATCGAACCCGATGGCGCATCTATCCGCGCCGTCCTGCTCGTGCCGCAAAGTCATCGAGGGCGCGGTTGAGGGCGGAGACAGTCCACACTTTTTGCCCCTGAATTTTGACGCGTTCTTCACGCAGAATCTGCAACTCCACCATGCGGTTGAGGAGGCGATACACACTAGCTCGGGACCCCTGCGTGTGCTCCTCCACCATGTGTGCGGTGAAGGCGGGCTCGGTGCAGCACAGGTCGGTGAGGGAACGCAGGAGAGGGGTTTTACGCTGGGCAATGGACAGCACCTCATCACGCAGGGTTTCAATGTCTTGCGCCAGGATTTCTGCGTTGGTGATTGCCTTCTGCGCGGCGTTGATGAAGAGCTCGATGATGGGCTCGGCATCGCCTGCACGGTAGTCGGTGAGCGCCTGAATGTACCCTTCGGTATCGTGCAACAGCCCGGAGGAGACGGGCAGAATCACGTGGCGGGTGACCCCGCGGGCGAGCAGGAGCGCGGAGATGAGGGCGCGCCCGGTTCGGCCGTTGCCGTCGGTGAAGGGGTGGATCGTTTCAAATTGGGCGTGCGCGATAGCCGCCTGCGCGAGGGGGTCAATATCGCGGCGGTTCATGAAGGCTACAAGGTCTTCGAGGGCGGCAGGAACCCTCTCGTGATGCGGCGCCACATAGTCGGCGGTTACCGGCGAATCGCCCTTAATCCACACCCACTGGGTGCGGAGTACACCGGAGTCTTGCTGCAGGCCGCGGGTCAGTTCACGGTGCATGGCGAGGATGTTATCGACGCTAATGTTTTCTGCGGTGTTCAGGGCTGCACGCATGGCGTGAACGTTGCGTGCCACCAGCTCGGCGTTAACGCCAACTTTCGACCCGCTTGCACCCAGGACAGCCAGTGAGAGCTTGCGGGCACTAACGGTGAGGTTTTCGATCTGCGAGCTGGAGGCGGATTCGCCACGCAGAAGAACCGCGGAGAAGGGGATGCCGCCGATGTGGTGGAGCCGCTCATCGAAGCGGGTCATTGCGGTGGCGTTCTCCTGGAGGCGCGCTCGCAGTGCGGGGCTGAGTTCGACGTTGAGTGCGGCAATGGAAGCGGGTACGGCGCTGGAGAAGGTGCCGGAGTTGCGGCGCGTTGCGCGTCGGGAGGCGAGGGCGTCCCGGTGAACCAAGGGGGTTTGCGGCTCCCATGTGAGGGCGGGCCAGGTGGTGGCTGAGGGCATGGTTCCTCCTCCTGGGTGTCGTTAATGCTGGTCGTGCTTGAGGGGTCTTAATAAGACAATACACTTCAATTTTCTTATTAAGGCGCTTAATAAGAAAATCTGCGCGGATTGTCTCATTAAGGAACATGCTCCGAACGCCCCTCCTGAACCCCCCTCGACATTCCGGGGCTCCGACTGCCGGGAGCATACACCGGGGCATACACTGGAGCATGTACCAGGGCGTATAGTAAGGGCCCCGAACCCTTGGTAATTCAAGGATTCTGGGCCCTCACATCTACACGCTCACGCTGCCCGAAGCAGCGAGTTGGCAGTGTAGATAAGCAACTTTGTGGCTACTTCACGCCGCGCATCATCTTCTGAACCGGCTTGTGCACCAGGAACAGCAGCACACCGGTCGCGATGGTGATAATACCCATCCAGGTGAAGTAGGGAACTTCAGTTTCCATGCTGTAGAACTGAGCCAGCCAACCCGACAGCACGGTACCCATTGCCACGGAGGTGAAGTACAGCGCCATCATGTTCACGCGGTGCGCCTTCGGTGCGAGCTTGGTCGCCAGCGAAATGCCCACCGGGGAAATAATCAGTTCAGCGATGGTGCAGACGAATAGAATCAGCACAATCCAGCCGACGTTCACGCTCTGAACGCCCGCCTGAGCGAGGAAGATCCAGAACGCCAGGCCAATAATAATCAGCGCTGCGGAGAACTTCACGGTGGTCACCGGCTGACGTTCACCCCATTTGGTCCACAGGGCGGAGAACATCATGCCGAAGATAATGATGAAGATTGGGTTGATGGAGTTGACCAGGTTCGGGCTCAGTTCCATGCCCAGGATGTTCCAGTTGAGGCGCTCATCCGAGTACACCGCCATGACGGTGAACTGCTGCTGGTACAGTGCCCAGAACACGGCGTTTGCAATCCACAGGGGAATGAATGCGGTGACGCGGGAACGCTCATCCGCGGTGACGTCCTTAGCGGTCAGCAGCTGAGCGAACAGGGCGATAGCGCCGATGAAGATGAAGCCCATGACCCAGTTCTTGAGGTTGTCTGCGGTCATCAGGCCGGTTGCCAGCAGGATACCGAGAACGACCACGATACCGACCAGTGCCAGGAAGAAGTTACGCTTCTGAGCGCTGGTGAAGGGGGTGCCCACGTGGTGTACGGAGGCGGGCAGGTTCTTGCGGGTCAGCGAGTACTGAATCAGGCCGGCAGCCATACCGATAGCAGCCAGGCCAAATCCGAGGTGGAAACCGCCGGTGCTCCAGCCCCAACCGGTCAGGATCGGGCCAAGCAGTGCGCCGGTGTTCACGCCGATGTAGAAGATGGTGAAGCCCGCGTCGCGGCGGTGGTCGTTATCTGCGTAGAGGGAGCCGACGAGCACGGAGGCGTTGCTCTTCAAACCACCGGAACCGATAGCGACCAGCAGCAGACCAATCACTACACCCGGAATGCCGGGGATGAGGGAGAGGGAGATGTGACCCGCCATGATGCCGATGGCGGAGTAGAAGAGGGTACGCTCGGGGCCGAGGAGGCGGTCACCGAGGATGCCGCCAAGAATTGCCATGAGGTACACGACTGCACCGTACGCGCCGATAACGCCGGTGGCGAGGTCCTTGTCGAGGCCCAGGCCGCCCTTGTCGGCGGTGTAGTACAGGTAGTAGATCATGATGCCCTGCATGCCGTAGAAGGAGAAGCGCTCCCACATTTCTACGGTGAACAGGTTCGCGAGCATGCGCGGGTGGCCGAAGAAGGTCTTGGTTTCCTTGGGTTCGGCACCTGTGATGGTGTGAGACATGGTGGAAAATCTTTTCTGTCGAGCCCGGAATTCTATGTGACCCGGGCAATATGTATTTAAGTCTATACCCTTATGGGTGCATATGTATACATGAATGTGCTTGTATTACGGATGGTTACTTTATATGTAGTGCATGAAAAACCATTTCGATTTTTTCGTATGAACCGCTTCCGAATCTCACAAACCCCCAAATACCGGGCTAGATGCGCCCCACACCCCCAACGCGATAGAGTGGAACCACAACTATGCCCACCCGGCACCCCGTCGTGCCGATCGGCTCATTTTTAATCATTTCAAAGGAGAACCCCATGACCGCTGTACCCCAGGTTGACCCCCGCGACGTTCCCGCAGGCGCAACCATCATCGACGTGCGTGAAGACTACGAGTGGGAGGGTGGCCACGCGACCGGCGCTAAGCACATCACCCTCGGCACCCTCGCTGAGCGTCTGGCTGAGCTGCCCGCACCCGGTGAAGACTTCTACGTCATCTGCCACGGCGGCGGCCGTTCGAACCGCGCGGCAACCTTCCTGCGCGAGCACGGCTACGCCGCACACAACATTGCGGGCGGCACCAGCGCATGGTTCGCTGCCGGTCTGCCGATGACCAGCGAGAACGGCGAAGCACCCGCAGTCGTTCACTAAACCGCCAGTTCGCCTGCACGCCATACAATGGAGTCCGTGACTGAAACTTCCGCGGACCGTATTTTTTCTACCCCGAACGCTCCCGCTCCTGCCTCCCCGCATGCCCTGCCGAGTATTCTGCAGAGCATCCCGTGGGATGCGCAGACGCGGGAGCTTGTCGTGCGCCCGCTTCCTTTCGCAGTGAACTGCGAGGAGGCGTACCCGCTGCTGGCCGGTGGTGCCGAGTATTCCTTCTGGCTGGATTCGGCGCGCGAGGAGTCGCCCATGTCGGTCGCCTCGTATGTGGGTGTGGTCCCGGCGCAGCTGTCGCCCCTGCGCGTGGATTCGGCGCGTGCGGCGGCTGAGTCTGGCGGGGAAGATCCCTTCGCCCAGTTGGAGGCGGCGCTCGCCTGCGCACCGCGCGTGCACCCGGATACCGCGGCGGCAACCGGTCTGCCCGCGGGTTTGCGTGGCGGTTACGTGGGCTATTTCGGCTATGAGGCGCGTGCCGCCATGGGCATGGAGCACGGCCACCCGGTGCCGGGTTACCTGCCGGCGTATGAGGCGCCGACCCCGGATTCCCTGTGGTTGCCGACGGTCCGTTACCTGGTGCATGAGCATGCCCGCCCTGGTGGTGCGGCGCGTAGCTGGCTGGTGGGGGATGAGCCGTGGTGTGAGGCGGCGGAGCGGCTGCTGAGCGCGGCGGGGGAGTGCGCCTCCAAAAATACCCCCGTAAATAATCCCGGCAATGCCCCCGAGCTTACTGAGCCTCTGCTCTTCCCGGCACCCGCCGCGGAAGCCTACATGGACGCCGTTCGCGCTAGTCAGCACGAAATCTACGAGGGTAACAGCTACGAGGTGTGCCTGACCGCGCAGACGAACGCGCGCATCCAGAATCCGAGCCCGGAGCTTTTCTTTGAGCTGTACCGCCGCCAGCGCGCCCACAATGCGGCGCCGTATGCGGCGTATCTGCGGTGCGGTGATTTTTCGGTGCTTTCTTCCTCGCCGGAGCGTTTTTTGAGTGTGGATGAGCAGCGTAATGCCCAGACGAAACCGATTAAGGGCACGATTGCTCGCGGTGCCACCCCGGAAGAAGATGAGGCTGCCGCAGCCTGGTTGCGTACCGATGAGAAGACCCGCGCCGAGAACCTTATGATTGTGGATTTGCTGCGTAATGACCTGTCCACGGTGTCTGACCCGGCGTCCGTGCGCGTGCCGGTGCTCATGGGCGTGGAGAGCTATTCGACGGTGCATCAGCTGGTGTCTACGGTCAGCTCGCGCCTGCGCGAGGGAATTTCCGCGGTGGCTGCCGCGCGGGCGTGCTTCCCGGGCGGTTCGATGACTGGTGCTCCGAAGCCCTCGACCATGCAGATTATTGAGGGTCTGGAGGGTCGCGCTCGCGGCGTGTATTCGGGTACTTTGGGCTTTGTGTCGGCGGATGGTTCGGCGAACCTGTCGATTGTGATTCGCACGCTCGTGGCGCACGATGATGGCACGGTGACTCTTGCTGCCGGTGGCGCTATCGTGGCTGATTCCGACCCGACCGCCGAGTATGAGGAGATGCTGACGAAGCTGCGCGCCGCGTTGCCGCCGTCGGTGGGTCGCGTGGTGGAATAACCTGGCGCTGGAATAGCACAGGGAATAGCCTGCGCCGCCTGGACGTGAGCCGCTACACTGGAACTATGACTAAGCTTTCTGAAAACCTCCCCATTGAAGAAGCCCGTGAACGCCTGCGCCAGCTAATTATTGAGCTGGCTGTGGTGCGCGGGCACGTGGTCCTCGCCTCCGGCAAGGAAGCCGACTACTACGTTGACCTGCGCCGCATCACTCTGCACCACGAGGCTTCTCGCCTGGTGGGTCAGGTCATGCTGGACCTGCTGGATAAGAACGGCATCGAGTTTGAGGCTGCTGGCGGCCTGACCATGGGTGCTGACCCGGTGGGTACCGCGATTATGCGTGCCGCTGGTGATCAGGACCGTGCGATTGACGCGTTTGTGGTGCGTAAGGCTCAGAAGTCTTACGGCATGGGCCGTCAGGTGGAGGGCCCGAGCGTTGAGGGTCGCCGCGTGGTTGCTGTTGAGGACACCTCCACGACCGGTGGTTCGGCGCTGACTGCTGTTGAGGCACTGCGTAAGGCTGGCGCTGAGGTTGTGGCGGTTGCTGTGATTGTTGACCGTGCGACCGGCGCTAAGGAGCATGTGGAAGAGGTTGCGGGCGTCCCGTGCCTGTACGCGTACTCGAAGGATGAGCTGGGCCTGGACTAGTCTCTGCTGGCTTGGACTAGGACCTCGTGAATTTTTAAGACGTTCCCGTTGCGGCGGGTGAACCCGTGCCGCTGGCTACTGTGTGTGGCTGGTGGTGCGGGTTTTTGTCTGTAAGATGGCTCTGTGGGCGCCGGAGTGGTGCTGGTTGTTGGCGTGAAGGTGGTTGTGATGGTTGAGAATCGTGATGCGGCTGAGGCTGTACCTGCTGAGGCTGTGCCTGCGGAGGCGGCTGTAGCTGAGGCTGTTGAGGGTACTGAGCAGGGTACTGCCCGTTTTGAGGTGGGTGTGGGCCCGTGGGAGGGTCCGTGGCCTGAGGGCGACCATTGGGATGAGGAGCTGCTACGTGAGGGCGACCGCCGTAACGTGGTGGATAAGTACCGTTACTGGTCGATGGACGCGATTATTGCTGACCTGGATACGCGCCGCCATGATTTTCATGTGGCGATTGAGAATTGGCAGCATGATTTGAATATTGGCACGGTGGTACGCACGGCGAATGCGATGTTGGCGAAGGAGGTCCATATTATTGGGCGTCGCCGTTGGAATCGTCGTGGTGCGATGGTGACGGATCGTTATCAGCATGTGCGTCATCATCCGACGATTGAGGATTTTGTGGCGTGGGCGCAGGCTGAGGGTCTGGAAATTATTGGTATTGATATTTTTCCGGATTCGGTGCCCCTGGAGACGTATGATCTGCCGAAGAGGTGTGTGCTGGTTTTTGGTCAGGAGGGCCCGGGTTTGTCGGAGGAGTTGCATGCGGCGGCTAGGGATACTCTGTCGATTGAGCAGTTTGGGTCAACGCGTTCGATGAATGCGGCGACGGCTGCGGGTATTGCGATGCATGCGTGGGTTCGCCGCCATGTGTTTGGCCAGATTCCGTCGTAGTTCGGTGGCTGTTTATGAGGTGTTTAAAGGTTCCGATGCGTTGTGTGCGCGTCGGAACCTTTTTCGTTGTGGTTTGGGTGGCTTAAACCACGCATGAAATTATCTAGGCGTGTTAGTGTTAACGCAAATCACAGGAGATGTGAGAATCGCACTATCAATTTCGGTTTAGGGTATGCGATGGATTTCCTGGCTTCGGCTCGCCAATGGTTGCGGGTTGTGCATATGAATGACCGCGACGTCATTCCCCTGAAAGGAGTCGGTAACAATGAAGAAATCTGCTGCTCTGTTCGCCTGCTTTGCTTTAGCTTTAAGTTCTTGCGCCGCTGCGCCTAAAGATACTAGCCTCAAAGCCCAGCTGGATTTTGAAAATAACTACATTACTCTTCCGCTCGATGAATACGACATGAGTGACCAGGCCCTAGATATAACATATAGGGCGTATTTGTTGATTCTTAAAGAGTGCTATGCGAAAAAGGGATACGATTTTGAAATTCTAGAAAACGGCTTGGTTTCTGGCAACGCCTCCCAGTACGGCTCCTGGAACGTGAAGCATGCGGCGAATCATTTTACGTCCAGCAAAGTCAGAGAAGAGCAGGAAAGGATTTATGAGAGCATCCCTGAAGACGTCAGGGCCAGCTGCCGCGAAGAGCATCGGGAAGAACTGGATATGCTCTATTTTGATGAGGCTGATGAGAAAAAGTACCGCCCCGTCGGTCGTATCAGTGGCGAAGCGTACCAGCGTGCGCAGGCTGACCCTGAATGGAAGAAAGCCCGCTCAGATTGGTGGGACTGCCAGCGTCAGGAAGGGTTGACGCCTCGCACCGGGGACGGTGAATGGACGAGCAAAGAAACGGCCAATCTGAATGCTGATGATCCCAAAGTGTTGGAGGAGGTTATCCGCCTGGCAATCATTGAAGCTCAATGTAGTGAGAAGGTGAGGTTGGCTCAGCGTCTGGGTGATATTGAGGCGTCCTATCAGGGACCTTTGATTGAGAAGAATCAGGCGCTGCTGAATGAATTGAAGGCCGATCGTGATGCGAAGATAGCGAAGGCGCGCGAAATTATCGCCACCCACCAGTAGCCACACCCGCTGAAGGGCAGAACGGGCGAACCAGCCGCAGAATGCCCACAAGCAAATTTCACAAGAAGGAGCCGGGGAGTGTCACCACTCCCCGGCCCTCACTTTATTCACTCTCAACCTCGCAGCCCATGCTGGCGCACCTACAGGCCCGCCAGCTCAAGGCCACTCAGCGTCAGGTTACTTAGCCCTTTAGCCCACCGGAACGTTAACGTTCACCAGCGAGTACAGATCCTTCGGATCATCCGGGCTAGCAACCAGGTCAATGAACTGCTGCAGGTCGGTGTCCTGCGTAGCCGCACGGGCATAACGCAGACCCGAGAAGTCAGCAATTGCGAAGCCCACCGAGTCGAACAGGGTAATCTGCTCATCCGAGACGCGGCCGGGCTCCTCGCCGGTCAGTACCTTCCAGAACTCCACCACGGGGAAGTCCGGGTCCTTCTGCTGAATTTCGCCCTCAATGCGGGTCTGGGGCGGGAACTCAACGAACACGGTGGAGCGGTCCAGAATTTCGCTTTCCAGCTCAGTCTTGCCGGGGCAGTCGCCACCAATAGCGTTCAGGTGCACGCCGGGCTTTACCTGGCGGTCCAGCAGAACCTTCGCCTGCTGCTTATCGGCGGTGCAGGTGGTAATAATGTCTGCACCCTCAACAGCCTCGTCCACGTCCTTAGCCAGGTGGATGCGGAAGCCCAGCGGCTCCAGGTTGCGGCGGAACTTCTCCATCGCGTGCGGATCAATGTCGTAGACGGACAGGTCCTCAATGCCGAGCACCGCGCGCATACCCAGCGCCTGGAACTCAGACTGAGAGCCGGTACCAATCATCGCCATCTTCTTCGAATCCTTGCGTGCCAGGTGCTTAGCAACCATGGCGGACACGCCAGCGGTACGCAGCGCGGTCAGCAGGGTCATCTCAGCCAGGAACACGGGGTAGCCGTTATCCACGTCAGCGAGCAAACCGAACGCGGTCACGGTCTGGAAGCCGCGCGCCGGGTTCGACGGGTGGCCGTTCACGTACTTGAAGGAGTAGGTAATGTTGTCGGAGGTGGGCATCAGCTCAATCACACCGAAGGGGGTGTGGGAGGCGACGCGCGGGATTTTGTCGAAGCTCTGCCACTTCTTGAAGTCTTCTTCGAGGAAGTCGACCATGCCGGCAATGATGTTGCCTACGCCGTCCTTCTGAATCCACTTCGCCATCGAGGCGACGTCAACAAATTCCACCGCGTGTGCGCTAGGACGTTCAGTCATGATTTTCTCCTTTGAATATCTGCACAAAACTTCTTTGTGCATCTGGTGGTCACTGCGGATATCTATTATCTCAAAATATATTGCAGGACACACCGTATTAGAAATGCTGTAAATATGTACTTTGCTTTATGTATTACACGGATGTAATACGGAAGCGAACACGGAAAGACGGGCAGGGAGGGGGTTCCAGACTCTATTGGCTAGGGTCTAGCGGCTAGGGTCTAGAACCCCCTCATTCGCCGCCACCGGGATATCACCGGGATTGGAGGCAACCGGTCGGGTTAGCTACCCTTCGGCTTGTCCTCGTCCTCAATGTCCAGATCATCCAGGTCAATGTGGGTACGAGGCTCCGAAACGAGCTTCTTCACCACGGGGCGGGCAGCAATCACAGGCACGGAACCGGTGTAGCCTTCACGGACGCGAGCAATCTCGTTGACGCGGTCACGAACCGTGTACCAGCCGATAATCAGCAGCGGGATAACCAGCAGCAGCGATGCCAGGGTGTAGGTGCCGACCGGGTAATCCAGAGCCATCAGCACCAGCACAATAGCCAGGAAGGCCATCACAGCCCAGTCGCTGAAACGACCGCCGGGTGCACGGTAGTTGGGGCGCTTGTACTTGCCCTCGCCGACCAGCTTCAGGTACTTCTGGTGCGACATTGCGATAGCCGCCCAGCTAGCCATGGTGCCCACGGATGCGATGTTCAGCACGACCTCGAACGCCTGCTCGGGAACGAAGAAGTTCAGCACAACACCGAAGAGGCCAATCACACCGGTGAGCAGAATACCTGCCACCGGAACACCGGAGCGGGACACCTTGGTGGTGAACTTCGGTGCCGAACCGGCAACACCCATCGAGTGGAGGATACGGCCGGTGGAGTACAGGCCAGCGTTCAGCGAGGAAGCAGCCGCGGTAATAACGACCAGCTGCATAATCGGTGCGGTACCATCAATGCCGATAGCGTCGAAGAAGGTCACGAACGGCGACTCTGCGTCCTTGTATGCGGTGTAGGGCATGAGCAGGCAGAGCAGAACCACGGAACCAACGTAGAAGATCGCAATACGCCAGATCACGGTGTTGATAGCGCGGGGGATAACCTTCTCAACGTTCTTGGTTTCACCACTGGTGGTGCCGACCAGCTCAATACCGGCGTAGGCGAACACAACGCCCTGAACCACAATCAGAGCGGGGAGAATGCCGTTGGGGAAGAAGCCGTCATTGGCTGCGATAAGGCTCAGTCCGGGGGTGACGCCGTTGATGGGTTCACCGAAGACCAGGTACCAGATACCTACCGCCATGAAGGACAGCAGGGCAAGGATCTTAATGAGTGCGAACCAGAATTCCAGCTCACCGAAGATCTTCACGGAGATGAGGTTCAGAGCCACGGTGACGATAACGACGATGAATGCGCTAAGCCACTGGGGAATATCTGCGAAGAACTGGTTGTATCGACCGAACCAGCTGATGTAGATAGCGATAGCGGTGGCGTCTGCAACGGCGGTCATTGCCCAGTTCAGCCAGTACAGCCATCCGGATACGAATGCGGCCTTTTCGCCGTAGAATTCGCGGGTGTACGAGACGAAGGAGCCCGAGGAGGGGCGGTGAAGAATCAGCTCGCCGAGGGCTCGAAGGATCAGGTAGCCGAAGAAGCCGATGACGGCGTAGATGACGGCGAGCATGGGGCCCGCGTCCTGCAGACGGCTACCGGTGCCCAGGAACAGGCCGGTACCGATAGCGGAACCGATGGCGATCATCTGGAGCTGACGTGCGCCAAGCCCCTTGTGGAAGCCTTCCTGTTCGTGTGCGAACGGGTCGTCTGTGGGGGGCTTAGTGTATTGATCCGCTGCAGAAGTCTGCGGGTTCTTGTTCGGTGAGGTGCTCACGCTATGCCTCCTTGGATAGTTACGTCTGAAGCACGTGCTACACGAAATGTGGTTGGGAACACGTCTGCGGGTTGTAACGACTATAGCACGGTAATTTAGGTAAATATAACTCACATCACGTAATAATTTATATACATATAATGCATATCTTATGAATATATTTGGTTCATGTTGTATTGTGTGGTTTTCATTGTTTTGTGAAATAGATTAATTGAACCCTGAGTCCAAAAAATCAATTACCCCACCACCGCACAGCACAAGAGCACCCACAACGGGGTGCTCTCACAACCTATTCAAAACGGGGGCTTAGCCCTCCATCAGGCGGTCAATCTTCGCCCGCAACGCGCGCTCACGACGATTCAACCACCACCAGCTCGGCCAACGCATCAACGACTTACGGCCCACCTGCACGACCGAGGGGAGCTTCGCCTCCGCAAGCGCCACATCAATCTCGTGGTCACTCGCACCCTCATCACGCATTTTCTCCATCAACTCAAGGGATTTCGCCATATCGCCATGCCCCAAAACATGCCGACTCTTACGCTCCAGAATCTCATCCAACTGGGCGCGCACCGGGGCAATAGCCGCCGCATTCGGATGCTCACGCTCAGCACGACGCTGCGCCTGGCGGGCACGCTTCTCACGTTTCGCGTCGAGCTGTTTTGGATTATTTTTAGCGCTCGCCTTGCTCATGGGAGGTTCCTTTCATCGCGTCCGGGTGATGTGTACGCTGCCCTGCACGCACAGAAGACATCAAGTCATTAACACCTCTACTTTACCGCGGTAATTCGCGGAAATTTCGCTGCAGTAAACCCAAAAAAACCCACAAAAAATTAACGATAAATAAGTCGTATCTTGGTAAAATAGTGCGAGTAGGAGGCGTCTCGCGCGCCAACAAAATATGGTGAACCGGCCCAGCATCGGTAACCGGTCGCATCTATCCAAGGAGTCAGCATATGGCTATTGCAACCCCCGAAGTTTACGCAGAAATGCTGCAGACCGCGAAGGAAAAGGGCTTCGCGTACCCCGCAGTGAACGTGACCTCCTCCCAGACCCTGAATGCTGCAATCCGCGGCTTCGCAGAGGCTGGCTCGGACGGCATCATCCAGGCATCCACCGGTGGTGCAGCATACTGGTCCGGCGCTTCCAAGAAGGACATGGTCGTTGGCTCCCTGGCCTTCGCAGCATACGCACGCGAAGTTGCTAAGCAGTACGACGTGAACATTGCACTGCACACCGACCACTGCCCCAAGGACAAGCTGGAAGGCTTCGTCCTGCCCCTGCTGGCAGAGTCCGAGAAGGCTGTTGCTCGCGGTGAAGACCCCATCTTCAACTCCCACATGTGGGACGGCTCCGCAATCGACCTGGACGAGAACCTGAAGATTGCTGCTGAGCTGATCGAGCGTACCTCCAAGGCAAAGCTCGTTCTCGAGGTTGAGATTGGTGCCGTTGGTGGCGAGGAAGACGGCGTTGAAGGCGCTATCGACGACTCCCTGTACACCACCGTTGCAGACGCAATCAAGACCGTTGAGGCAATCGGCCTGGGCGAGAAGGGCACCTACATGGCTGCTCTGACCTTCGGTAACGTTCACGGCGTGTACAAGCCCGGTAACGTTCACCTGCGCCCCGAGCTGCTCAAGGAAATCCAGACCGAGGTCGGCGCTAAGTACGGCAAGGGCGACAAGCCCTTCTACCTGGTCTTCCACGGTGGCTCCGGCTCCACCGAGCAGGAGATTGCAGACGCAGTGTCCTACGGTGTTATCAAGATGAACATCGACACCGACACCCAGTACGCATTCACCCGCCCCGTTGCTGGCCACATGTTCAGCAACTACGACGGTGTGCTGAAGGTTGACGGCGAGGTCGGCAACAAGAAGACCTACGACCCCCGCGTTTGGGGTGCAGCTGCAGAGGCAGGCATGGCCGCACGCGTGGTCGAGGCTTGCCAGCAGCTCGGTTCCGTCGGTACCTCCATCAAGTAAGGTGCTGTTCGCCCGCCGCAGCTCCCGTAGGTGCTGCCGGGTGTGAACCTAAGCTTCGTTAAGCGAAAGCGGTGCCCGCTTCCTCATCACGAGGAGGCGGGCACCGCTCTTTGCTTATGTAGTTTTAGAACCGGGCGAGTTAGAACCGGGTGAGCCAGGCGCTCGTTGCCGACAGGGGCGGGTTTACTTGCCGCCGCAGCCGCAACCACCGCATCCGCAGCCGCCGGACTTCACAGCCACCGAACCGGAGGTGGGGATACCGTCGCCAGTGTCGCCACCCATGAGGTTCACGCGGTTGCCGATTTCGGGGCCGCCGACCGGCTGGGGTGCCTTACCCGCCAGGGTTGCCGCGAAACCGGCGGGTTCGCCGCTCAGGTTCGGGATCATCGACGCCGCCGGGGAACCGGACGGGCCGCACGCAGCCGCTGCCGCGTTCGCCTTCGGCTGGGCGACCAGGTGTGCGCGGGAGAATCGCTTAATCTGCTCGGCAGTCGGGTAGGAGAAGGACACCTTCACCTCACCGTTGACGAGCATGAGCGGCAGAACCTCGCGGCCGTTCATCTCAATCTGCTCCGCCACGGGTGCGCACTCTTCAAATGCGGAAGGGTAGGAGTCGGTGGAGTACACCTCAATGTCCACGCCCGAATCCAGCGCCTCCTGCGCGGCACCCAGGAAGATGGAACGCTCCATATCCTGCGGATCCTCCGGGTTCTCGCCGGGACCCGGAATAAATACTTCAAGAACGGTCTCAGCCGCTTCAGTCATCAGTTTCAGCCTTTTCTCTCTTATGGGCACCGGCTCGGGGGGAGGGGTGCCAGTCCTTCACTAAGTGTACTCGCGACCTCAAGAGTGCAGAAGTGTGAGTTGAAGTTCCAGATTTGCGGAATATTTGCAGAATTCGAGTCGAATGACCCTCAGCTCGTGAGCTACGGGTTTAGGTGTTGTATTCTGAGTGCATATGCACCGGAGTGTGCGAACCCTGCAATTCAGGCAGGCGCCGCCCGGTGTGAAACCAAGAAGGCAACGACGCCCGCATCCGACGCGGACGCATCAGCGCTACAAATACACGCTATTCATAGCGCAACACGACCAGAAGGAGCATACATGTTCGGTTTCGGCAAGAAGAAGAAGGAAGCTGCCGCACAGGAAGCATCGTCCGCAGACGTCTACGTCGCACCTGCTACCGGCGAGTACCTGCCGCTGAGCGAAGTCTCCGACCCCGTTTTCTCTCAGGGCGTTATGGGCGACGGCTACGCAGTGAACCCCACCGCAGGCACCATCGTCGCACCCGTTGCAGGCACCATTGCACTGATTCAGGACACCCTGCACGCATTCATGCTCCGCACTGAAAACGGCGGTGAGGTACTGGTCCACATCGGTATCGACACCGTTGAGCTCGGCGGCGACGGCTTCACCAAGCTCGCTAACGTAGGTGACAAGGTTGAGGCAGGCGCACCCATTATCGAGGTCGACTGGGCAGCTATCGAGGGCCGCATCCCCTCCAAGGAAACCATGGTGATGATTACCAACACCGCAAAGTTCAACATCTCCAAGGACTCTGAGTCTCGTCGCCCCGTCGCAGCCGGTGACCGCGTCGCTCAGGCATCCAAGAAGTAAGCTGAACCAGCGAAAAATAGCTCAGCTTCAACTGCGGTGAAAACCCGCGAAAATACTTAACGCAAAAGGTCGCGTCCTGCAGGCTCAATCGGTCTGTGGGCGCGGCTTTTTTCGTTACACGAGAAATTTTTTAACGCCGCATGAAATGCCGCTATTAAAAGCGGCGGAAAAGGAGGAACACATTCACCCGCATTACACAGCGGGTAAGAATGAGGCGCACATAATACCCTATTTTCCTGTAAACGCAGTGAATCACCGATAAAAAATCGTTATCCTACATAGAGTTGTAGTTTGAGTTGAGAGAATCCGGACCCTCAGCTATAAACCAAAACTTCAATGACCAACCACACACATTACGCTCAACTCATAAACGAAAAAAGGACCACTACGGTGACTGCATTCCCGAAGATCTCCAAGAATCTGAGCCGCCGCGGCTTCATTGGCGCCTCCACTCTGGCGCCCGCCGCCCTCATGCTCCAGGCAGGCGAAGCCCACGCCGCAGCCAACACCCGCGCACAGCTCGCGGCAGTACACAGCGGCTCCCCCGCACATCAGCTGCTCTACAAGACCGATGAATTCTTCATCGCCCACCGCGGTGCCGGCAACATCAGCCCCGAGCACACCGCCTACGCCTACGCAGAGTCCGTACGCCGCGGCGCCCTCGCCGTCGAAATTTCCGTACGCACCACCAGCGACGGCCAGTTCGTCTGCATGCACGACACCAACATCAAGCGCACCACCGGCGCATCCATGGACGTGCGCGGCCACACCCTCGCCGAACTGCGCCAGCACAAGGTCAACATGCGCAAGAACCTGGGCGAAAAGACCGACCTGTACAACATCCCCACCCTCGAAGAAGCCATCGCAGCCGTTGACGCCGTACCCGCAGGCGGCGAATATGCCTCCGTCGGCGGCAAGAAGGTCGTACTGTTCCTCGAAGCGAAGGACGGCCCCGCACAGGCAGGCCTCGTCAAGTTCATCACCGAACGCGGCCTGCAGCGCCGCACCGTCATCAAGATGTACCGTGACGGCAGCGGCGGCTTCAAGCCCACCTCCCGCTACCTGAAGCTTGCCAACTCCGCAGGCTGTGCCACCTGGTGCTACTTCGACGGCGGCGACCCCATCGATAAGATTTCCGCAATGGCACGCCACGAAAACGTGGACGCCATCGGCGTACCCTACTACGAGAAGCCGACCGGCGCTTCCCAGGGCTCCATGAGCGAAGAGAACGTACGCGCCCTCACCGGCCTCGGCAAGGCAGTCATCGTCTGGGAAATCCACCGCCGCTCCGCCTACGAAAAGTACAAGGCACTGGGCGTGAAGGGCTTCATGTGCCCCGACCCCTACTGGGTAATCGGTGACCCCTTCGACTCCAGCGTCAAGATCAAGACCGGCAAGCGTCCCCACGGCATGCTGCCCGCCGACCCCTCCGTCGCAGCGGACATGCCCGACCTGACCGGCGTAGCCATCGTGCACAACCAGCGCTACGACGAATCCGTACTGCTCGGCCCGCTGGCGAACTACACCACCCGCGAAAAGTACACCCTCGACTTCTCCATGAAGTGGACCGGTGCACTGCCGCAGCAGGACGGCCACTACGGCTACGTCGCTTTCGGTCGCGAACACGACGGCCCCTTCGGCATCGGCAAGAAGTTCGCCGCAAACCAGGAAGACGGCACCTACGTGCTCGCCATCCGCCCCAACTACCGCGGCAACTCCGTAGCGCAGATTCTCTGCTTCGAACCCAAGCAGACCAGCCCGCGCGTGCTGCACACCATGAAGCTGCGCCAGAAGGTCACCACCGGCCAGGCACTGAACTGCAAGATTGTGGTGAACAAGAACAGCTTCTACTACACGGTCAACGGCCAATACTCCAGCCCCATCAACCACAGCGCCTACCGCGGCCCGTACGTACACTTCGGCCGCTTCCACGGCACCAACGATGGCGGTCCTCTGGAGCTGACTCGAATCGAGGCACGTCAGTCCTGGATTTGAGAGGACCGGTGGGCCTAGTCCACCTGGGTGCCCGCCTCACCGCCCGCTAAGCGGTGAAGGCGCGGGTACCGGGCAGAGCGGATGTAACACCGAGCATCCCTTCCGGGCAACGCTTTCCATAATTCCTAGCTCCATAATTCTCGGCCCATGATTATTAGCTAGGCGCTCGCGCGCCGAGTGAGAATCCACCTGAAGAATCTACCCGAGGAATCCACCCGAAGGGGGTCGTATCCAACGCGGATGCGGCCCCCTTCGGCGTGCCCGGGAATGAGAACCAACTCGGGACTAGAATTAAAAGCGTCAGAGTCGACCGCACCGGCCGCCCCAACCCGAAAGGCACGCCATGACCACCTCACCCGAAAGCTCCACCGAGAAGCCCGCAGAGAATCCCGCCGCGAAGTCCGCCCAGCTGCGAGGCCGCACCGAACCGCACATGCACAGCTTCAACATGCCGCAGCTCGAACCCATCGACCCCTACGAGCGGCCCTCCTACCCCTTCTTCTACGTGCCCACCGACCTGCTCCTCGGCGGCACCTGGGTCACCGGCGACAACGGCTCCTTCCCCGTGCACAACCCCTCCTGCGGCCAAATCCTCGCGCACGTCGCCGACGCCAGCGTCGAACAGGGTATCGAAGCACTCGACGCCGCCTGCGACGCCCGCGCCTCCTGGGTGGCAACCAGCGTCCGCGAACGCGCCGACATCCTCAACCGCGCCTACACGCTCATGACGCAGCGCACCGAAGTCATCGCCCGACTCATGACCCTCGAAATGGGCAAGCCCCTCGACCAGTCCCGCGGCGAGGTTGCCTACGCCGCGAACTACCTGCGCTGGTACGCCGAAGAAGCCGCCCGCAACTTCGGCCGCACCGCCACCGCCCCCGAATCCGGGCTACAGATCACCACCGTACGCCGCCCCGTCGGCCCCTGCCTGCTCATCACCCCCTGGAACTTCCCGCTCGCCATGGCGGCACGCAAGGTCGCCCCGGCGCTCGCGGCGGGCTGCACCGCGGTACTCAAGCCCGCCTCCCTGACCCCGCTCAGCTCCCTGTACTTCGCGTCCCTGATGCGTGAGGCGGGCCTGCCGGACGGCGTGCTGAACGTGGTGACCACCTCCCGCACCGGTGAGGTTGTCTCCGCGCTGATGGCTGATGACCGCCTGCGGAAGGTCTCGTTCACCGGCTCCACCGCCGTGGGCCGCACCCTGCTCGCGCAGGCTTCGCAGAACGTTCTGCGCACCTCCATGGAGCTGGGCGGCAACGCACCGTTCATCGTCTTTGAGGACGCGGACATCCCCGCCGCCGTGGAGGGCGCCTACGCGGCGAAGATGAGGAACATGGGCGAGGCGTGCACCGCCGCTAACCGATTCATTGTGCACGAGGACATTGCCGAAGAGTTCACCCGCGCCTTCGTGGAGCGCATGGAGGCGACCGTTGTGGGTGACGGAACCGTTGATGGAACCGACTGTGGACCGCTAATTCAACCTTCAGCGGTTGAATCCATGCTTTTTATGGTGGAAGATGCCCTGGGTAAGGGTGCGCTCCTCGCCTGCGGCGGGTACATTCCCGAGCTTGCAGAAAATGTTCCGAGCGATACCGGCGGCATGCCCAAGAACCTGAACAAGGGCAACTTCGTGACCCCCACCGTGCTGACCGGCGTGACCGATTCGATGCGCGTGTGGCGTGAAGAAATTTTCGGCCCCGTCGCCCCGATTGCCACGTTCGGCGGCTACGGTGAGGAGGGTGAACGCACCGCCCTGAAGCTCGCCAACGACACCGAGTACGGCCTGGCGGCGTACGTGTACACGAGCAACCACCCGCGCTTTACGCGCATGGCGGCAGGACTCGAGTTCGGCCTGATCGGCTACAACTCCGGCGTCATCTCGAATGCGGCAGCCCCCTTCGGTGGTGTGAAGCAGTCCGGCATGGGTCGCGAGGGCGGCCCCGAGGGTCTGGAGGAGTACACCGAGCTGCAGTACATCGGCGCGCCGAACCCGTTCGCCGGGTAAGCCTGTTTGCCGGGTACGGTGAACCCTGAATACGCTGAACCCTGGATACAGTGAACCCTGAATACAGCGAAGCCCCGGCGGGTACCCGAGAAGGTGCCCGCTGGGGCTTTGTGCTGTCTACACATGCGCGGGTGCTAGAGCTGGCGCTACCTAGAATTGGCGCCGCATAGAACTGGCACCACCTAGAGCTGACGCAGCGCGAGCAGCTCGCGGCTGAAAGCATCTGCGGGACCCTTGCCGCAGGAGTTGGGGCGCGGCTCAAGGGTGACCCGCTCGAAGAAGGTGACCCAGGTGCGTCCGTCGGTGTGGGTGGTGAGTGTCGCCTCCAGGGTGGGATGCTCGGAGAAATTTACCGGGGGCTCAATGCCCGCCTCGCGGAGTGCGCTCAGTGCCTCCGTTGCCGATGTTTCACGTGAAACCAAACCTCCAGAGGTTACTTCTTCACCCTTTTTCTCCAGTTCAAGGCGCACGGCAACCTCCGCCGCCTGCTCCACCGGGGTATCCGTGCTGCGACCACGCAGACCGTGCAGCGACGGAATATCACGGCCCGCCAGCGATAGGTACGCCGCCAGCGCCGAAGGCTCCGAGAGGCGACCGTAGGTGTAGCCGGTGGGCAGCACAATGCCGACCGGGGCAAAGCGGTGACCGCCCGTATGCGAGCACTCCCAGACCGCATTACCCGGCAGGATATCCGCCAGGTGCGCCGCAATGGGTCGGCCGCGCAGTGCGCAGCAACGGTCACGCTTAGAGTGGGTGCACACGAGAATAGCGGGGGAGTCCATGAGCTCCGCGCCGGTCGCCTGAATCAACTCCTGCGGGTTGTCTAGCGGCAGGTTGAGTAGCTGCTCGGGGTTGCTCACGCTGAACGAGTAGAGCTTCTCCTCACCGGGGGTGCAGAGTGCGTAGAGTACCCGGTGAGTCGGGTTGCCGGATGCATCCGGCGCGCCGTGCAGTACGCGCCCTTCCCTGCCCACCTGGCGGATGAGTAGGAACTTCAGCCCCGCCTGCGAGACTGCCTCGCCCAGTGCGGCAGAGAGTTCCTCACCGAGGGCGGATCCATCCAGTACATCGCGGCCCCACTGACCCACGTGTTCGAGCGCCAGCCAGGCGGTGGCGCGTCCGGCAGTGCCGCCGAGTGCCTCGTCGTCATAGAGGGAGCAGGAGTCCGCCGGGATGCTCGTGGCACGCGTGCGGGATGAGAGCTCGTCCGCGTGTGCGGCACGCAGATTCTTCAGCTCGGAGGGGTCGCTGGCGCGCGGCTCGGGGGTTGCGGGGGTGCAGGATTCAGTCATAGTTCCTCGATTCTACGCCTGCAGGATGTGAATGCCTTATGTTGCCCCTGTGCGGTCTAAATGCTAAAAAACAACCACCTAAGGGTGATTTTAGGGGCTATCGGTCGGTCAACTACTCAGGAAGAAGCGCCAAAGCGACGCGGTAGAGGCGGTCCTTCTCTTCGGTGTTACCGATGAAGGAGCGGAGCATGTACCCCTGGAAAACCATCATGAAGGCGTCTGCATGGTCGCGGGCGTAGTCGGCGATGAGCGCCTCCTGCTTGGGGGTGCGCTGTGCCGGGTCGGGGTTGATTTCGTGCAGAACGCGCAGCTGTTCGACCGCCCAGGGGGTGAGGGCCTTTGCGATGATGCTCTGTAGTAGAGGAATCGTGTCCGCGGTTGCCCTGGCGATTTCGGGTGCGTGGAGCGACTCAAGGCGGATGCGCAGCATGGCGGAGAAGTTCTCGTTAATCATCTGGTTGGTGTAGATGGTTTCGAGAATGTCCTGGGGGCCGGCGCCTTCGGGGAGCGCGGCGTAGAGTGCCTTAATGCTGGTGAGTCGCTCGTTGATGGCGCTGATGAGGATGTCTTCTTTGCCGGTGAAGTGCGAGTAGATGGATCCGGAGGACAGCCCGGAGGCTTTGATGATGTCGCTCATGGAGGTGTTGGTGTAGCCGCGTTCGATAAAGCAGGCGATGGCTGCTTCGATGATTTGGGCTCGGCGTGCGGCTTTGGTGGCTTCTGTTAGTCGGGGCATGGTTCCAGTCTAGGGAGTTGGCATAAAACTTACAAACACAATGGAAATTCTTTTTGTGACTTTGTAAACAAAATGGCTATTGTGTTTGCGCTCGGTCAAAAACGGGAGTAGAGTTCTATCCCGTAAACGAAACAGACATTTTGTTTGGAGGTTGTCATGAGCAACGAACCCACCACCGCGCCCACCGCAGAATCGGTGAGCGCCACCAACCCCACTACCACCAAGACCCCGGCAGAAACCCCCGAGCGCTCCTCCTGGATTAAGGTCATCAGCACCTCACTGCTGGCATCCCTGATCGTTGCGGTTGTTATCCTCGCCTTCACATGGCCCACCAAAACCATGGAAGCGAAAAACCTGCCCGTCTCCATCACCGGCCCTGAAGTGACCGTCAGCCAATTTGAGCAATCCCTCAAAGACCGCGGCATCGAAACCTTCGACCTGAAGCAGGCCACCTCCCGCGAAGACGCCGAAAACCAAATCAAGCAGCGCGAAACCTACGGCGCTATCGTCTTCACCGAAGGCGCCGCCCCCGAAGTTCTTACCGCTCCCGCCGCCAACGCCGCCGCAACCCAGATGCTCAACGGCGTCGCCACCCAGCTGAATGCACAAATTCAGCAGCAGGCACTCGCCGCTAAGACCGAAGCCCTCACCCAGGCGGTGCAGGCCGGCGGTGAGCAGGGCGCACAGGCTGCCGCTCAGCTGGAGCAGATGAAGGCGGAAGCTGAAAAGGCCTCCGCCATGACCGTGAAGACCACCGCCGTAGTGCCCCTGAGCGAAAGCGACAGCTCCGGTAACGGCCTCGCAATCGCCGCATTCCCCCTGGTCATGGGCGGAACCCTTGGCGGTGTACTGTCCCTGACCCTCATCAAGGGCACCTGGCGTCGCTTCGCCACCGCTAGCCTCTACGCCGTGATTGGTGGCGCACTCACCACCCTGATCCTGAGCACCTGGTTCGGTTTCATCCCCGGTGACTTTGCAACCCTGTGGGCTGCTTTCGGTGCCACCTACCTTGCCACCGCATCCTTCATGATTGGCCTCGGTAGCCTGTTCGTCCCCGCCGCAGGCCTGGGCCTGGGTGCCGTCGTCACCATGTTCATTGGCAACCCGATTTCCGGCGCAAGCATGCCGAGCGTATTCCTGCCCGGTGCCTGGGGTGCTATCGGTCAGATGATGGTGCCGGGTGCCTCCTCGACCCTGCTGCGTTCCATCGCGTACTTCCCGGAGGCTGCAACGAGCGGCCAGTGGCTGGTGCTCGGCTCTTGGATTGCCTTCGGTCTGCTCGCCGGTGTCATCGGCTGGGCGCTGAAGGAGCGCCGCCCCGCAAAGGTGGAGGCATAAGCGCCGCGGGTTAGACCGCCGGTGCAGTGTAGCCGGTAAAAATATAGCCGGTGCAACGTAAGAAGGGTGTGTGCCGTGTTCACTGAACACGGCACACACCCTTTTCTGTCGGCCAACCGGCTGTTATTCGCTGTTATTGGTTGTCGAGGACGTACTGCTTGAACTGCTCGTCCCGGCGCTTGAATTCTTTAAGCTCATTCTCCAGGGCTGCCTGGTTCTTGTCGACGAGCGGTTTCTGGTACTGCGCCTCCAGGTCGTAGAGCTTCTGTGAACGGCCTACATCCTGATTGCACTGCGCCTGGATGACGGCGATTCGAATTTCCTCTTCTGAGGGGGTGGTGCTCTGAGGAATATTCTTTTCTTCCTTGACGGTCATCTCACTATCGGGGGTGAGGCCTTTATCCTTGACGCATCGCTTCCATTCGTCGTCGAGGGACTTTTTGAGCTGTCTATCCCCAGCGGCGTTTCGAACGTCGGTCTCCACACGCCTATACGTGGCGGAGCCGAATGGTATCTCTCCAATTTTTGCCATCTCTTCGCTGGCGCGCTGGTAGCATTCGGTGCTGACATCTTTCCCAGGGTCGGATGAGGGTGCAGGGGAGGACAGGTCTAGCGTATTCGATTCGTCGCGCTCGTGGAGGCCGTATTTTTGGGCGTGCTCAACGTTCCAGATTCCGTAGGTCCTGCCGAGGTTCCTGCCGGATCCCTCGGTGCGGACAAACATCTTGTAGTGCTGCCCGTGTTCGGCAAAGCACTTTTTGCGGGCGAGCTCAAGGGCTTTGGTGAAGTATTCGTCCTTGCCGTCGGTGTTGTAAGCGTCCAGGGGTAGGATCACCCGATCATTTTCTACGTCGAAAATCGCGCGGGCGCTTTCATCCTTCTCCAGCGTGGGACCGAAGGAACAAGAAGACAGCATAGTGCTGATGAGGGTAGCCGCCAGGAGCTTTTTCAAAGCTGACATGGTGTATATCCAATCTGTTACAGGGAGCCCGTGGCGTCGCGGCCACACCCCCCCCGTAGACCACGCGAACGATGTGGCCTTGAGAACACTTCTTGAGAAGGTGACTTAACAATACCCCTAGTAGATGCGGTTTTGCGTTCAATAGGCTGGTGCGTGCAGCAGAAAATTTCTGCCGCAGGGCGGGTCCAGTGCCGGTTGCGGCGCGGCTCGACGAAACCATGATGGAACCCCTCCGAAATCCTGTCGAAACCACGGCAAAAATACGGCGGAATCACTGTGAAAACGGCGGAGGGGTAGGAATCGCAGGCGGGCGCACCTGATTTGGTGCCCCGCCCGCCTCGCGCCACAATGAACACATGACCGCAGAAGACACCAACGCACTAACCAGCGCCAGGCTCGACCTCTGGCTCTGGTCAGTGCGCATCTTTAAAACCCGCTCCCTCGCCGCCGACGAATGTAAAGGCGGCCACGTACGCGTCAACGACGCCCCCGCCAAACCCTCCCAAAAACTCAAGAAGGGCGACGTGGTGCGCGTGCGCTACCCCGGCTGGGAACGCGTCTTCAAAGTCGAAAAACTCCTCGTCAAACGCGTAGGCGCCCCCATCGCCGTCACCTGCTACGAAGACCTTTCCGGCCCGCGCCCCGCCTACCTCTCCATGCCCCCGGTCGCCAAACGCGAACGAGGCAGCGGCCGCCCCACCAAGAAGGAACGCCGCGCCCTCGACGAACTACGCGGCCGAGGCGCCTAACCGCGCATCTCGCGCGCCTATCTCGCAGAGTGCACCCCGCCCCGCGCGCAGGCACCCGCCGCCGCGGCGGGGAGTAGCCTAGAAGGATGAGCACACAGAAGCACCCGAACAACGCGCCCGCGAAGAATACCGCCGCGAGCCCCAGTGCCAATGCCAGCGCCAACACCGCTGCGAACACCGCTGCGCCTTCGCTGAACCGGCGCATCCTCGCGCTCGCCGTACCCGCCTTCGGCGCGCTCATCGCCGAACCCATCTTCGTGCTCACCGATTCCGCCCTCATCGGTCAACTCGGCAAAGCGGAACTCGCCGGCATGAGCATCGCCGCCACGCTCGTCACCACGGTCGTGGGCCTCATGAACTTCCTCGCCTACTCCGTCACGCCCGCCGTGGCGCGCGCCTTCGGCGAGAAGAACCTGCGCCGCGCCTGGCAGATCGGCGTGGACGGCGTGTGGGTCGCCTTCGGCCTCGGCATGCTCCTCATGGTCGCCGGATACGCCTTCGCAGACCCACTGCTGCGCGGCCTCGGCGCGACCGACGAAACCATGAGCTACGCCCTCGACTACCTGCACCACTCGCTCTGGGGCATCCCGCCGATGATGATAATCCTCGCGCAGGTCGGCACGCTCCGCGGACTGCAAGACACCGTCACCCCGCTCAAAGTCGCCACGGTCGGCACGCTCGTGAACATTGCGCTGAACTGGCTGCTCATCTACCCGGTCGGCTGGGGCGTCGCCGGTTCGGCGACCGGAACCTCCCTCACCCAGTGGGGCATGGCTGCCGCGCTCGGTACGGTCATGATGCGCGGCACCCGCGAACACGCCGTCCGCTGGGCACCCGACGTTGCCGGCATGCGTTCGGTGCTGTCCCTCGGCTCCTGGCTCATGCTGCGCACCCTGTCCATGCGCATTGCCTCCCTGCTGACCGTGTTCGTCGTGGCACGATTCGGCACCGAACACACCGCCGCCTACCAGCTCGGCATGGGCGTATTTAACCTCTTCCTCTACGCCCTGGACTCCCTCGCCATCGCCGCCCAGGCGCTACTCGGCAAGGAACTCGGCGAACGTGACCTGGCTGTGGAATCCGAACGCGTGAAGGTGCGCCAGCTGAAAAACCGGCTGCTGCGCATGAGCCTCATCTACGGCGTGATCACCGGCCTGATCTGCCCACTCATCGGCTTCTTCGGCTCCTGGCTATTCACTCAGGACGCGCAGGTGGCGTTCCTCTTCACCATCGCCACCGTCATCATTGCCCTCGGCCAGCCCATCGCCGCCTACGTGTTCACCCTGGACGGCATCCTCATGGGCGCGCAGGACGTGAAATACCTGGCAATCGGCTGCTTCATCATGCTCGTCATGTACGTGCCGGTCATGCTTGGGCTGCACTGGGCGGTCGGTGCCGGTGCCATGGATGCGCTTGCCGGGTATTGCGGCTTGTGGGCGGCGTATATTCTGTACTTCCAAGGAATCCGTGCGGTCATTTTTGGTCGCCGCGCCTCCTCGGATGTGTGGATGAAAGCCGGTGCCTAAACCCTTCGAGCCTGACTGCTTCGAACATACGTGCTCTGTGCGTAATGGCTCACAATTAGACCGCCCGCACCCTCCGCGGGTGTAGCATGACAGGGTATTGAAACCCTCATGTAAAGGATGAAACCGTGACCGTAACCCGCGAAGAAGCTCTCGAAATTTTCGCCCGCCGCCGCGCAACCCGCGCCTACGACCCCGACCGCCGCATCAGCGACGAAGACTTCGCCGCAATCCTCGAATTTGCGCGCCTGTCGCCCAGCTCCGTCGGTACCGAACCGTGGAAGTTCCTGGTCATCCAGGACCCCGAACTGCGCGAAAAGCTCAAGCCGATCGCCTGGGGCATGGCGGGCGCCCTCGACGACGCAAGCCACCTGGTCGTACTGCTGGCGAAGAAGGGTCTGCGCTACGACACCCCGTGGATGCGCCGCACTCTCGAAAGCCGCAATCTCACCGAGGAGCAGATGGAGGCCGCACTCGAACGCTACGGTAACTTCCAGAAGAACGACATGAAGGTCCTGGAAAGCGACCGCGCGCTCTTCGACTGGGCATCCAAGCAGACCTACATCGCCCTGGGCAACATGATGACCGGCGCCGCAATGCTCGGCATCGACTCCTGCCCCATTGAGGGTATGAACTACGAGGCAGTGAACGAGCTGCTCGTCTCTGCCGGCCTGTTCGACCCGGAGGAGTACGGCGTGTCCGTTGCTGTGACCTTCGGTTACCGTGCCCGCGAGATTGCCCCGAAGAGCCGCCGCTCCATCGAGGACCTGGTGACCTGGGCATAAGGTTCTGCCCGGTTCTCGGCGAGGTTTTGCCGGGCTGCTGAGCTCGTGCTGTTGAGCTCGGGCTTTCGGGCGAGGCGTTTGAGCCAGGTGTTCGCGCCTGGTGTTCAAGCTAGGCGCTCAAGCCGCCGCCCGTGAAAACTGAATATAAAGAAATGCACCGCCTTTACACGGGCGGTGCATTTCTTTATATCTTTTACCGTGCGAAAAGCACGGCGAGATATGCTTTTGAATTTTTCGTTTGAAATCGCGCGGTTTGAAATCGCACGCGGCAATTCATTCTGTACAACGGCAGAGCGCTACTTCCTAAACGCCGTCAGACGCATAGAATTCAGCACCACAAACACCGAACTAAACGCCATTGCCGCACCCGCAATCATCGGGTTCAGCAGGCCCGCCACGGCGATCGGAACAGCCACCGAATTGTAGGCGAACGCCCAGAACAGGTTCGACTTGATGGTGCGCAGCGTAGCCCGGGAGAGGCGTAGCGCCGTGACCACCGAGGCAATATCCGAGCGGGTCAGCACAATATCGGCAGCCTCCGCGGCAACGTCCGTGCCCGAACCCATCGCAATGCCCAGCTCCGCAAGAGCCAGCGCCGGGGCGTCATTCACGCCGTCGCCGACCATCGCCACGCGGTGACCGGCGGCCTGCAACTTCTCAACCACCTGCGACTTACCCTCCGGGGTCACGCCGGCGTACACGTTCTCAGCCGAAATGCCGACCTGCGAGGCGACCGCCTGCGCAACCTGCGGGGCGTCACCGGTGAGCAGGATCGGCTCCAGGCCGAGCTCACGCAGCTGTGCCATGGTCTCTGCAGCCTCCGGCTTGGGGGTGTCGGCAACCGAAATCATGCCGACCGGCTGCGGGGCGGGAGCGTTTTCTGCGGCCTCGTTATTCGGGGCCTCGCCGCGGGCGACAACCACCGTCGTCAGACCCGCCCGGCGAGCCTGATCCAGCAGGGCCAACTGGGCCTCGCTCAGCTGCGCGCCGGCTGCCTGCAGGTACTCGGGAGTACCCACCACAACCAGCTGGGAGGCGCCACTCTCAGCACCTTCACCCGCGCCGCTCAGCACGCCGCGCACGCCTCCGGGAACACCCTCGAAGTCGCTCACGCTCGGTGCCGAAGCACCCTCAGCAAGTACGCCCTGTTCGCGGGCAAAACCGGCAATTGCGCGGGCAATCGGGTGCTCGCTCAGCGCCTCCACGGCGGCTGCATCACGCAGAACAGACAGGGAACGCTCGTTCTTGGAACCGGCGGAATCCGGCGAAATACCGGCCAGGTCACCCGCCGACTCATAGTCGTCAAAAGTGCCGTAGAACGCCACAGACATCTCACCAGTCGTCACGGTACCGGTCTTATCCAGAACCACACGATCAACCGTGCTCGTCGCCTCCAGCACCTGCGCATTACGAATCAAAATGCCCAACTGCCAGCCGCGACCCGTACCCGCCAGCAGAGCCGTCGGAGTCGCCAAGCCCAGGGCGCACGGGCACGCCACCACCAGCACCGACACCGCCGCGTTGAACGCCGCCGCACCGTCACCGGAAATCAGCCACCAGCCGATCAGAGTCAGCGCCGAAATCGTCAAAATCACCGGCACAAACACCGCAGAAACACGGTCCGCCAGGCGAGCAATAGGAGCCTTCGTCTCCTGGGCGCTGGCCACCAGCTCACCCATCTTCGCCAGGGTCGTCTCGGCGCCCACGCGGGTGGCGCGCACCGTCAACGAACCCGAAGTGTTCACCGTGGCACCCGTGACCGTATCGCCCGGATGCACCTCCACCGGCACAGACTCGCCGGTCAGCAGGGACGCATCCACCGCGGAGGTACCCTCGACCACCACGCCGTCCGTGGCGATCTTCTCACCCGGGCGCACCAGGAACAGGTCGTCCGGCATGAGATCCTCCACCGGAACCTGCACCTGCTTGGTCACGCCCTGCTTATCGGTGCGCAGCAGAGTCGCCTCCTTTGCACCCATGCTCAGCAGGGTGCGCAGCGCCTCCGAGGAACGGTGGCGGGTGCGGTGCTCAATCGCGCGACCAATCAGCAGGAACAGCGTCACCATGGACGCCGAATCGAAGTACAGCGGCGCGTGGTGGCCGGTAAACATCGACCAGAAGCTGCCGCCCGCATGGTGCACGTGCGTCGTCAGTGCCGGGTTCATGAGCAGCTGCGCCAGCGAGTAGAAGTACGCCACGACCACGCCGAGGGACACGAGCGTATCCATCGTGGACGAGCCGTGACGGGCATTGATGAGCGCGGCGCGGTGGAACGGCGCGGCGCACCAGAACGCGACCGGCGCGGTCAGAATCGCCACGACCCAGCCCCAATTCGGGAACTGGAACGCCGGGAACATCGAAATCAAGAAAATCGGCACACCCAAAATCGCCGCATAAATAATGCGGTCAGTGAAGCCGCCGTTCATGCTCGGGGTGGTGTGCTGACCGCCGCCGTCGGATGCGCTCGCGTTCGTTCCAGCGCCCGCACGCGGCCCGTTCTTAAGGTGCGCCGTGTAGCCGGCGTTGTTGATGGTCTCAACAATCTGCTCGTCGCTCACGCCCTCGGGTACGATGACGCGCGCGGACTCCAGCGGCAGGTTCACCGCCGGGTCAACACCGGGGATTTTGCGGAGCTTACGCTCCACGCGGCCCACGCAGGATGCACAGGTCATGCCCTGAATGTCCACGTGGATAATTCGGGTTGACTCCGTTGATTTTGCGGTCGTTCCGGCAGGATTAAAAAGAGAGCGCTCACTCTGTAATGAGGGCTCACGGGTGGTTAGTGAAGGCTGTGTAGAAGACACAATACTTCCTCAAAACTCAAAAACGGGAGGGTAGAAAAAGGTACACACCAAGCCGGGGGGAGGGGCCCCGAAGGACCCCGCCCCGGGCGGTGTTTGGTGCAGTATCAGGGGTGCAGCGTCGAGAGCGCGCGAGGGTGAAAGCTGCGGCGAGAGTAAAGCTACGGCGGCTCAGTGGTCGCCGGGCAGCCCATCCGGCCTGCTCGTATGCGGGCGAATACCGGTCACCTTCGCGCCACGATCAGACACACCGTAGGCACGTTTCACGGTAGCCCGCGGGAACGGCGAAGCGTTCGCCTTCTCGCGCGCCTTCACGCCCTGCTCGTGCTCGGCGGAACGCTTATTCGCGCTCGTGCCGCTACGTCGCGCGGCGCCGGACGCATCTTCACGCGCCGTATATTCGGGGCTCTGCTTCACCCACGAATCGACCAGCGCCGCATCCAGATTCATCTGCCTGGCAACGCGGGCAATCGCGTCGCGCAGGTGTATGTTTTCGGCGCCGACAAGGGTGCGGACCGCGCCAACAACCATCGCAATGTACTGCGGAGGGTAAGCCATGATGACTCCTAATCGAGCCGGCTGCCGTGCTAGACGGCGGGGGTGAAGCCAGCCTCGACGATGGCGTCTGCGACAGCCTGAGTGTTGAGGGTGCCCTCGTGCTCAATGGTCACGGTGGAGACGCCGTCCTTGACGACGTCCACGGTCACGCCGGTCACGCCGGGAACTTCGCTGACCTCTTCGCTGACGCTCATAGCGCAGTGGTTGCAGGTCAGGCCGGTTGCCTTAACGGTGGTGGTGCTCATGATGATTTCCTTTCGGTAATGGGTTGAAAACTTGGGTCCGCCCGGTGTTTAGGGGCAGCGTGTTTAGCTGCGCATGAGGCGCGAGATCGCGGCGGTTGCCTCTTTGACCTTGGCCTCTGCGATGGTCGGGTCGCCGGTGCGTTCGGATTCGACGGCGGCGCCGGTCACGCAGTGGCCGATGTGCTCTTCGAGCAGGTTCAGGGAGACGGCGTGGAGCGCCTTGGAGACCGCGGCAACCTGGGTGAGGATGTCGATGCAGTACTTGTCTTCATCGACCATGCGGGCGATGCCGCGAACCTGCCCTTCGATGCGGCGCAGGCGCTTGAGGTGCGCCTCTTTGTTGGAGGTGTAACCGTACTGGGTTTCGGGCGCCTCGCCGCTGCAGCATGCGCCAGTGTGCGCCTCGGACTGTTCCTTGGCGGGTGCGTCGGATGCGGTGCTGACCTGGTCGGATGTGCTGTGGCAGCACTGGTTGCTAGTGGTTTCCATGACTCCAGTATATACCCTAGGGGGGTATCCCGCAAGGGGGTGTTACGGGTTGTTACGCGGTGCGGCTTTTCATACCGAGGCTTTTTACGCCGAGAAGCCACATGTCTTTCGAAAAGCCACCATTATTGTGGCTTCTCGAAACACATGTGGCTTTTCGATATGAAGGAGCTGTACCTCCCCGCAGAAATTGGACCATAGGTTAGTGTCTTCTGCCATGGCTTTTAACTACGACCAAAGACACTAACCTATGGCACAAATCCGTAGCTCATCACCGGATCTGCGTCTGAGCCAGGTAGGCGGGCGGGACCCGGTGATGGTTTAGTGTTTTCGGTAATGAGTTAGTGACTTTGGGCTGGGGTTTTAACCATCGCCAAAGACGCTAAGTCATGGCTGAAATTGCTAAGTCATGAGCGAATTTTCACCCGCGTGGAGGCGCCGCCTCAGCAGATTTTTCGGCATACCAAAACAGGCGGTCCCGGATGTACACGCATCCAGGGCCGCCTGCTGCGGTTATTTATATGTCGGGTCAGAACTGGTTTACATATCGGGCCAGTCGCGGTGCAGCGAATACTCCGTGTCCCCGTCGCCGTTATCGTTCAGGTGCCAACGCTGACCGGTACGAATGTCGGCCTTGCGCAACCTGGGGTTCGGGTTGTCCGGCTTACCCATGGTCGGGTCGTTCTTGCAACCCCACCTGGTGTCGTCGTAGCTGCAGTCACCGGCTACGCGTCCAACATCAACCCACCACACACGCACCAGCAAAGGATCACTGGTCGCCTGCGGGGTCACCATCATCATCTGCCACGGGCCGCCGTCCACGCGGAAACGAGCCGTGTAGTGCACGGTCGCGTACGCGTGGAAGTTACCAGACCGCTGGTAGGCGTAACTCGTTGCAGTTTCACGCGGACGTTCACGAGGGTAGGTGGTGACCGGTTTGCCCGCGGTGTAGTTGGTGGCGGTATCTCCGTTGCCGTATTCGATGACGTAGGAGGAGGGCATGAGCTCAATTTCGACGTGTCCGGCGAGCATGTCTGCTTCCAGGCGGTAGGGGCCGCCGTCATCGACATAGAAGTTGATTTGGTCGCCCTTGTAGACGTTGGGGTCATCTTCTGCCCTGCCAGTGCCTGCGGGGTTGTTGTAGGACTGGTGCAGGGTCGGCTTACCGGGCTCTAGGGATTCTGCTGCGTGGAAGATTTCCTCCATGACTTCTTCGTAGGTCGGGCCAGTGGGGCCGGGGCTGTCGGCACTGGTGAGGGTGCGGGTATCCTCGGGAACACAGGTTTCTGAGGTGCGGCTATACTTGCCAAAGCCACCATCAATGTAGGTCCCATCGTCACGAACAATAAGATTGTTGAGTTTTACGTTTCCAATCTTTCCGCCCTTACCTACGCAGCCAAGGATGTTAGAGTCACTCTTGGAACGAATTACGGTCATGCCGTTAGCGCCTTTAGTGGCGTAGGTGCTAGGTTCTGCTCCTTCCGCAGGCTGATGAACAACTGAGTCATTCTGAATGCTTTCTCCGCCCCTTTTACCTGTATTGGTTTCAGTCCTTTTCTTCGCGACTGTAGATTCTTGGCATACGGATGCGCCGTTACCAGATGAACATTCTTTAGTAGATACATGTGCACCTGCAGGTGCTGGCAAGAGACATATAAATTGCAATCCAATGACGCAATAAGCTATACGTTCATTTATTTTGTGCATAACTAATCATCAACCTCTTCACAGCTTATAATTTCCCATTTTTTCCCATTGTGCTTCATCTCGAATTTGAAAGTGTCGTTAGTTTTATCATCGTTATCCCAAGCAGTCCATTTACCACTCGGTTCAACATGGATTTCCTGGTTCCATCCACGGTAGGCTTTCCAGAAATAGGTTTCCCCATCTTCAGACCAAGGAGATCCATCTGCCGTAAATTTCTCGATACCGTCGATGACCCATCCGCCGCGCTTATAAAGGTTTTCGACACTTTCGTAGGCATCCAATTCGGAAGTGAAATTACGTGAGGTGAATTCTCGCGCCTTTGTGTAGTCGCCTGTCTGAATACCGTAGTTTCCCCATTGAATCCAGGCATCCATCGTCTTGCGCATGCCTTCCAACGACTTTTCGTTGTAGCCGTCCTCCGGAACGTTAGGCTTCGGTACATTCTGTGCCGGACCGTACTTATCCGCAGGGCGGTACTCCCCATCGGGTGCCTTTGAGCCACCCGAGTAGCCTCGGACAGTAGACGGGGTCGCGCTCGCCGAAGGTGACCCAGACGCCGCAGCAGAAGCCGAGGTCGTTTCAGTCGGGGCAGCAGATGCGGTGGCTGCCGCCTCGTTATTTGCCTGCTGACCACACGCCGCAAGCAGGGCGCCCAGGCCCACAAGTGCGCCGCCACCCAGCAGGGTGCGGCGATTAAAGATGGTCGAATCCATAGAAAGTATGCTCCTATCGTCGGTGACGGTGTGATATATGTGCATGTCGGGCCGTTATTCACAGGTTGCGTCGACTGCCGGAAGAAAAACAGCCCCGTAGCGCGCCCAACAAGCGCATCAATGCGCCGTGGAACGCTACAGTTACCACCCTACCGCATGTTTGCCGTCGTTTGCATTCTTTTGAGGATGATGACGGTCGTTGGTCATTATTCGGGCTTCTCAATGCTTTATGCATCAAATATCTCTGCGCCCGCGGAGGCGCCGTCTCAGCAGAATTTGTGCCATGGTTTAGTGTCTTCGACCATGGTTTTTAACTACGACCAAAGACACTAACCTATGGCACAAATCCGTAACCCATGACCGAATCTTCGGCTGCGCCAGGTAGGTGAGAGCCGGTTATGGGCTATGACTTAGCTTTTTCGTCGATAGGTTAGTGTCTTCACTGCGGGTTAAAGACCCACGGTGAAGGCACTAACCTATCGAAAACCTCGGTCTAAAAGGCAGGGGGCCCCGAACACTTCCGTATCCGGGGCCGCCTGCTGCGGTTATTACATTCGGTTATTAGTCCCATTCACCGCGCAGAATCTGCTGAACGAATTTCTTGGGTAGCCAGAAGGAGTGCTTCGTGATGCGGCTGCCGTCGGGCAGTTCGTCGGTGTCCTTGAGCTTGCCTTTTCCGACAAATTCGCCAGGCTTAACTTCGTAGTAGGTCTGGGAGGCGTGAACCTTCGTAAAAAGGTATTCGTTCGCCTTACTCTGCGGGAAGTTAGTGGAAACCTTAACACCATCCTCGCCATTCGGCTTGACCGTCAGTTTGACGCCCTGATTAATGATTTCCTTCGTCTCTTGCCATACCCTCACCAGTTCAGGCTCGAGGGAATCAGGGAAACCCCAGAATTTGACCTGATCCAAGCAGAAATCACCGGTCTCATTCTCGCGGAAAACAACAAACATGAATTTCCTTGAGAAAATCTCGGTGTAAATATGGGACTCTTCCCATTCCTTTTCATTCGCTAGTTCAATAAAACGGTAGTTCTTAAAGGGAGAATCCTCTTTAGGGAGCCCGTTTCTATCAACACGAATAGCGCGAATATTCATGTTCGCCTTTTTAAATTCGGCAGTACTATCAATATCCGAGGAAAGGCCTAGAATTTTCCTTACAAGAGTGCTGTTGCGGCCCTTGGCGTTAAAGTTAACATCAAATTCCTTGCAGAGTTCTTTCTCGCTCTGGCCCCGGTACTGCAGAAGCTTTTCTTCAATGATTTGAGTAAAAGGCTTAGAAGTGTCTTGTGCTGCGCGAGCGATACTCTCCTGCTCCTCCTGGCTGAAAACCTTGGTGCGGAGGAGAGTGGTCATGTAGCTACTCTTGAGTGACCAGGCGCGCCTATTGGCCAGCTCAGGGCCATAGGGCTGGGTAGTGCGATCCTTGTCTTTGCCGGCACCCTTGCGGCAGGTCGAAAGATACATGCCGTCAGATTCGGAAAGCTCGTGCGCGCGTCCCTCCAGGACTTTCTGGGTAATACGTTTATAGTCCTCGAGAATGGTCGGCATATCCTCTTCGGGCCAGTCAAAAAGGAAAAATTTATCGGTGATATTATTCAAAATATCGCGATTCTTTCGATATTTATAAAACAGAAGCAAAATATTTTGGCACTTATGCCAAAGGTGCGTCTGATAAAAATCGTCTAGATTTTCCTCATGAAAATTAAACATGCTGAGGACTAGGCGTTCTTTGGCGGAAATAGCGCCGTTCGCGGTCACTCGGTAAGGGGTCGTCTTGATTTCGACCTTTGCGGCGGGAATGTCTGGTTCCGGGGAGCTATTAGGTTTGATGCCGAAGCCAGCCTCTTCAGTGAGGTTGCCGTAGATTCCCTTGGAGAACTCACTAATTTCCTTGCGGGCAACCATTGAGGGAGTGCCCTTTTTCTTATCTTCATAGGTTTTGTACTCGGAGTTCTGGAATTCTTCCAAGATGTCATAGAGTGTGCGGCCGATGAGATGCTTCTCTGTGTACTTGAGGATGCTATCAATGCTCGTATTGTCGTAATCGAAAAGGCCCATGGTCGGTGTTCCTTCCGGAAGTAGAGGGGTGGCGGCGGTGCTGTTTCTTGCTCTCATGCTACGTCAGATACGGCAGTTGCGCTCTTTGGCTCGTCACTGGATTTTCTGTAACCCACTTGATCTGAATAGCTGTTCTATGTTATAGTATTAGTATTCGAATATATTTACAGAGGACTATAAGGACTACTGACTCATGGATCAGAAAACCACCAGCAGTAGCCAGCCTATCCGAGTTATCGAGCTTTTCGCCGGTGTAGGTGGCTTCCGCTTAGGATTTGAAGGCTATAACGCCAACGGCATGACCTTGCCCTCCGCAGGCCCTTTCACGACTGTCTGGGCGAACCAGTGGGAGCCCCCGGGAACGGTCGGCCGCCAGTTTGCGGCACGCTGCTACCAGGAACGTTTCGGCGAAGAAGCAAACCTCGAAAACCGCGACATCCACGCCGTACTTGATGACGTGGAGGCGGGCCTCTACGAAATTCCCGACGCTGACCTGCTCTGCGGTGGCTTCCCCTGCCAGGATTACTCGGTCACCAAGCCCCTTTCACAGTCGCACGGCATTGAAGGTAAGAAGGGCGTGCTCTGGTGGGATATTCACCGCGCGCTCGAACTTAAAACCCCCAAATATGTTGTTCTGGAGAACGTTGACCGCCTGTTGAAGTCGCCCGCTAAGCAGCGAGGTCGCGACTTCGCCATTATGCTCTCCTGCTTCTACGCGCTCGGCTACAGCGTCGAATGGCGCGTTATCAACGCGGCAGAGTACGGCCACCCGCAGAAGCGTAAGCGCGTCTACATTTACGCCGAACACAACGCCCCCGAATGGGATTTGTCGCGCCGAATCACCCACACCGGTGTTTTGGCGGAAGCATTCCCGGTCAAAACTGCAGAATCTGAGGGTCTTCTCTCCGTCTTCGAAGAGCTCAATGAGGCCGATGAGTTCACCATCTCCGATGACCCCTACTACGAGACGGAACACTTCGGAATTGGCGCTAAGACCTCGCCCTTCCAGATTGCCGGTGTCATGCAGAACGGCACCGTGCTCACCAGCAAGGTAGAGCCCGACTACCGCGGCGAATTTAAGACGCTCGGTGACGTGGTTCTTCCCGACTCTGAGGTGCCGGAACAGTTCTTTATTGCCCCTGACAAGGTGCCTTCTTGGGAGTACCTCAAGGGTGCGAAGAAGGAAAAGCGTATCAATAAGGCAAGCGGCTTTGAATACTTCTACACCGAAGGTTCAATGTCTTTCCCTGACCCGCTCGACCGCCCGGCGCGTACCATCCTGACCGGCGAAGGAGGCTCGGGAGCCTCCCGCTTCAAGCATGTTGTGATTGGCGATTCTGGTGCGTACCGCCGTCTTGTGCCCGATGAGCTGGATCAGCTGCAGGGCTTCCCCCGCGGCTGGACTGACACCGGCATGAGTGACGGTAACCGTGCCTTCTGCATGGGTAACGCTCTCGTGGTGGGTATCCCGCACGAAATCGGTAAGGCTATCGCCCGCCGACACAACCAGTAAGACACAGCCAGTAAAAACGTACAGGAGGTGCAGTAGCCCGAAAGCTACCGCACCTCCTTTTGCACGCCCGGCAGCCTAAGCCAGAGCAGGGCTAAACCAGCGCCTCATCAAGCCAGCTCAGACCCGAGCGGTGCTCATCCAGAAGCTCCAGAGCTCGGTTAGGCAACTCAACCTTCAGGCGGGCACCCGCCAACGACTGATACTGCGTATTTCCCAAACCGGGGTGCAGAAGAAGAGTCCGCGAAGAACTCACACCCACCAGCTCGCTGTCGAAAAGCCTATGCAGATCCTTGCGTAGAAGCAGACCCTCATCCACGCGATGCTCACCCTCGCGTGCATAGCTGTACAGGTGCGCCGCATCCAGTGCCGCCGTATGGCAAGCACCCGTAAACGCACACATGTTTCCGAAGCGGTTCAACAGCTGCTGGCGGAACTGCGGCTGACCTTTGCGAGCCCTGACCGTGCGCATCGTAAAACCGCCACGAGGATTCACGGGTGCCCCGTGAGCATCCCCCAGAGGAAGCAGGTGAATGCCCGAAGTATTCAGGCTTTCAAGCCAGTCAAGGACTTTAGCCGTATCGAGGGCAACAATGCTGTTCTGCCGGTTATATTTGCCTGGTGCACAAAGCCCTTCAAAAGAATCTTTGTTCAACGCACCGATGAGTTCAGTCCAGGTATCGCCGTAGTAGGCGACGAACCGCTGAACCCTCTTTATTTCTTGGGGTGGATTCTTGTGTAGCCGTTGAAGGGGTTTCAGACCATCGGGACGCAGGCAGCGTCCGTCGCATCGCCACATTCCGTCAGACCTGAGTATCATACGGCTGTTACCGCATCGGGGGCAGACAGTCAGGATTTTATTCTCATCCGTGACCTCAATCTTGCGGACAACTGCGCTCCCAAGAAGAATCGAATTATCTCGAATCAGCACGAAGTCACCCTCTCGGATGTCTTGTCCGTTAGGCACCCTCGAGTCGTAAACGTAACGAAATTCCAGGGCGTCATCGTAGATTTTGCCGCTGGCGGCGCTGCGGTTCTCTTCGTCGGGAACGGAGCGCAGGAGCCATGCCTGGGGGAGCCGCATGTCAGTTGAAGCATGCTTGCTGGGGAGGCTGAGGGTCGTCACTACGGACGGGAGAACGAGATCCGGCAGTGAGGGTGTTGAGTTGTTGTCCATAGCAGCAGCCTAGCAGCCCGGGCGGTTTGCCGCTGCTTGGGTGGTCACCGGCTCACGGGGTAGGGGTGGTGGAATCCTGTAATTACAAAAATTCTCTACCCGTCTTCTCCTCGAAAAGCCACATGTGTTTCGAGAAGCCACGTAACATGTTGCTTTTCGAAACACATGTGGCTTCTCGGCGCATAAATTCGGTGCAAAGTTCGGCACCCGCATGCACAACTTTCACCAGCCACAATGCTATTGATTCGCATCACACTCCGGCATTCTTGGGTATCCTTGGGGTAACACTCAGACAGAAGCCCGCCCTCCACCTCGAAAGGGGCCGCATGAAAACCTTCTGGACCAACCTACCCCTCACCATCCGCGCCGCAGCTATCTTCTGCTACGCCTACACCGGGGTGCGCATCCTCAACCTCTTCTCGGAGGTAGGCACCGCACCGCTGACCCCGCGTACGCTCCTCGACGGTGCCCTCACCGCGGCTGTCGTCGTCGGTGCCCTCGCCCTGTACCTGGGTAACGCCCTGGGTGCCGCTCTACGCGCCCGACGAGAAGGCTACGAGCCCCGCCCGGTCGGCATCATCGTCGCCTACGCGCTCTTCGTGGCGGTGTGCACCTACCTTGTCTGCCGCCTCATCGCTTACACCGTGGAGGTGGGGCTCACCTGGCTCTTCCCGCCCGCCCTCGACCCGGTGCTGGTCGCCGTGGGTATGGCTGTTCTTGGCGTGATCAACTATGTGCGCCTTGACCGCACCCGCAAGGACTAACCGGGGGGGGAGCTGCACCAAAACCCCTCCTTGAGAAGCCACATGTGTTTCGAGAAGCCACGTAATATGTTGCTTTTCGAAACACATGTGGCTTCTCGGCGCATAGAATCGGCGCAATAAAAACAGCACAAGAAACCGCCCCGTCCACCGCACCCACACGGGGGTGCAGTGGCCGGGGCGGCCTCATTCAGCGGTCAAAAACCGGCTTACAGGCTCTGTGCCTGAATTGCGGTGATCGCAACGGTGTTGATGATGTCCTCAACGGTGGTACCGCGCGACAGGTCGTTCACGGGCTTACGCAGACCCTGCAGAACCGGGCCCACAGCGGCAGCACCCGAAGACTGCTGAACAGCCTTGTAGGTGTTGTTACCGGTGTTCAGGTCGGGGAAGACGAACACGGTAGCCTGACCAGCGACCTCGCTACCGGGCAGCTTGGTCGACGCAATGGACATGTTCGAAGCAGCGTCGTACTGGATCGGGCCCTCGACCGCGAAGTCGGGGTTCGAAGCGCGCACGAGCTCGGTTGCCTCACGCACAACGTCCACGTCTGCGCCAGCGCCGGAGGTGCCGGTCGAGTAGGACAGCATAGCAACCTTGGGGGTGACGCCGAACTGGCGTGCAGTCTCTGCGGATGCCTTCGCAATGTCGGCGAGCTGCTCTGCGTTGGGGTTCGGGTTCACTGCGCAGTCGCCGTAGACCAGAACGCGGTCTTCCATCAGCATCAGGAAGACGGAGGAGACGATCTTGGTGCCGGGGCGGGTCTTGATGAACTCGAGCGAGGGGCGGATGGTGTTCGCGGTGGTGTTCACTGCACCGGAAACCATGCCGTCGGCGATGCCCTTGTAGACGAGCATGGTGCCGAAGTACGAGGGGTCGGTCATGCGCTCGCGAGCAGCCTCAATGGTGACGCCCTTGTGTGCACGCAGCTCAGCGTAGGTTGCTGCGAAGTCCTCGGTGTACTCGTTGTTTTCGATGTCGATGATACGAATGGTGCTGGGCAGTTCGATACCTTCGGCCCGGCAGATCTCTGCGATCTTGGCGGGGTTGCCGAGCAGGATCAGGTCGCAGAAGTCGCGGCGTGCAATGATTTCGGATGCACGCAGGATACGCACGTCGTAACCCTCGGGCAGGACCACGGAGCGGCGGTTTGCGCGTGCGGTCTCGATGAGGTTGTGCAGGAAGCGCAGCGGGGTCATGGATGCGGGGCGCTCAATTTCGAGGCGTGCGAGCAGTTCGTCCTTGTTGACGTACTCGTCCCAGCCGCCCATTGCGGCTGCGAGCTTGCGCTGGTGGCCGCTTTCGAGGGTGCCGCGCACGCGGGAGACTGCGCGTGCAGACTTGAAGGTGTCCTTGGTGGTGGACAGCACGGGGAACGGTGCGTTGTCGATGAGGGAGCCGACTGCGGTGTTCTTGCCGGGCAGTGCGTCCAGGCCGCCGGTGAGCAGCACGCCGGAGGGCGCGGGGAAGGTCGGTGCCAGTGCGGATGCGAGGGTTGCTGCAACGATGTCTGCACGGTCGCCGGGGACGATGACGAAGTCGCCGTCGACGAACTGGTTGAGGAAGTTGGAGACGTTCATTGCTGCGACCTTGATGCCGTGGATGTCGCGGCCGAGGTCTTCTGCCTTGATGCCTTCGGTGTCGAGCTTGAGAGCTTCGGCAACTTCACCGACGGTGGGTGCGTTCAGTTCGGGGATTTCGGGCAGCACGTAGACGGGCAGGTTTGCGTCGCCGCGCTTGACGGAGTTCTCGATTTCGTCGCGCAGTTCGGGTTCTGCACGGCTGACGATGATTGCGAGCAGGTCTGCCTTGGATGCGAGCAGTTCGGTGCGTGCCACGTCGACTGCGGTGACTGCTTCTTCGACGGTTGCTTCTTGTGCGCCGACGATTGCGACGACGGGCAGGCCGAGGTCACGTGCGATCTGGACGTTCAGGTCGAATTCGACTGAGAGCGCGTTGGCGGGCAGGTAGACGCCGTCGACGATTACGACGTCGCTGTTTGCTGCGACCTTTTCGTAGGCGGAGACTGCGCGTGCGGAGATTTCTTCGGTATCGCCTTCTGCGATGAGTGCGAGTGCGTCGGTCATGGAGACTGCGCCGCCGACCTGCTCTTCGGCCAGGCCGAAGTGTTCACGGATGAGGCGTGCCATGGGGTCGTCGGCGATGGTTGCGCCGTCGAAGACGGGGCGGAAGAAGCCGACGCGGTCTGCGCGCTTGATGAGGGAGTCTGCTAGGCCCAGGGCTACGAGGGACTTGCCCGAGTTCTGGGACATAGCGGAGAGGTAAAGACCAGTGGTCATTGTTTTACTGTCCTTCTATGCGATGTTCGGCGCTGGGTCCCGCGGTTGCGCAGGGGTGTATATGCTCCTGTGCGCGGGTGCGTCGAGCTTATATGTCATCTTCTATCTTAAGGTGTTGTGGGGGTGGTGCCTAACAGGGTGTGCGGTGCGCTGCGTCATGTGGGCGGGTGCGCGGCTGTTGCGGGGTGGGGATGTTTTGCGTGTCGCCTCCTGGTGTGGTGTGCCGTTTAGGGGGTGAGCTTAGGGGTTGAGGATGCGCGCGTATCGGACGCTGCGTCCGGGGGCCCAGATGCCGCGTGCTTGGAAGTACACGCCTTCGTTACGGTAGCCGAGGCGCTCGTAGAAGGAGACCGCTCGTTCGTTTTCTGCCATGACCCACAGGTAGGAGTTTTCGTCCGGGTAGATGACGGAGTCGTAGAGCGCCTGCCCGAGCCCGGTGCCGTGCGTGTGGTCGAGGGTGTACAGATGCGTGAGTTTGCGGGTGCCTGCGGGCAGTTCGGGAAGGTCGTCGGCGCGTTCGAGTTCCCATGAGGAGGGCTCGCACAGGGAGAGTGCCATGCCGACCGGCTTCTCCCAGTCGATCTGGGTGCCCACGGCGCAGGAGAGTCCACCGTCGGGGGTCCAGCCGGGCACCTCGTAGGCGAAGAAGCCGCGCACGGTGGGGGAGGCGAGGTGGCGGTGGAAGTCTTCGAGGTATTCGTTGCGTTCGGCGCGGTGGCGGGCGGTGAAGCTTTCTCCGAGCGTGTCGAAGTAGATCGGGTCGTAGGTTTGTTCCATGCAGTCTAGCTGCAGGTTGACGTATTTTTCGGCGTCGGTCGGTTCAATCGGTGCGAGCGCGTAGCGGCCCTGACATACAAATCCCATGGGTTCTAGTCTACTCAGCTAGCCCCTGTGGAGGCGGTCCTTCGCGGGTGCGTACGCTAGGGGCGTGCGGGAGCGGCACCCCGGGATGCGAGCGCCGTCGGGCGGCCCGCCCCCGATTAGGTGCGGCGCTGACCGGGGGGGGGCGGGTCGTCGGCTAGGCTAGTGGGTATGGCGAAAAAGAGCAGGGCACCGAAGAAATCCCAGAAGGCGCAGAAAACCCAGAAGAACCGCATCGACGATACCGAGAACACCCCCGTGCAGGGTGCCGCCGCTGGCGTGTACCCGATTTCTACCGGTGAGGCGGAGCTGGTCCCCGACGGCTACCACGCCGACGGCTGGCTGCTACTCATTAATGGTGTGCAGTCTTCCCACGTGATTGTGGGTGAGCCCCGCCAGCTGGATTTTGAGTACATGCGCTGGATTGCGGCGGTCGTCTCCTCGCACGTGGAGGAGCACCTGGACGCTACGAAGCTGCGCATCACTCACCTGGGCGGCGGCGCGTGCTCCATGGCGCGCTATTTTGCCGACCTGTACCCGACGAGCCGCAACACGGTCGTTGAGCTGGACGCCAAGCTCGCCGAGTATGTGCGCGCCTGGTTCGACATCCCCAAGGCGCCGCGCGTGAAGATTCGTGTGGGCGAGGCGGGTGCCGTCACCGCGACCTTCGCGCCCGCATCCCGCGACGTGCTGATTCGTGACGTGTTTGCCGGGGACACCACCCCCGAGGCGCTTACCACCGTCGAGTTCACCCGCACCGTCGCCGAGTCGCTGGCACCCGGTGGCCTGTACATCCTGAACTGCGGCGACGGGCCGGCGCTGACCGGTGCCCGCGCGGAGGCGTCCGCCCTGCTTGAGGTGTTCGAGTACGTGTGCATTGTGGCGGATTCGGCAATGTTGAAGGGCCGCCGCCGCGGCAACGTCATTATTGCTGGCTCCCACGCACCCCTGCCGGAGGCTGGTTCCATGCAGGCTGCCGCTATCGCCCGTGAGCTCATGGGTGGAGGCGTGCCCGCCCAGTACTGGGACACCGCGCGGGTTCGCCAGTTCGTGAGGTAGCGGTTTCAGCCGCGGTATAGGTTTTCGGGGGCGGCTCAGGTTTTCTGGTCATGACCTAAGTTTTTTCGGTAATGACTTAGGTCCTTCAGCCATGACTTAAGTTTTTCGACCATAGGTTAGTGACTTTGGTGGGGGCTTTTAACTATCGCCAAAGACCGTAACCTATCACCGAATTCGGCGGCCCCTCCACGGCAGACGCTACTATAGTGGCATGCGATACACCTACCTTGGCCCCTCCGGCACCTTCACCGAATCCGCCCTGCTGAGCGTCCCCGGCGCATCCGACGCCGAACGCATCCCCGCCACCAGCGTGCCCGACGCGCTCGCACGCCTGAACGCGGGCGAGGTGGACGCCGCCATGGTGCCCATCGAAAACTCTGTGGAGGGCGGCGTGAGCGCCACCCTGGACGCTATCGCAGCCAGCGAGGGTGTACGCATTATCCGCGAGGTGCTCGTACCGATCCGCTTCGTGCTGGTCGCCGCGAAGCCCATCAGCATCGAAGACGTTAAGACCATCTCCACCCACTCGCACGCCTGGGCGCAGGTGCGCGGCTGGGCGCAGGAGAACGTGCCCACCGCCGCCTACCTGCCCGGCTCCTCCACCGCGGCGGCGGCTGTCGGTCTGCTCGAAGAGGGCTGCACCTACGATGCGGCAATCTGCTCCCCGGCGCTGCTGAACTATCACCCGGAACTGCACGTGTTGCAGGACAACATCGGCGACAACAAGAACGCCGTGACCCGCTTCGTGCTACTCTCCCGCACCGCCGACATCCCCGAACCGACCGGTTCCGACAAGACCACCCTGACCGTGCCGCTGCCCACCAACCGCGCCGGCGCCCTGCTCGAACTGCTCGAACAGTTCGCGGTACGCGGCGTGAACCTCTCCCGCATCGAATCGCGCCCCACCGGCGAAGGCATGGGCTCCTACTCGTTCAGCATCGACGCCGACGGCCACATCTACGAGGCACGCATGCGCGACGCCCTGCGCGGCCTGCACCGCGTCTCCCCGACGCTGAAATTCCTCGGCTCCTACCCGCGCGCCGACCACGAAAACACCGAAGTCGACGCCATCCACTCCGACGGCTCCTTCGACGCCGCACACGAATGGGTCGAGTCGCTATTCCCCAACGGCCGCCCCGCACATCTGCAGCGCCACTAGCGGCACCACTAGCACCACCGGCGGCACCACCAGCCGCCCGCCGCTAGCCACCCCCGCACCTACCCGCGCCCCACCAGCGCAAACCCCGCCCACAACCCACCGCAAGATTAGGTAGGATAAAACAGTGATTGATATTAACCTCCTCCGCGAAAACCCCGACGTCTTCCGCGCCTCCCAGCGAGCACGCGGCAAGGACGAAACCCACGTCGACCGCATCCTCGAAGCCGACACCGCACGCCGCGCACTCATCGGCGAATACGAGACCCTGCGCGCCGAACAGAACGCCTTCGGCAAGACCGTCGCAAAGGCCCCCAAGGAAGAAAAGCCCGCCCTCGTCGCACAGGCCAAGGAACTGGCAGCCCGCGTCAACGAAGCAAAGGCAGCCTCCGAAGCAAAAACCGCCGAATACGAGGAACTGATCAGCAGCATCGAAAACCTCATCATCGACGGCGTACCCGTCGGCGGCGAAGACGACTACGTAGTCGTCAAGGAAGTCGGCACCCCCCGCGACTTCGCAGCTGACGGCTTCGAACCACGCGACCACCTCGAAATCGGCGAACTCGTCGACGGCATCGACATGGCACGCGGCGCAAAGGTCTCCGGCGCACGCTTCTACTTCCTCAAGGGCCAGGTAGCACGCCTCGAGCAGGCACTCATGTGGATGGCGCTCGACCTCGCAACCGAGCACGGCTTCACCATGATGACCACCCCCACCCTGGTACGCCCCGAAATCATGAACGGCACCGGCTTCAACGTCAAGCACGACGACGAAATCTACCGCCTCGAACGCGACGACCTGTACCTGGTCGGCACCTCCGAGGTGGCGCTCGCCGGCTACCACACCGACGAAATTCTCGACTTCGAGAAGGGCGCGAAGAAGTACCTGGGCTGGTCCTCCTGCTACCGCCGTGAGGCTGGCTCCGCAGGTAAGGACACCCGCGGCATCATTCGCGTGCACCAGTTCAACAAGGCTGAAATGTTCGTCTACTGCCCCGTCGAGCAGGCAGAAGAGATGCACGAGAAGCTGCTGTCCCTTGAAGAGGAAATGCTGCAGCGCTGCGGCCTCGCATACCGCGTGATTGACACCGCCGCAGGCGACCTGGGCACTTCCGCAGCCCGCAAGTTCGACTGCGAGGCGTGGGTCCCCACCCAGGGCACCTACCGCGAGCTGACCTCCACCTCGAACTGCACCACCTACCAGGCGCGCCGCCTGAACATCCGCGAGCGCACCCCGGACACCGTGGACGAGGCAGGCAACGTGCGTAAGGGCCGCACCCGCTCCGTAGCGACCCTGAACGGCACCCTGGCAACGACTCGCTGGGTGGTTGCCATCCTGGAGACTCACCAGCAGGCAGATGGTTCTGTACGTATTCCGGAAGCACTCCGCCCGTACATGGGTGGTGCCGAGGTTATCCCGGCAGTAGCCGCTGAATAATCTCACAACCAGCTGAAAAACCCGCTCACCGCGTAAACGGTGGGCGGGTTTTTGCGTATCCTGGTAGTCTAAGAACTATGCCTCTTTACCGTAAACTCCTTGGTGTTTCTGCGGCGGCGGCTCTGACCGCCTCCGTCACTCGTGCCCGCCGTGAAGCGCGCCGACGCGCTATCGAACTGGGCGCGCCTTTCGGTGTTCTGCCGACCCTGCCCACCGGTGAGGCGCAGCGCGTGGGCGTGGTGTACAACCCCAGTAAGCCCGGCGCTGCGGCGGCTATCGAGATTCTGGAACGTACCCTCGCGGCGAACGGCCACCCGCAGCCGCTGGTGCGCACCACCCGCGTGGACGAGCCCGGCTCCGAGGCGGCCCGCGAGCTGATCGCTGAGGGTGTTGACCTGCTCATTGCTGCCGGTGGTGACGGTACGGTGCGTGCTGTGGCGGCGGCGCTGGCGCATCATGAGGGGCATAAGCCGCGCCTGGGTATTCTGCCGATGGGTACCGGTAACCTGCTGGCGCGTAACCTGTATATTCCGGTCAGTGACGTGGCGGCGTGCGTGAATATTGCGCTGAACGGTGCGGGTCAGGCTGTTGATGCGATTGAGATGACGACGACGAACACCCCCGGCGAAGAAACCGAACACACGTTCTTTGTGATGGGTGGTGCAGGCTTTGACGCGCTCGTCATGAACGACACGAACGAGGACATTAAGGCGAAGTTCGGGTGGGTTGCGTACGTGCAGTCCGGCATGAAGCATATGCTGGGCAGGTCGCATCCGGTGCGTATTAGTGTGGATGGTGCGCCGTTCCGTACTCTGCCGATGCGGTCGGTGCTGATCGCGAATTGTGGCCGCCTGCAGGGTGGTATTCGCCTGGCGGATATGACGGATGTGCATGACGGCAACCTTGAGGTGATTGTGGCGTCGCCGCGTGACCTGGTGGAGTGGGGGCTGCTGATGGCTAAGGTTACGCGCCGCACGATTCTGGGTTCGCCGCGTATTGAGCTGCCGGTGATTCGCCACCTGGTGGGGTCTGAGGTGGTGTTGGAGTTCCCGGATGGTGCGCAGCCTGTTGAGGTGGATGGCGACCCGGCACCGTCGGCGTACCGTATTAGTGCGCGCGTGCTGCCTGCCGCCGTGGAGGTGGCGGTCCACCCCGAGGTGCTTTAGCGGGCGTAGTGAAGGTGTAAGGCGGAATCCTGTCTAGCACCCTAATCACCTGTTTGTGACCTGAATTATGAAAGAAATCGCGGATTTTTTCACTATTTCCTGAAAATCGGGAGGATAATGAAAAAAATCGCGGTTTTTTTCACTATATAGGAGGACTGGATGAGTGCTGCCGGTCACGGATACCGAACTCTTAAAAGTATTTTCCATGAACGCGGCAAAGCCGCCGCACAAACCGAACTGCAGGCACGCCGCAACGGCCACTCCACCTACCTCCTCAACGAATTCACGGTAGGGGAGCACCCCCTGTTCTACCTGGCAGACCGCACTGCGCTCGCATCCTTCGAACGCATCATGCGCCGTGAACGGCACATTGAACAGCTGAGCTCCCAACTGCCCAGCATCGCCATGCAAAGCTACCTACTCGACCTGGCAGTACGCAGCATCGTGGCGTCCGACCGTATCGAAGGTGTGCACACCACGCGCCAGCTCATCTCTGAGGCGCTTACCTCCGGCGACAGTGAGGACCCCCGCGCCAAGCGCGCCGTCGAATTCGTGAACCTCCTCAAAGACCTGGGGGCAGGCCGCCCACCCTCCACAGTTGAGCAGGTACGTACCCTCTACGACACGCTACTCGAAGGGCACCTCACCGAAGAAGACCGCCCAGACGGGGCGCTATTCCGCACCAAACCCGTGGTTATCCACGACAACACCCGCGAAATTCACCGCGCCCCCGACAGTGAAGCAACCATCACCGCCAACGTCCAGGCGGCACTCAACCACGCCCTCAACCCGAACGTTCCGGCGCTATTCTCCGCAATCGCCGCACATTTCATGGTGGAGTACACGCATCCTTTCTACGACGGCAACGGCCGCCTGGGCAGGTACCTACTGGTGTCCCACCTGGGGCAGACACTCACCCGGCTGACGACCCTCACCCTGCCGAGCACGCTCAACATTCAGAAGAGCCGCTACTACAAGGCGTTTAGCACGGCGGAAGAACCCCTCAACTACGGTGAAGTAACTACTTTTCTGCATGCCTTCCTTGAACTGATTGAGAAGGCACAGGAATACCTAGAAAAGGAGTTGGCGACCCGCTACGAGGCGCTAGTATCGCTGAATAAGCGTACTGCTGAGTTGAATCAGAACCATGAGTGGCTGAGGGGCGAAACAGCAAAAAATCAGAAGAAGGTGGATTCCCTGCTTGACCTTCTGCATCTGTTGGGACAAGCCAATATTTTCCGTGCGCCAGTCGCCCCCACCTCAAGCGAGCTACAGGAGGTGTTGGGTGTTACGGCGCCGACTCTGCGCGATAGGCTCAAGCTGCTGCAGGGGCTTGGGTTTGTTGAGGGTGTGAAGGCTGGCCGCACGATGCGCTGGTCGCTCACCGAGGCGGGAACCACCCTGCTGGGCTTGCCTGCTGTTGATGATGACGAAGAATAGCCCACGAGCATAAGAAACAGGGGAGGGGCCGCACCAGAATGTATCCCGCCTATAACTGGCAGAATCGTGGAATCCATCTTTGCAGTAGCGGAACGGGCCGGTTGCAGACATAAGTATCGGTATGTGGTAATCCATCTGCTCACGCCACCATTGTGTAAGGCTCCTGTAGTCGCCGTGTGATTCATCCCATGTCTGCTACATTAGGGTCAGGCGACATAATGCTTCCGGGTGCTTCCACCACTCAGAACACCAGAAAGTATTCTGGATATCTATTTTGCGGTTTAACGAGGCCGTACACCTGAACTCGAATACCGAATGACTGGAAACGTAATAGTAATCAATCACAAGCGACGGGGCGAAGCACAGAGCGCTCCTAGCCTGCATCTGAGAGACATGCCCATCGAGCACTTGTATGTGCGCTATCAAAGGATAGCGCGGAACCTGCCGAGACGGATCCGCTGGCTTGCTTTGGTATTCGCGCCAACGAGCACGAGCTTCACCGTCTTCACCGCTGGCCTACTGAATGTTGCAGGGGCTCTGATGATTACGGCAGGTATCGGCCGGGTAACGTCAGGTGAGAGGACCCCAGGCAGTGCTATTTGGTTACTCATCTTCGCTTTCCTGGCTGAAAGCCTAGGGTACTGGGTGAAGGAACGCCAAGAGCTTATTCTCACGATCGCGGTTCGACAGCTTACATACCGCCGTTTCCGGGACATCTTTGGTAGGTCATCCCATCCGCCGGAAGCTCACGGACATGTTCTCACATACCCAGCACAGATCAGCCAGTTTGCCTTCGTTGTTGATTTCGCCGTTTCAACCGTTCAGATTATTGCCTTTCTCGCGGCTTCGCTCGCGCTATATGGTGCAAGCGGCGCCATCGCTGCGTTGCTCATCACTGGATTGGTATTCGTCAGCGTCCGTCTCATCAACTTGGTGGGCCGACTATGGGAACAGTACGTCGCTCTAGAGGGAGAGCGTCGGCAGTGGATCCAGCGTGTAGCAAACGCGCTGCCTCGAGGGCAAAGCATCCCCAGCTGGGGTACCGCCCTGGACAAGGTCGCTAGCATCCGAAACACCGAAGAGCAGCTTCTGCACAGACGAGTCCCGTTGCAGATCCTGAATGGATTCCTTGAACGGGGAGCACTAACTGCGGTGCTCGCTGTGGTTGCGGTTCTCGGCGCGTGGCTCTGGCCATCCGCTCATTTCGGTGTTGGAATTATTTTGGCAGCCCGCTACCTGTACGCAGCGGTGCAGAACAACATCGTAAACTATCGGGTTATTCGGCTCGCTGTGCCAATGATGCGTGAGCTCGACAAGCTCGAGTCGTCTCCAAATTGCACGGTTAAACAGCAGGACTGGGTGGGGCAGCCTTCAAATTCTAGAGAGGTGCTTGCCGCTACGTCTGAGCGCGCTGAAGCATTGCGCACATCCGTGACCACCCCCGATTCTGCTTTCGTACCACGCAACCCGGAAGTGTCCCATTCGGTGTTGTCAGCGTGGCGAGCTTCTGCTTCGCCACATCAGGTATCCCGGTTCACTAGCCTCGCTTTAGGTATGGGGCTCAGTGAGGATGTGATCGGGCGGTTCTGGCAAGACGCAACAACCTTGTCGTCAGGAGAGAGACACCGTGCTGCTGTCGCTATCGTTTTGGCAGACAAACCGGACTGGCTAATTTTGGACGATACGTTCGCAGCGCTTGATCCTGTAGCACGAGAAGTGGTTGCCGAGAGGATCTTAGAGTGCGTGCCAACGTGCACACTTCTGGCAAGCTCGGAGGAGTACGTACCGAGTGCCTTCACCCCCGGCAATGATGCGAGGGTAGACCCTCTTGAGTTGCAGGCTCATAGCCCCGGGGCAGCTAAGGAGGCAGATGCTGGTTCGACGGATGTGAGCGAGGGACAGGACCTTCCTGACCCTGAGCCGAAGCGTGCCACATTCCGACGATCGGCCCTGTTGTTGTTTGGACCGCATTTGGTGTGGATTACGTGTGGCGCCCTACTCTTGAGCGGATCCGAAGTTGCTTTTGCAATGACGATTGCTCACAGTGATGGGCTGTCTGCTCAGGTTGCTGGAGTGTCAGCTGCTTGCGCACTGGCAGCAATTGTTGGGTCCGTCATGTTCTTTGGTCCGCTCTACTGGGCTCCCATCGCTAGGCTGAGCGATTTGCACGACCGGGTTATACGGAGGCTCGATCGATTCGCTAGTCCTAGAACAAGCGGTGCGGTCATGGGGCGGATGGGTGAAGACTTCTCCGACCTTCAGATGTCGGTGCCTAGCGCCCTGGGTTCGGTATTTATGGTCATTCTACAGACCTTTATGCTCATCGGAGGCGCAGTGGCCGGCGCCCCGCTGTTCATAATCGCTGTGTTGGCGGTAGCACCCCTAGCGATGCTTGCTATGCGTCAGGGTTCAAAGTGGATTCTCCCTGCCTCGACGACGGCTGCCAATCGCCGAGGTGACTTCATCGGGGTGGCTGGTGCCCAGGCTGGCTTACACGCTGCGCCCGTCAGTGCAGGGCTGCGTCGGGCTGGAGAAGAAGCCTACGCTCATTCGGAGGCTGCATACGTCAGCAGCTCGATTCAGTTGGCGAACGTCTACGCACTGCGTACGGGACTGATTCAGTCGCTTGTGGTGTCACTGAATGTTTCTGCAGTGGTATTGGCACTGATGGTCGAAGGATCGAACTCAGTGGTTGCTCCCGCGGTCGTAATATATTTTGCAGTAACTCTGTCATCTGGCATCCAATCTACGGTGGAGACGCTGCAACAGGTTGGTGTAGTCAGCTTGACTGCGGAGCGTGTTCGGATGCTTGAAGAGTACCGGGCCGACCGTTCTTATCCGCCCGTGCGGTCTGCTGACCTGGCTCTGCTTGAGAGCGTTCTTGACTCTGGGTGTTCTATGGTTGCCTTGATTGGACCAACTGGCGCGGGGAAGTCCGTCATGCTTGATGCTCTATACCGTCGGTATCCCCAAGGCGAAGTGGTAATCGTACCAGATATCGATCCGTTCGCATCTGAAGCATCGAATTCGAGCGGGCTCATGCTTGCGCGTTCCGTGTTACGTGACGGCGCTGCCCGGCTTGTGTTGCTTGATGAGACCTTGAAGAGTCTCACTCCGTCAGAGGAGCGCACTGAGCTCGAATCGATGGCGTGCGCTATCGAGGGCAGCGACAAGCAGGTTGTGATTGTCCTTCACTCGCGCTCTAACCTTGATCGTTTCAAAGAAGTGGTGAATTTAGATGAGTGAGCTGACCCAAGTACTACGTTTTTCTCCAAGAACTATCGAGGACGAAATGTGAATCTATAGGGCCAAACCTATAGCCTGGACCGATTCGTCGGTGGCACTTCTGAACGA